>NZ_CP093845.1:2986271-3286271 GCF_024732245.1 Dietzia sp. B32 | reverse complement strand
TCGGTGACGAAGTCTCCGACCTCTTTGGCGATCGACCCGATCGCGTCGGTGATGATGACCGCGATGCGTCCCACCAGTGACGCGCCCGCCTGGACACCTGCCTGGACCTGGTCCTTATTGCGTTCGAAGTCGCTCATGGACCGCTCCCTTCGTCGGTGATGCCCTTAGACGGTACCCGCGGCTCAGGCGGCGACGGGAGTCTTCCTGCGCTCGATGATGACGGCCGGTGCATCCTCCGCCTTGGGGGGCAGCGGCAGCGCGAGGCGGAACATCTTGGACCACACATTCGCGACCTGCTTCCACAACGGGCCCGTCGTGTACGGCAGACCGTGCTCCTCGCAGATCGCGCGGACCTCGTCCGCGATCTCCGGGTAGCGGTGTGCGGGCAGGTCGGGGAACAGGTGGTGCTCGATCTGGTGCGAGAGGTTTCCTGTGGCCAGGTGCATGAACGGGCTCCCGGAGATGTTGGCCGAACCGAGCATCTGCCGGACGTACCACTCGCCGCGGGTCTCCTCGGCCGTCTCCTCCTGAGTGAACACCTGGGCGCCGGACGGGAAGTGGCCGCAGAAGATCACCGAGAACGCCCACACGTTGCGCACGAGGTTGGCGGTGAGGTTGCCGGCGAACGTCAGCGGGAACAGCGGCCCCGTCAGCGCAGGGTGCACGATGTAGTCCTTCGCCACCTGGCCGCGGACCTTGTTCCACCAGCCGGTCAGCAGCCCCTTGACGTCGGACCACTTGCGCTTGCCCTTGAGGACGTTGTCGTACTCGAGGTCGTGCATCATCACGCCCCACTCGAACAGCATCATCAGCGCGAACGCGTACAAGGGGTTGCCCAGACGTAGCGGGTTCCACTTCTGCTCGTACTCCATCCGCAGCAGGCCGTAGCCGATGTCGCGGTCGAGGTCGAGGATGTTGGTGTACGTGTGGTGCATGTAGTTGTGCGAGTGCCGCCACTGGTCGGACGGGCACACGTTGTCCCACTCGAAGCTCGAGGAGTGGAGCATGTCGTCGCGCATCCAGTCGTACTGGCCGTGCATGACGTTGTGGCCGATCTCCATGTTGTCGAGGATCTTGGACGCGCTCAGCGCCGCGACGCCGGCCAGCCAGGCCGGGGGCAGGAAGCCGAGGAACATGAGCCCGCGGCCGGCCAGCTCGAGGCGACGCTGGGTGCGGACCACGCGCAGGATGTAGTCGCGATCGGCGGTGCCGAGGTCGGCCACCACGCGGTCGCGGATGGCATCGAGTTCGCGGCCGATGATCTCGACGGATTCGGCCGACAACACGATCGGGTCCGGGCCGGTGCCCTTCGCGGCCTTCGCGGCCTTCGCGGTGGACGACTTCTTCTTCGGGCGGAGGCTGGGAAGTTGCAGGAGTGTCATGACGGGGTCCTTCCGGGTCGTTCCGGGCGGGTGGGGAGGCAGGTCTAGAGCTCGATCTCGACGTCGCCTACGGGCGCGTTGATGCAGATCTGGACGTGGCAGTCGGGCGTGGAGTCAATCTCGCCGGTGCGCAGGTCCCTGGTGGCGCCGGAGACGCGCACGGCCGTGCAGGTGTGGCAGATGCCCATCCGGCAGCCGTGCTGGGGGCTCAGGCCGGCGGCCTCGGCACCCTCGAGCAAGGTGGTGCCCTCGTTCCGGGCGGTGACGCCGCTGCGCAGGTGGGTCACGGTGCCGCCGTCGCCGTCGGGCACCGGCCCGGTCGCGGAGGTGAAGCGCTCGCGCAGGACGCCGGAGAACCGCTCGGCACCGAGGGCCTCCTCGAGGCCACGGGCCAGGGGCTCGGGGCCGCACAGGAAGACCGCGGCGTCCCGGTGCCAGGGTGCCGCCGCCTCGAGATGGTCCGGGGTGAGATGGCCGGCCAGACCATCCGGGGTCGTCCCCTCGGCCGTGGGGATCACGCGGACCGACACGCCGGCCCGGGCCAGGTCGCGGAGCTGGTCACGGAACGGGGCGTCCTGCACGCGACGGACGTAGTGGAGCCACGCGACGCGGCCGGGCGCGGTGCCGGTGCCGGTGCCGGTGCCGGTGCAGTGGCCGTCTGCCGCGAGAGTCGAGGCGATCGCCAGCATCGGGGTGATGCCGCTGCCGCCACTGACGAGCAGCACGTCGGCCGGGCGGGCCTCGGTCAGCGCCATCTCACCCACCGGGTTGCCGAGCAGGAGCCGCATCCCGGGCTCGGCCCGGTCCCAGAGGTGGTTCGAGACCACGCCGTCGGGGTGGCGGCGGACGGCGATGGTCGCCAGCCCGTCACGGCGGGACGCGGGATCGACGGGGGAGTAGTGGCGGCGGTGGACGACGCCGTCCACCACGACCCCGATCTCGAGCGCGGCGCCGGGTGCGGGCCGGTCGACCCCGGCGGGTAGCCGCAGGGTGAGGACCGTGACGTCGCGGACCGGCCGGTCGACGGCCACGACGGTCGCCCCGGTGGGGTCGTCGGACCAGTCCACGCCCAGGGAGCGGACGTAGTGCTCGACCGGGTGGGGCGTCAGCAGGGTGCGGGTGAGCCGGCGGGAGAAGAGTCGGCGAACGGGCGGAGCGGTCATGGGGACCTCCGATGAGGATGTGGGTCGGTGTGGTCGGACGCCGTCGGACGCGGTCACTCGGTGGTGTTCGTCGCGCCTCGCACCGGGTCGGTGCCGTCGCGTGTCGGGATCCGCGTCCGTCCGGTTCGACCACCGGACGTTTCTGAGTGTACAGCTGTTCTCTCAAATGGGAAGAGGGCCGGTTTGTGGCCGCGGTTACACCCGGTCGGTGGGTGATGGGCGTCCGTAAGTGCTGCTCGGGGATAGGATGACGACTGTGACGACCTCCAGGACCCGCGCGGAACAGAAACGGCACACCCGTGCACTCATCGTCGAGGCGGGCCGGAACGGGGTGGCCACGCGCGGCTTCACGGGGCTCGTCGTCCGTGAGCTCGCGCGCGAGGCGGGCATCGTTCCCACGGCCTTCTACCGGCACTTCGAGTCAGTCGATGACCTCGCCTCGGAACTCGCGTCCGGTGCGGCCGACACCCTCGGGTCGTTCATCGACGAGCTGATCTCCCCAGCGACCAGCGACCCGGCCGACGACTGGCCCCGCCTCGCCTCGGTCGCCGCCACCAGGGATCCGCAGACCTGGGCGATGCTCGCACGCGGACTGGTCGACACCGGGCACCCCGACCACCGGGTCCTCGCGGCCGCCGTCGACTCCGCCCGCCGACGGCTGGGGATCAGCCTGGGCCGGCTCGAGACGCTCGCCGGAGCGGACGGCGCCTCCATCGACATCGCGGCCGACCTCGTCGTCGTCGTGCTCCTCCGCGCTCTCATCGAGATGGCGGACGGCCACGACCCCCGCACCGCGGTCGACGAGTGCTCCGGGCGGTTGAGGGTCATCCTGGCCGGAGCCGCAGCCGGAGCGTGAGGGGCGGGGGGACGGCGACTGGTCCCGCCGGTCAGTTTCGCGCCCGCAGCGTGAGGGCCGCCCCGGCCACCACGACGAGTCCCGCCGCGCCCAGAGCCAGCACGGTGCCGTAGCGCTCGAACACCGAGCCGCCGACGGTCGCCACCTCCTGCCCTTCCACCGTGCCGAGCCCGCCCGCCAGGTGTTCGGTCGCGTCGTCGGTCGAGTCCTGTCGGCCGGCCTCGAGTACGCCGACCGGGTCCGCGTCACCCGCCGCGAAGCCCGCGTCCAGAAGTGCCGCCGCCTGTTGCCACGGCGAGCTGGGGACGCGCGTGCCGTCGAGCAGGACCACCGCGAGCCTCCGCCCGTCCCGCTCGGCCGCGCCGATGAAGGTGTGCCGGGCGTCGTCGGTGAAGCCGGTCTTGCCACCGATCGCACCGGGGTAGTTGAAGAGCAGCTGATTGTCGTTGCCCAGCACGAATCCGGGATTGATCATGACGCCGTCCGCACGGAGAGTCGGGCCGGTGTTCGCAGGGGCCGCCGCGGGATCCGGTGGCTCCGCACCCTCCCCGGCGGGGTACCCGGGGAAGCCGGTGGACTGCGTGGCGACGATCTCGGCGAACGCGGGGCGGGTCATCGCGTCGCGGAAGATCAGCGACATGTCGTAGGCCGTGGACATCATCCCCGGGCCGTCGAGCCCGTTCACGGTGGCGACATGGGTGCTGCGCGCCCCCAGCGCGGTGGCGTGGGCGTTCATCGCGGCGAGCGTGCGCTCGATGCCGCCCATCTGGTGCGCCAGCACCACGGCGGCATCATTGCCGGAGGCCATCAGCAGGCCGCTGACGAGCCGCCCCACGGTGTACTCGCCCCCAGGACCGACACCCACGAGGCTGCCCTCGGCGCCCTCGAGGTCCGCATCGGCGACCTCGACGATCCGGTCCTCGTCGAGCGCGTCGAGGGCGACAGCGGCGAGCAGCGTCTTGATCAGGCTGGCCGGACGGTATCGGCCGTGCGGGTCCTTCGCGGCCACGATCTCGCCGGTGTCCAGGTCGGAGAGCAGCCACGCGCTCGCGGTGACGTCCTGCGGGATCCGGAAGCCGTCGGGCGCCACGACCTCGCAGCCCGCGAGTGCGTCACCACCCGGTGGAGTGTCGGGCACCGGGGGAGGGGCCGGGGCCGTCCGGCCGGGCAGCGGGACCTCGGACTCGTCGACGGGGGCGGGAGGCGTGGTGCGGTAGGGGCACCCGGTGAGGTCGCGTGGGGTGTCGAAGTACTCGGGCGACGTGGTCGACGGCAACACCGCGGCCGGCGGCGGCTCGGTCAGCGGGAGGTCCGCTGCGGGCTCCACCGCCGTGACGGGACCTGCAAGTGCCAGCGGCGCCAGAGCGACGAGGGCTGCGATCACGAGACCGGCCGCTCGCTGGGCGGGCCGTCGTCGGATGCTGGTCACGGGTGTCGAGTCTACGTCCGGCCGACGCCGGGTCAGGTCGGACTCGCTGGTCGACGAGGCGTCCGGGCCTGCTGGCGGGCGGCGGTGCCCGGTCCCGTCAGCCGACGGCGTACAACGACGCAGCGCATCTGCGGGGTGGTGCGCTATGGGGCTGCTCGGGGTCGGCCACAGCTCGGCGAACCGGGCACATGGCGAAGGGGCCGCACTCCCCATGAGTGGAGGGTGCGGCCCCTGTCGGTGCTGCGTCGCGGCGCCGGAACGCCACGGGTGAGCAGTCTGGTCGATCAGCGCGCGAACAGCAGTGCGCGCTTGACCTCCTGGATCGCCTGGGTCACCTGGATGCCACGGGGGCACGCGTCGGTGCAGTTGAAGGTGGTGCGGCAGCGCCACACGCCCTCGGCGTCGTTGAGGATCTCCAGCCGCTCGGCTGCGCCCTCGTCACGGGAGTCGAAGATGAACCGGTGCGCGTTGACGATCGCCGCCGGCCCGAAGTACGACCCGTCGGCCCAGAACACGGGGCAGGAGGTCGTGCAGCAGGCACAGAGGATGCACTTGGTGGTGTCGTCGAAGCGGGCGCGGTCCGTCGGCGACTGGATGCGCTCGGCGGTCGGCTGGTTGCCGGAGGTGATGAGGTACGGCATGACGTCACGGAACGACTTGAAGAACGGCTCCATGTCGACGTACAGGTCCTTCTCCACCGGCAGCCCGCGGATCGGGGCAACCGTGATGGTGATGGACTTGCCGTCCTTGGGGAGCATGTCCTTCATGAGGACCTTGCACGCCAGTCGGTTGACGCCGTTGATGAGCATGGCGTCGGACCCGCAGACGCCGTGGGCGCACGACCGACGGAACGCGAGCGAGCCGTCGATGTAGTTCTTCACGTACATCAGCAGGTTGAGTAGGCGGTCGGACGGCAGGGCCGGGACCTCGTACTCCTTCCAGCCGGCCGAGTCCGGATCCTCCGGGTTGAACCGGGCGATCTTCAGCGTGACCATGGTCGAGCCGGGGGGGACCGGGCGGTCGGTGGTGCCGTCCGTGGACTTGGTGGTGTCGACTGCGGAACTCATCAGTACTTACGCTCCATCGGCTCGTAGCGGGTCTGCACAACCGGCTTCCAATCCAGCCGGATCTCGGAGAGCAGATCGAGTCCGGTCTCCTTGTACGCCATCGTGTGCTTCATGTAGTCGGCGTCGTTACGGTCCGGGAAGTCCTCACGGGAGTGGCCGCCGCGGGACTCCTCGCGGTTGAGGGCACACACGACGGTGACCTCCGCCAGCTCGAGGAGGAAGCCCAGTTCGACGGCCTCCAGGAGCTCGGTGTTGAAACGTTTGCCCTTGTCGCTGACCGTGACGTCGGCGTAGCGGGCCTTGAGGGCGCGCAGCTCGTCACGGGCCTCGGTGAGCGACTGCTCGTTGCGGAACACCGACGCCTTGTCGTCCATCATGGCCTGCATCTCGCTACGGATGTCGGCGGCGTTCTCCGAACCGTGGGGAGCCAGCATGCTCTCCATCCAGTCGCGCACCATCTTCTCGGGCTCGTCGGGCAGCTCCACGAACTCGTGGGCGGCCGCGTACTCGGCGGCGGCGATGCCGGCGCGCCGACCGAACACGTTGATGTCCAGCAGCGAGTTGGTGCCCAGGCGGTTGGAGCCGTGCACGGACACGCAGGCGCACTCGCCGGCGGCGTACAGGCCCGGGACCACGTCGTTCGAGTTGCGGAGCACCTCGCCCTGGATGTTGGTGGGGATGCCGCCCATGACGTAGTGACAGGTGGGGAACACCGGGACGAGCTCGGTGACCGGGTCGACTCCCAGGTAGGTGCGCGAGAACTCGGTGATGTCGGGCAGCTTCTCCTCGAGCACGTCGGCGCCGAGGTGGGTGACGTCGATGTAGACGTAGTCCTTGTTCGGACCTGCACCGCGGCCCTCGCGGACCTCCAGGACCATCGACCGGGCGACGATGTCACGCGGCGCGAGGTCCTTGATGGTGGGCGCGTACCGCTCCATGAAGCGCTCGCCGTCGGCGTTGCGCAGGATGCCGCCCTCGCCTCGGACGGCCTCCGAGATGAGGATGCCCAGGCCGGCCAGACCGGTCGGGTGGAACTGGTGGAACTCCATGTCCTCCAGCGGCAGGCCCTTGCGGAACACCACGGCCATGCCGTCACCGGTGAGGGTGTGGGCGTTGGAGGTGGTCTTGTACATGCGGCCCGAGCCGCCGGTGGCGAACACCGTGGCCTTGGAGTGGAACACGTGGAGGTCGCCGGACGCGAGCTCGTAGGCCACGCAACCGGTGGCCACGGGGCCCTCCGGGGTCTCGGTCAGACAGAGGTCGAGGACGTAGAACTCGTTGAAGAACTCGACCTTGTGCTTGATGCAGTTCTGGTACAGGGTCTGCAGGATCATGTGACCCGTGCGGTCGGCGGCGTAGCACGCGCGACGCACGGGCGCCTTGCCGTGGTCACGGGTGTGGCCACCGAAGCGCCGCTGGTCGATCTTGCCCTCGGGCGTGCGGTTGAACGGCAGGCCCATGTTCTCCAGGTCGATGACGGCGGTGATGGCCTCCTTGGCCATGATCTCCGCGGCGTCCTGGTCGACGAGGTAGTCGCCGCCCTTGACCGTGTCGAACGTGTGCCACTCCCAGTTGTCCTCCTCGACGTTCGCGAGGGCGGCGCACATGCCGCCCTGGGCGGCGCCGGTGTGGGAGCGGGTGGGGTAGAGCTTGGTGAGGACCGCGGTACGGGTACGCGGGCCCGACTCGATGGCCGCGCGCATGCCTGCGCCGCCGGCGCCGACGATCACGACGTCGTACTGATGCTGGTGGACCTGACGATCGGTCATGGGTTACTCAGTGCTCGCTTTCGGAGAAGTGAAGTCCGCGGACGAATTCAGCCGCGATCAGATGTCGTAGGCGAGGCCGAAGATGGCGTAGGTGCCCAGGACCAGGACGAGGCCGGTGGCGACGAACAGGATCGAGTTGAGCCAGAACCGGGTCGAGTCCTTGCGCGAGTAGTCCGCGATGACGGTGCGGACACCGTTGCCGCCGTGGAGCATGGCCAGCCAGAGCATGAGGAGATCCCACACGGCCCAGAACGGGCTCTGCCAGCGGTCGGCCACGTACGCCCAGTCGATCCGGTGGACGCCCTCGTCGATCATCAGGCCGACGGTGAGGTGGCCGATCGTGAGGATGACCAGCGCGACGCCCGAGTAGCGCATGAAGATCCACGCGGAGCGTTCGAAGTTGCCGCGCGAGCGCAGGCGGGGCGAGCGCGGCTGCGCCAGGGAGGCCGGCCGGTCGTAGGACGTCTGGAGAACAGGTGCGTCTGCCATGGTGATCGTTCCCCTTAGAGGTGCTGGAAGAGAAGGAAGAGGAGGCGGGCGGTGGCCGCGGCGAACACCACGACCCAGATCGCCAGGACCGCCCACAGCATCTGGCGCTGGTACTTGGCACCCTTCGACCAGAAGTCGATGAGGACGATCCGGAGACCGTTGAGTGCGTGGAAGAGCACGAGCGCGACCAGGCCGATCTCCATGAGGCCGACGATCGGGGACTTGTACGTGTCGATGACCGCGTTGTAGCTCTCCGGGCTCACCGTGACGAGAGCGGTGTCGAGCACGTGGACGAAGAGGAAGAAGAAGATCGCGACGCCCGAGATGCGGTGCGCGACCCAGGACCACATCCCCGGGTCACCCTTGTAGAGGTTGAGCTTCTTTGTGGGGGCCGGACGCGCCGGCGCCTGCGCAGTACTCATGGGCTTGTCGTGCCTCCGAATCGCTTGGGCCTGATGCCATCGGCGCGCGTTCCGGCCCTAGAGCACAGCGGGCGCCTACTAGGACTTTAGACCTGAGATCTGACCGGGGGAAAGCAGGGTGGGTACCGTGATCCGAGCGGGTTCTCCCAGTTAGGGAAGCCTAAATGATGTTACCGAAGGGTAGGACAGGGTGCCTGACGACGAAACCGCAGCACAACGCAACGCGCTTGTCGACAGCCTCACCGAGGCCGCCGTGGGGGCCGCCCGGGGCGCCTACCGTCCGTACTCGGGGCTGGGGGTGGGTGCGGCCGCGTTGGCGATCGGCCCGGACGCGGGGTCACCCGCCGGGGCAGCAGACGGGCGGGTGCGGATCGTCGTCGGGTGCAACGTCGAGAACGCCTCCTACGGTCTGACCCTGTGCGCAGAGTGCTCTCTCGTCTCCGACCTCCACCGCACCGGCGGCGGGAGACTGCTCGAGCTCGTCGTCGTCTCCCACACCGGGGAACCCCTCGCGCCCTGCGGGCGCTGCCGCCAACTGCTCCACGAACACGGCGGCCCCGGGCTCGTGGTCCACACCGCGCGCGGCGCGGTGCGTCTCGGCGAGCTCCTCCCGGATGCCTTCGGACCGGAGGACCTGAGGTGACCGCGCGCCACGACGCCGTGCGGATCATCGAGGCCAAGAGGGACGGGCGGGAGCTCGACGACGACGAGATCGACTGGATGGTCGACGGGTTCACCCGCGGGGTGGTCGCACCCGAGCAGATGTCGGCGCTCGCGATGGCGATCTGCTTCCGGGGGATGACCGACCGGGAGATCTCCCGGTGGACCACGGCGATGGTGGACTCCGGGACCCGGATGGACCTGTCCGGCCTCACGCGCGGCGGCGTGGTGGTTCCCACGGTCGACAAGCACTCCACCGGCGGGGTGGGCGACGCGATCACGCTCGTGTTGACGCCGCTGCTGGCCACCTGGGACGTGGCCGTTCCCCAGCTGTCGGGACGAGGTCTCGGCCACACCGGTGGCACGCTGGACAAGCTCGAGTCGATCCCGGGTTGGCGAGCGGACCTTGACACGGACGAGATGCGGTCCGTGCTGTCGCGGACCGGGGCGGTGATCTGCGCGGCCGGGGCCGATCTCGCGCCCGCCGACCGCGCGCTCTACGCGCTGCGGGACGTCACCGGGACCGTCGCGTCCATCCCGATGATCGCCGCGTCCATCATGAGCAAGAAGATCGCCGAGGGCACCGGGGCCCTGGTTCTGGACGTGAAATACGGCTCGGGTGCGTTCCTGCCCGACCCCGCCGAGGCCGCCGAGCTGGCACGGGTGATGGTGGGGATCGGCGCCGCCTCCGGGGTCCGGACCAGCGCGCTGGTCACGGCCAACCACACCCCGCTGGGCCGGGCGGTGGGCAACGCGCTCGAGGTGGCCGAGTGCCTCGAGATCCTCGCCGGCGGCGGGCCGGACGACATGGTCGATCTGACCTGTGAGCTGGCGCGCGAGGCGCTCGCGGCGGTGGGGATCTCGGACGCCGACCCGCGGGCCCGGCTGGGCGACGGTCGGGCGATGGATTCCTACCGGGCGATGATCTCCGCCCAGGGCGGGGACCCGGACGCACCGCTGCCCAGGGCTGCCCACACCGAGCAGATCCGGGCCGCCACGACGGGCCCGCTCCGGTGGGACGCGCTCGGGGTGGGGCGAGCCTCGTGGCTCTCCGGGGCGGGTCGGACCCGCCCGGGGGAGGCTATCGACCCGGCCGCCGGGGTGGTGCTGCACCGCGTCGAGGGCGACCACGTCCACGCGGGCGAGGTGGTGGCCACCGTGCACGCCGGCGACGAGGGACGTCTACCCGCCGCGCTCGACGAGCTGGCGGCGGCGTTGGGGACGGGCGCTGATCGCGGACCCGCCGGCGCGGTGACCGGGCGCCGGCGCGGCTGGTGACGCGCGCGCCGCGGTCGTATCCGCGCGGATGACCCTGCGCGCGGCGCTGCCCGCGGCCGCCGCGCGGCCCGCGTGGTTCAGGCGATGTCGGGCGTCGTCACGAGCTTCTCCACGTCGTCGACCAGATCTCGCCACTCGGACGCCTCGTCGTCGTACGGCGCGGTGGGCTCGAGCAGCTTGGCGTCGTCGGGATTGAGCACGTAGTGCAGGTACCGCCGCAGCGATGATCCGCGGCCGGTCACCGCGGCTTCGAGCTCGGCGTCGCCGACGTAGTTCGCCAGGTCGGTGACGAGTTCCACCGCCAGGCCGAGCTGCTCGGAGTCCACCATGTCCGGCCCGACCTCGATGTCGCGGTCCAGGCCGGCCAGGACGTAGGCGTTGTCGTCGGTGACGTGGACGTCCAGGCTGCCGTCGGTCGCGGCCATCTTGACGCGTTCGTAGGTCGCGACCCGGCTGAGCGTCGCGTCGTCGTTGTCCGCCAGGAAGCGCGACAGGCCGCGCGCGCTGGTGAACACGTACACCTGGTCGCCGTCGCCGAGGAAGACCGGCCGGTCGCCGAGGTAGCAACGCAGGCTCAGGTACTCCTGGTCGGCGAACACGATCCTGACGGGGTCGATCCCCACGCTCTCCCAGAGCGAGCCCTCGGGGTAACCGGTCGGGGCGGGCTCGGGCTCCGGCTCGGGCTCCGGCTCGGGTTCGGGCAGTGCGGCCTCCGCGGTCTCGAGGTCGCGACGGGCACGCTCGACCTCGGCGCGGTCGATCTCCGGGGTGGTCATGACGTCCTGGATGGCGTCGAGGACGTCGTCCCAGCCCTTGGCGACCGTCTTCCGGATGGACTTCCACAGCTTGAGTCCGTCCCGGCCGTAGAATTCGTCCATGCCGTGGGTGACGGACGCGAGTACGGGGTTGCCGTTGAAGAACTTGGTGACGGTGTCCAGCTCGCACACCTCGCCGATCGAGCGGGCGATCGCGAAGGACTGGTCGATCTCGTCGACCGACGACTCGGTCGGATCGTCCCCGAGGAGCTCGAGGACGCCGACGAGGTCGTAGCAGTTCTCCTCGGCGGCGCGGAAGGCGAGCACGTCCGATCCGGCGAACTCCTCCCACGACGGGTGGTCCTGCAGATCGTGCTCCGCCCCGCTGCGGACCAGCGCGAGGAGCTCGGCCGTCGAGTCGAACGCGTAGAGGTCCTCGTCCAGTCCGAGGAACGCCTCCCAGTCGTCGTTGTCCTCCCGCCAACTGGGTGCCCAGAGGGTCGTGACGTCTCCCTCCGGGAGACCGAGCTCGATCGGGACGATGTCCTTGGCCATGTCGGTCAGCATATCCACGGCCCGTCAGCCGGTGCCACGGCCCGCCGGGGCGGGGTCTGTGTGCTCGCGGGCGGCGTCCTCGGCGGCGCGCTTGCGACCGCTCACGGCGAGGGCGACGGATCCCGAGACGAGCTCCGCGCGACGCGCGTTGGCCTGCCCCACGGCATCCGATGTGGCCTCGAGGATCGACGCCGACACCGCCTCGGAGCCGTGCCTGCGCAACCCGGGCGCCAGCACGAGGTCCACCACCGTCCCGCCGGAGTCGGCCGTGGCGGTGGCGAGGTGGTCCCGGCTGGTCACCGTCACCCGCAGCGTCTCCAGCTGGTCGTGGGCCGACTCCCACTCCGCCGCGATCCCCCGCAGGCGATCGAGGAACGCCTCGACGTCCAGCCCGCCACCGCTCACCCGGGGACCCCGGCCATCTCGGCGTCGCCGTCGTCCCAGCCCTGCTCGTCCCAGTCCTGCTCGTCCCAGTCCTCCGCGGCGAGGCGCTCCAGGAGGTCGCGGGCGTCGCCCGCCGCCGCGGTGAGGGTGCGCAGGACCGCCCGCGCCACCTCCGCGGGCGGACGGTCGAGGAGCCCGGCCGGCAGGGCCAAGCCCACCGGCACGCCGTCGGTGCCGACCTCGGCGACCACCCCGGTCATCGGGTCGGTGCGCCGGCAGGTGTCGGGCGTCATCCGCCGGTCGGGCGATAGAACCCGTGGAAGGTCATGCCGATATTGTCGGTGCGCAGGCCGGAGACCGCTACGGGGTCCCCGGCCTCCACGATCTGCCCGTTGCCGATGAACATGGCGACGTGACCGTCCCACACGAGGAGGTCACCGGGCATGAGGTCCCGGGCGGACACCTGGACGCCCACCCCCTGTTCCTGGGCCAGGCGGGGGATCTCCACACCCGCGTCCCCGTACGCCCACTGCGTCAGGCCGCTGCAGTCCAGCCCCTGCCCGGGCGTGGTGCCGCCCCACACGTACGGCACGCCCTGCTGGCTGAGCGCGTTGCGGACAGCCCCGGCGGCCTGCTCGTTGGGGGCGTTGGCGACCGAGCCGTCGGGCAGGGTCACCTCGGTGCCGCCGCCGATCATCCCGGAGCCGGCACCACCGGCACCACCGGCACCACCGGATCCCGCGGATCCCGGTGCCCTGCCGGGCCCCGCGGCGCTCTCCGCCGCGCCGCCCGACGAGCCGCCGTCGAACGCACCGCCCGCCGCACCGCCGGAAGCCCCACCCCCGGACGCGCCGCCGACGGCGGTGGAGATCGCGCCCGGCCCGGACCCGGTGTAGGCCACCGTCGAGGCGTTGATCGCGCCCCCCGTGCCGGAATCGGCACCGATCGCACCCGGCATGCGGGGCGCCGGGGGGATGCCGGCGGCGATGGCCCGCATCTCGGCGGTCGGCACCCTGAGCTCGGACTGCACCCGCTCGGCCACCTGGATCCCCCGCGCCAGGTGCTCGGCGGCCAGTCCGAGCAGGGCGGCCTGTCCCGGCGGGGTGAGCAGAGCCGGGCCCATGGCGGCGGCGCGGGCGAGGAACTGCTGCACGATCCCGATCACCTCGACCGTCCCACGGACCACGATCTCCGCGGCCACGGCGGTGACCCGTGCTATCTCCGCCGCGGACTCACCGAGCGCCCCCATCGTCCGACCCACCTCGGCGATCGAGTGCGCGGCACCCAGGGAGGCCAGGGAGTCCCACGACTCGGACAACAGGCGCTCCAGAGGCGGGCCCAGCTGCTGGGCCGCCCCCAACCCGTCGCTGACCGGTCTCATGATGTTCTGCGCCTCGTCGGGGACGAACTCCTCCGCGGACAGCAGATCGAGGATCTGTTTGATGGGGCCGGCGTAGGCCAGCGCGTCGGCGATCACCGGATCACACCCACCTCTCGTCCAGACCGCTCCCGGCGCCGTCGATCGCCCTCGCGCCGGCGACGTCGGACTCCTCGTACAGCCGGGCCGTCTCGAGTACGAGCTCCCCGGCGGCGTCGGTGACGCGGGTGAGGCCGGCGAGGACCTCGCGGTGTCGTGCGGTCGCGGCCATCAGAGCCGACATGAAGTCGGCACCCACGGGCCCGACCACCGGCGCCACCGCCTCGATCGGCAACCCGTCCACAGCCTCCAGTGCTCCCCCGAGCGTGTCGGCAAGGGTCGTCAATCCCGTTCCCAGTTCTCGTAAACCGTCGACATGGACGTCGATCGCCCCGTCCGTCATGTCCTACGTCCCCTCGTCGCTCTTCTCGTCCCGTCACAGGGTTCGACGCGCTGGGAAGGCGATCCGGTTCCACCCGATCCGGAATTCCGTCCGTATGGAATCCTGACGGGCATGGACATCATCGTCGTGGATCACCCACTGGTCGGGGACCGGCTCCGTACGCTGCGCGACTCCGCCACCGACACCGCCGGGTTCCGCGCCGCGATGGACGCCCTCGGCACCATGCTCTGCTACGAGGCCTTCCGGTCCGTGCCGACGACCGAGGTCACCGTGACCACGCCGATCACGGACACCACCGCGGTCGCGGTGGACGGCGTGCCGCTCGTGGTGCCGGTGCTGCGGGCCGGACTGGGCCTGCTGGATCCGGCTACCCGTCTGATGCCGGGCGCGCAGGTCGGGTTCATCGGCCTGGCCCGCGACGAGGAGAGTCACGAGCCGGTGTCCTACCTGTGCTCGCTGCCGGACGACCTCGCCGGTCGCCACGTAGTGGTCCTGGACCCGATGCTCGCCACGGGCGGGTCGCTGGTGTCGACATTGGAGACACTCGCGGCGCGCGGGGCGACCGGCGTCACCGTGGTGTGCGTCCTGTGTGCACCGGAGGGTATCGAGGCCGTGCGCACCTCCGGGCTGGCGGCGACCCTGGTCACCGCGACGATCGACGAGTGCCTCGACGAGAACGCCTTCATCGTCCCCGGCCTGGGTGACGCGGGCGACCGACTCTTCGGGCCCCGCTAGCAGGCAACCGCCAGTCGGCAACCGCCAGCCGACAGCCGCTAACCGCCCACCGCGCCCGCGACCGCGTCACCGAGCTCCGCGAGTCGCCGGGCGGCGTCGTCGCGGTCCGATGTCGAGGGCGCCGGCGGAGTCCACGCCTCGACGTACGTCTTGAGCAGCGGCTCCGTGCCGGAGGGCCGTACCACCGCGCGGGCACCTCCCGAGTCCACCCGGAAGCCCGCGGTGCCCTCCAGTGGCCGGACCTCACCGACGGAGGCGAGCAGCCCGGCAGCCCGCCGGAGCGCCGCCGCCGGGTCCGAGTCGGCCGCCAGGGGCAGCGCCACGTTCCGCCGGAGGTGCGCCCCGAACTCCGAGTCCAGCGCGGCGAGCCGCGCGCCGACCGACGGCCCGCCCGACCCGACCATCGCACACCACACCGCTGCCGCCGCGATCCCGTCCTTGTCGGCGACCACGTGTGGCAGCACGCAGTGCCCGATCGCCTCCTCGTACGCGTACCGCAGCGGCTCGCCGGCCCGCATGAGCCACTTGAACCCGGTCAGTGTCGACACGTACCGTCCGCCGCGCGCCGGGACCAGCAGCGACGGCAACCGCGAGGAGACGATCGTCGACGCGACCACCGGCAGGCCGTGCCCCTCGCCCGCGGCCGATCCCGGAAGCGGTTCGCGCAGCAGGTGGTCGGCGAGCACCGCGCCCGTCTCGTCGCCGTCGAGCATCCGCCACCGACCGTCCGCGTCGGCGAATCCCACGGCGCACCGGTCGGCGTCCGGGTCGAGCGCGATCGCGACGTCGGCGTCGATCCGCGCGGCCAGCTCCAGCAGCCGTGCGGTGGTCCCCGGCCGCTCCGGGTTGGGGGAGGCGACGGTGGGGAAGTCCGGGTCCGGGTCCGCCTGCTCGGCCACCAGGGTCACGTCGCGCACCCCGATCCCGGCCAGGACGCGACGGCAGAGCTCGCCGCCCACGCCGTGGACGGGGGTCAGGGCCACGCGGGGCGGCCGACCGGGCCGGGGCAGGGCCGCGACGACGGCCGCCTCGTAGTCGTCGACGAGCGTGGGGTCCACACGAACCGACCCGGGTACGGCCGTGGGCACGCCGACGCCCTCCCGCATCGCGGCGTGCAGGTGCCGCTCGATCCGGGCGTCCGTCGGCGGCACGATCTGCGCGCCGCCGCGCCCGTAGACCTTGACGCCGTTGTCGCTCGCGGGGTTGTGGGAGGCGGTCACCATGAGCCCGGCCACCGCGCCGCGCGAGCGGACCGCCGCGGCGACGACCGGGGTGGGGACGGGCGCGCCGGGCACGACGACGACGAGGCCGTGCGCCGCGATAACCGCAGCCGCGACGTCGACGAATCGGGCCGACCCGTGCCGGGCGTCTCCGCCCACGATGACCGTCGACCCGGTCGGTTCACGTTCCCGCAGATACCGTGCGACGGCGGTCGCGACGGCGGCGACGGTCCGCTCGTTCATCCGGTCGGGCCCGGGCCCGAGGGGTGCGCGGACGCCGGCGGTGCCGAAGGCCAGCGGGGCGGGATCGGGCACGGGCGCGGTCACCGGTCGCCCTCAGGCGCGGGCCACGGCGGGGACGAGCGCGCGCAGGGCCCCGGTCAGGCGGGCGGACCCGGCGGCGCCGGCGGCCAGCACCTCGGTGTGGTCCAGCGGCTGACCGGTGACACCGGCGGCGAGGTTCGTCACGAGCGACACCGCGACCACCTCGAGTCCGAGCCCGCGGGCGGCGATGGTCTCGGGAACCGTCGACATCCCCACGAGGTCGGCCCCGAGGGTACGCAGCATGCGGATCTCGGCCGGCGTCTCGTACTGGGGGCCGGGCATGGCGGCGTAGACGCCCTCCGGCGGACGGGTGGCGGTTCCCTCGGCTGCTGCGGTCTCGGCGGACCCGATCGCGTCGGCGGCCGCGGCGCGCAGCCTGGGGGAGTAGGCGTCCACCAGGTCCACGAACACCGGCCCGGTCAACGGCGAGCGCCCGGTGAGGTTGAGATGGTCGCGGATGAGCACGAGGTCGCCGACGGACATGTCGTCACGCAGGCCCCCGGCGGCGTTGGTGAGCACCAGCGCGCGGGCCCCGACCGCCGCCGCCACGTGGGCGGGGTGCACGACCGGCCCGGTTCCCCTGCCTTCATAGAGGTGGGTGCGCCCGGCCACGGACAGCAGCGGGACCCCGTCGACCAGGCAGCTGGTGACGGTCCCGCGGTGACCGGCGGCGGCGGGGACGACGAACCCGGGCAGGTCGGCCGCGGGGATCGTCACGGCGGTGCCCGGATCCGCGAGTCCGGTCACGACCTCGGACCACCCCGATCCCAGGACGAGGGCCACATCGTGGTGGCCCCGGTCGCTCAGCTCGGCGATCCGGGCGGCGGCCGCGCGGGCCTCGCCGGTGGGGGACAGCAGGTGCGCCATCCGCGTCAGGCGCCCGGACCGACGTTGCGCGATTCGCGGGTGCGCAGCTCGTGCACGTAGGACTCGGGGGCACCCGCGCACTCGGCGGCATCCGCGAGCAGGCCCAGGTACCGCGCCGACGGCAGGCCGCCCTCGAAGGCGTCCATCACGTACAGCCAGGCGAGCACGGTGTCGTCGGTGCCGGCCGGGGCGGCGTCCACCGCGAACTCGGACTCCTGCGCGCCGACAGGGGGGCCGTCGGGCACGGTGGGCCGGCGGGTGATGCGGACCCGGATCTTGCGCGCGGGCATCTGATCCGTGCCCTCCCAGCGGTCGAGGGCGCGGACGTCCTCGTCGGGGACGTCGTAGAGCACCACGAACACCCTGGAGTCCGGGTCCTCGACGACGGTGGCGACAGCACCCTCCCACGTGGGGTCGTCCCCGGCGAAGGTCAGGCGCCAACCCTCGAGCCACCCCGTCCCGGCGAAGGGAGAGTGCGGCGCGCGGGTGTTCATCTGATCGGGATACATGTTCGTCCCGTACGCGGCGTAGAGAGGCACGCCCACAACCCTAGCCCCTCGGGCGGTGCCGGCCAGATGTCCCGGCGTCCCCGATCGAGACGTTCGACTACCGTGTACGGCGGACGTGACGCGATCCGCCACAGCGGGCCGCGGCGCCCGGCCCTTACCCCTGTGAGCCGTGGAGGACATGTGACGCAACGCATCATCATCATCGGCGGCGGACCCGCCGGATACGAGGCCGCGCTGGTCGCGGCCCAGTACGGTGCGGACGTCACGATCGTCGACTCCGACGGCATCGGTGGCAACTGCGTCCTCAGCGACTGCGTCCCGTCCAAGACGTTCATCGCCACCACCGGCGTCCGCACGGACATGCGGCGGGCCGAGGAGATGGGCGTGCAGGCGCACTTCGATCCCACCGCCTACAAGCTGGGCCAGGTCAACGGCAGGGTGAAGTCCCTGGCCCGCGCCCAGTCCGCGGACATCCGGTCGCAGCTCCAGCGCGAGGGCGTGCGGCTGCTCTCCGGACGGGCCCGTCTCCACGACTCCCAGCCCGGTATGGCCTCGCACCGCATCGCGGTGACCTTCGAGGGCGGCCAGGAGAAGATCTTCGACGCCGACGTGGTGCTCATCGCCACCGGATCCAGTCCCCGGGTGCTGTCGGGGGCCGAGCCGGACGGCGAGCGGATCCTCAACTGGCGTCAGCTCTACGACCTCACCGAGCTGCCCAAGCACCTCGTGGTCATCGGCTCGGGCGTCACCGGTGCGGAGTTCGTCTCGGCGTTCACCGAGATGGGCGTCAAGGTGACCATGGTGTCCAGCCGCGACCGTGTGCTGCCGCACGAGGACGCCGACGCCGCCCTGGTGCTGGAGGAGGCGCTGAGCGAGCGGGGCGTGTCGCTGGTCAAGCACGCACGTGCCGACGCGGTCGAGCACTTCGAGGACGGGATCATCGTCCGGCTCGGCGACGGCCGCACGGTCAAGGGCTCCCACGCCCTCATCTGCGTGGGTTCCGTTCCCAACACCGAGGGACTCGGCCTGGAGAGCGCCGGCGTCGAACTGCAGCGCAGCGGCCACATCAAGGTCGACCGCGTCTCGCGGACCTCCGCGCCGGGGATCTACGCGGGCGGCGACTGCACCGACCTGTTCCCGCTCGCGTCCGTGGCCGCCATGCAGGGGCGCATCGCGATGTACCACGCACTCGGCGAGGGCGTCAGCCCCATCAAGCTGCGGACCGTCGCCTCGGCGGTGTTCACGCGCCCGGAGATCGCCACCGTCGGTATCTCGCACGCGCAGATCGAGAGCGGCGAGGTGCCGGCGCGCGTGGAGGTCATGCCGCTGTCCGGTAACCCGCGGGCCAAGATGCGCAGCCTGCGCCGCGGCTTCGTCAAGCTCTTCTGTCGTCCGGCCTCGGGAGTGGTGATCGGCGGCGTGGTCGTCGCCCCCACCGCCTCCGAGCTCATCCTGCCGATCTCGGTGGCGGTGCGGAACCAGCTCACAGTGGGCGATCTCGCGGGCTCGTTCTCGGTCTACCCGTCGATGACGGGCACGATCACGGAGGCGGCTCGCCAGCTCATGCGCCACGACGACCTCGACTGACCCCGGCATCCGGTGCGATGGAGACGATGTCGCGTGCCCCGCGCACTGCCCCGGAATGGCCGTTCAGGTTAGGCTAAGCTCCGTCGGCGTCGACGACACGGCGCCGAAAACCGTGAAGGAGCCACCATGACGCTGCGCCGTCTCGCAGCCCTGGCCACCGCCGGATCCCTCGTGCTCGGGCTGGCGGCCTGCACCTCGGACTCCGACGAGTCGGAACCGCTGGTGCTGTACTCAGGTCGCAGCGAGAGCCTCGTGGCCCCGCTGATCGAGCAGATCTCGGACTCCACCGGCGTGGACATCGAGGTGCGGTACGCCTCCACCCCCGAGATGGCGGCGCAGATCGCGGAGGAGGGGGAGGCCAGCCCCGCGGACGTGTTCTTCTCGCAGGACGCCGGCGCCCTCGGCGCCCTCGACAACGCGGGCCTGCTACAGGAGCTCGACGAGTCCGTGACCGGCGTCGTCCCCGCCGAGTACCGGGCGGCAGACGACACGTGGGTCGCGACCAGTCTGCGGGCGCGCGTCCTGATCTACGACTCCCGGACGCTGGACGAGGCGGAGGTGCCCGACACCATCGACGCGGTCCTGGCCCCCGAGTGGAAGGGGCGAGTGGGTTACGCGCCCACCAACGCGTCGTTCCAGTCCTTCGTCACGGCGCTGCGAGTGGACCGGGGAGACGAGGCCGCCGAGCAGTGGCTGCGGGACTTCCTCGCCAACGACCCGCTGACCTTCGAGAACAACAACGCGCTCCTGCAGGCCGTCGACGCGGGCACCGTCGAACTCGGTCTGACCAATCACTACTACTGGTACAACTCGGCCGCGGAGCGGGGTGCGGAGAACATGCGCGCCCGCGTGAAGTACATGGCGCAGGGTGACCCGGGTGCGCTCGTCAACGTCGCGGGCGTGGCGATCCTCGCCTCCACGGACCGCCCCGACGACGCCCGCCGTGTGGTGGAGGCTCTCCTGGCCGAACCGGCCCAGACGTACTTCGTCGAGGAGACCAGCGAGTACCCCGTGGTCCCGGGGATCGCCACGGATGCGGCCGGTCTCCCTCCGCTGGAGACGCTCGGAGGCCCGGACATCGACCTCGGTCAGCTGGACGGTCTCGAGCAGACGCAGGCCATGCTCGCCCGCGTCGGCATGATCTGACGGACCGGACATCGACCTGCTAACGCGACTGCGCGGCGGCCGGCCCCTGCTCGGGACCGCCGCCGTGCTGGCGTGTTCGGCGACGCTCATCCCGCTGGTCTACCTGGTCATCCGGGCGGGCGAACGCGGCCCGGCGTCCGCCGCCGAGGTGCTCGGCTCCGGTCGGACGCTGACCCTCCTCGGCAACACCGTCGTGCTGGTCGTGTTGGTCACCACCGCCAGCGTGATCGTCGGGGTGGGGATGGCGTGGCTCGTGGTCCGCACGGACCTACCGGGGGCCCCGGTCATCGGTGCGCTCCTGTGCGTTCCGCTGGCCACCCCGTCGTATGTCCTCGGCTACCTCTGGGTGGCCGACTTCCCGGAGGTCCTCGGGTTGCCGGGGGCCGTCGCGGTGCTCACCATCTCCTGCTACCCGTACGTGTTCCTCCCCGCCTCCGCCGCCCTCCGGCGGGTGGACCCGGGACTGGAGGAGGTCGCGCGCACCCTCGGTCACGGCACCACCCGCGCCGTGTTCGGGGTGACCTTCCGGCAGATCCGACCGGCCGTCGCCGCGGGCGGGCTCCTGGTGGCGCTGTACACGCTGTCCGACTTCGGGGCGGTCGCGATGCTCCGCTACGAGGCGTTCACCCTGGGCATCTACCACTCCTACCGGGCGGCGTTCGACCGCGTCCCGGCGGCCGTCCTGGCCTGCGTCCTCATCGTGTTGGCCCTGGTCGTGATGGTCGGCGAGCGGCGGGCCAGGCGCGGTGAGGTCGCGAGGGTCGGCGCCGGGGTGGACTCGGCGCCCACCCGGCTACCGCTGGGACGCCTGAAGGTGCCCGCCCTCGTCGTCGTCGCCGTCATCCTCGCGGGCGGGGTGTTCGGCCCACTCGTCGGCCTCGCCCGGTGGGTGCGCGCGGCAGCGAGCGTGGACGTCTCGTGGGCGCCGGTGTTCCGGGCCGCCCTCACGACCGCCGGGGTCTCGGCGGTGGCGGCGCTGGCCACCATCGTGCTGGCGCTGCCCATCGGGATCCTCGCGGCACGCTCGGACGGGCTCGTCGCTCGGGCCACCGAGACCGTCGCGCAGGTCGGCTTCGCGCTCCCGGGCATCACGGTGGGCCTCGCGGTGGTGTTCGTGGGTATCCGACTGGTGCCGGGCCTCTACCAGCAGACACCGATGCTGGTGTTCGCCTACGTGGTGCTGTTCCTGCCGCTCGCGGTGGGGGTGGTGCGCTCGTCGGTCAGTGCCATCCCGGTGAGCCTCGAGGATGTCTCCGCCGGACTGGGCTCCGGGCGGTTGCGCACGTTCGCGCGGGTGGTCGCGCCACTGGCGATGCCGGGGATCCTCGCGGGCGGGAGCCTCGTGTTCCTCAGCGTGGCCAAGGAACTGCCCGCCACGCTACTACTGCGGCCCACGGGCACCGAGACGCTCGCCACCGCGATGTGGTCGCACACCGAGGTGGCGGCCTATTCGCAGGCGGCCCCGTACGCCGCCATGTTGGTGGTGGTGGCCGTCATCCCCGCGTTCGTGCTGAGTCGGTCGTTCGGCTGGGGCGCGGGCGGCGGGCGCACCCCGGGGGCGGCGACAGTGGCCCCGGGTCCGGCGAACGAGACCGAGCGGAGCGAGCCATGACCTGGAATCCCAGCCCCGGCGGGGTACTGGAACTCGACGCCGTCTCCGGCGGTTATGACGGCACCTCGGTGGTCCGCGGCGTCGGCCTGCGGGTGGAGGCGGGGGAATCGGTGGCGGTACTGGGCGCCTCCGGATCGGGGAAGACCACGATGCTGCGCATGATCGCGGGTCTCCACCCGGTGTCGTCCGGACGGATCCTGCTGGACGGTCGTCGCATCGACCGGCTCAGTGCCCAGCGGCGCGGGATCGGGCTGGTTCCCCAGCAGGGCGCGCTGTTCCCCCACCTGGACGTGGCGCACAACGTGGGGTTCGGACTGGTTCCGCCCGGCCCGCTCGCGAGGTGGCGCGGCCGCGCCGAACGCGCCGAGCGTGTCCGCGAGGTGCTCGACCTGGTCAGGCTGGCGGACCGGGCGGGTGATCGGCCATCACAGCTGTCGGGCGGTCAACAGCAGCGGGTGGCACTCGCGCGGGCACTCGCTCCCGGTGCCGGGCTGATCCTGCTCGACGAGCCCTTCAGCGCGCTCGACGCGGCCCTGCGCGGAGCGGTGAGAGCGGAGGTCGCGGCACTGCTCGCCGAAGCCGGGGCCACCTCCATCCTCGTCACGCACGACCGTTCCGAGGCGATGGCGACGGCTGATCGCGTCGCGGTCCTCATCGACGGGGAGCTCGCCCAGGTCGACACCCCCGAGAGGCTCTACCACCATCCGGTCAGCCGCGGGGTCGCCGATCTCTCCGGCGAGACCGTCGCCCTGCCGGCCACGGCGACCGGCGTGACGGCGGAGACGGTCCTCGGCACCGTGTCGCTGGATTCGCCCGCCAGGGGACGAGGGACCGTCCTGTGGCGCCCCGAGAGCCTGGAGGTGCGCGGGATCGGGGCCGACGGGCACACCGCCGGAGACGACGACGAGGAGATCCGTGGCCACGCCGTGTGCACCGCCGTGGAGTTCGGGGGCGCCCGGACCCTGGTGCGGATGCGATTCGACGGCACCGACCAGATCTGCGCCGTGCCGGTACCCACAGGTCAGCGCGTCGAGACGGGCTCCCGACTGGCCGTCCGTCCGCTGCGGCCGGCGGTCTTCCACGCCGTCTGACGCCGCGTCGGACGGCGTGCACGCGGACGCCGGGGTCCCGACCGTGGGACCGCGCAGGCCGGCAAGCCCGCGCGGCTGCCGGTTCAGCCCTCGACGTCCGCCCAGCCCAGCGTCCGCTCGACCGCGTCGTCCCATCGACCGATCAGCCGTTGGCGCTCCTGCTCGGGCATCTGCGGCGTCCACCTACGGTCCTCCCGCCACAGCTCGCGGAGCCGGCCGGGGGAGTCCCACTGACCCACCGCGAGGCCGGCGGCGAACGCGGCACCCAGCGCGGTGGTCTCGGTCACCTCCGGACGGATCACGTCCACCCCGAGGATGTCGGCCTGGAACTGCATGAGGAAGTCGTTGACCACCATCCCGCCGTCCACCCGCAGGGCGTCGGCGGACTCCCCGGCGTCGGCGACCATCGCGGCGGCCATCTCACGGCTCTGGAACGCCGTGGCCTCGAGAGCCGCCCGCGCCAGGTGTGCCCGGGTGTGGAAGCGGGTCAGGCCGACCATCGCGCCGCGGGCATCCGGCCGCCACCGCGGTGCGAGCAGCCCCGAGAACGCCGGCACCAGGTAGCAGTCACCGTTGTCGTCCAAGGACTCGGCCAGGGCCTCGGTCTCGTCCGCGGTCGAGATCACCCCGAGATTATCGCGCAGCCACTGCACCAGTGACCCGGCCACGGCCACGGACCCCTCGAGTGCGTACACGGGGTCGTCGTCCCCCAGCTGGTAGCAGACGGTCGTGAGCAGCCCGTTCTCGCTGAACTGGGGGGTGGTGCCCGTGTTGAGCAGCAGGAACGCACCCGTGCCGTAGGTGTTCTTGGCCTCGCCCGGCTCGAAGCACGTCTGGCCGAACATCGCCGCCTGCTGGTCTCCGAGGATCCCGGCGATGGGCGTACCGCCGAACATCCGCCGCGTCGTCACGTGCCCCAGTACCCCGGAGGAGGGGACTATCCGCGGCAGCATCGCCCGGGGGACGCCGACCTCACGGCACAGTTCGTCACTCCACTCCAGGGTCCGCAGATCCATGAGCAGGGTCCGCGACGCGTTGGTGACATCCGTGACGTGGAGGGCCGCCTCGTCGTCATCGCCACCCCTGCGCCCACCCGTGAGGTTCCACACCAGCCACGAGTCGATGGTCCCCGCCAGCAGTTCCCCGGCCTCGGCCCGCTCGGTGCCGCGCTCCCCCCGGGAGTCCAGATGCTCGAGGATCCACCGGATCTTGGGACCGGCGAAGTAGGTCGACAGGGGCAGGCCGGTGGCGTCGCGGAACCGGTCGTCGCCGTCGGGGTGAGCATCGGCCAGGCGCGCGCAGATGCCGGAGGTGCGGGTGTCCTGCCAGACGATCGCGTTGTGGACCGGTTCGCCGGTGGCCTTGTCCCACACCACCGTGGTCTCGCGCTGGTTGGTGATCCCGATGGCGGTCACCGCCGCCGGCTCGAGATCCACACTGCTCGCGACCTGGGCCATGGCGGCCCGCACGTTCCGCCAGATCTCCAGGGGGTCGTGTTCCACCCAGCCCGCCCTGGGCAGGATCTGCCGGTGCTCGACCTGGGCCGTCGCCGCGGGCACCGGCATGCCCCGGTCGTCGAAGAGGATCGCCCGCGTCGACGTGGTGCCCTGGTCGATCGCCAGAATGTAGGTGCTGCGAGTCACACGGCCAAGACTACGTCCGCTCGCGCGTAGAGTCGTCGACGACCGGCCGGAACCCGCGCCCGGCCCCTTCAGGGGAGCATCCATGCCCACGACCAGGTCCCGATCCGTCCTCGGCCCCGACCGTCGCGCCGAGGCCTGGCGCAGATTGTCGGAGGACACCTTCGACATCGTGATCGTGGGCGGGGGGGTGGTGGGCACCGGCAGCGCCCTGGACGCGGCCACCCGGGGGCTCAACGTGGCGCTCGTCGAGGCCCGGGACTTCGCCGCCGGCACCTCGTCCCGCAGCTCGAAGATGTTCCACGGCGGACTGCGCTACCTCGAGCAGCTCGACTTCGGCCTGGTCGCCGAGGCACTGCACGAGCGTGAGCTCAGCATGACGCGCCTGGCCCCACACCTGGTCACCCCGCTGAAGTTCCTCTTCCCGCTCACCCGTCGGTTCTGGGAGCGCCCCTACATGGCCGCGGGATTCATGCTCTACGACGTGATGGGCGGCTCCAAGAGCGTCCCGCCGCAGAAGCACTACAGCCGCGCCGGAGCGCGCCGGGTCGCCCCCGGGTTGCGGGAGGACGCCGTCGTGGGCGGGATCCGTTACTGGGACACCCTCGTCGACGATGCCCGCCACACCCTCACCCTGGCCCGTACCGCGGCGCACCACGGTGCGGTCGTGACCAACTCGACCCAGGTGATCGGTTACCTGCGCGACGGCGACCGGGTCACCGGCGTGCGGGTCCGCGACGCCGAGACCGGCCGGGAGACCGACGTCCGGGCGGGGGCCGTGCTCAACGCCGCCGGGGTGTGGACGGACCAGCTCCAGAAGATGCTCGGCGAGGAGGGCGGGTTCACCGTGCGGGCCTCCAAGGGCGTGCACATCGTGGTCGACCGCGACAAGGTGGACTCCGAGGCCGCGCTCATCCTGCGCACCGAGAAGTCCGTGCTGTTCGTCATCCCGTGGGGCGAGTACTGGATCATCGGCACCACCGACACCGACTGGCAGCTGGACCTGGCCCACCCGGCGGCCACCGGCGCGGACATCGACTACATCCTCGGCCACGTCAACTCGGTGCTCACCACCCCGATCGGGCGCGAGGACGTCCGCGGTGTGTACGCGGGCCTGCGCCCCCTGCTGTCGGGTGGTGCCGACTCCACCGCCAAGCTCTCCCGCGAACACGCCGTGATGACGGTGGCCCCCGGCGCGGTCGTGGTGGCGGGCGGGAAGTACACGACCTACCGTGTGATGGCCGCGGACGCGGTGGACGCCGCCGTCGCGGAGCTGGGGGAGCGCTCCGCCACCGTGCCACCGTCGACGACGGAGCGGATCCCGCTGCTGGGCGCCGACGGCTACCCGGGGATGGTCAACCGAGCCGACCGGATCGCCGACCAGTACGAGATCCGCGAGGACCAGATGCAGCACCTGCTCGGCCGGTACGGCACGCTCGCCGAGTACGTGCTCGAGCTCGCCGCCGACCGGCCCGACCTCCTCGATCCCGTCCGCGGAGCCGAGCGCTACCTGCGTGTGGAGATCGTGCACGCCGCTCTCGCCGAGGCCGCACTCCACCTCGAGGACGTCCTCGTGCGTCGCACGCGGATCTCGATGGAGTATCAGCACGGTGGCGTCGACTGCGCCCGCGAGGTGGCCGAACTGATGGCCGAGGTGCTCGGCTGGGACGAGAACCGGGTCGCCAGGGAGGTGGAGCTGTTCGAGCGGCGTATCGACGCCGAGGAGGCGAGCCAGGTGGCGGAGTCCGACGACGAGGCCGACGGATTCCTGCGGCGTGTGCCCGAGGTCCGCGAGTTCCTGGCGGACGCGATGTTCGATCCCGCCAGCGCGGAACCGGTGGTCGAGAGCTCGGCCGGCTGAGTCGGTCCCGTACGGGCGGGCCGGCCGGGTGGCTCGGCCGCGGTTGGGGTGGCTGGGCTGCGGTCGGAGTGGCTCGGCCGTGTCCGGACTGCCTGACGACGAATCCGCCCCTCGGATCTCGATTCGCTCCCGGGGGCCGGGGCGGAGATCGAGATCCGAGGGGCGGATTCGTGTTCGACGCAGATGCGCCGGGGATTCGGCGCGTGGTGGGCGCGAGAATGCCCACCACGTCACGAGGTCACTTGATCTCGCAGAGGACCGTTCCCTGGGTGACGGCGGCGCCGGCATCGACGGACAGGTCCGTGATGACGCCGTCCTTGTGCGCGGTGACCGGGTTCTCCATCTTCATGGCCTCGAGCACGGCCACCAGCTCGCCGGCCTTGACCTCCTGGCCCTCCTCGACGGCGACCTTCACGACGGTGCCCTGCATGGGGGCCGACACGGCATCACCGGACGCGGCCGCACCGGCTGCGCCGCCACGGGTGCGGGACTTGGCCTTGCGGCGGACCGTGCCGCCGGCGTGCGAGCCTCCGAAGGCGAGATCGCCGGGCAGGGAGACCTCGACGCGACGGCCGTCCACCTCGACGACGACCTTCTTGCGCTCGACGGGCTCGTCGTCATCGGCCGGGGCGCCGGTGGGCGACCACGGCTCGATCGGGTTGTCCCACTCCTCCTCGATCCACTTGGTGTAGATGTCGAAGCTCTCGCCGTCGCCGACGTACGCCGGGTTGGTGACGATGTGCTGGTGGAACGGCAGGACCGTGGCCATGCCCTCGATCTTGTACTCGGCCAGGGCGCGGGCCGAGCGGGCGAGCGCCTGGTCGCGGTCCTCGCCCCACACGATCAGCTTGGCGAGCATGGAGTCGAACTGACCGCCGATGGTGTCACCCTGCTCGACGCCCGAGTCCATGCGGACGCCCGGGCCGGTGGGCTCGTGGTAGCCGGTGATGGTGCCGGGGGCGGGCAGGAAGCCACGGCCGGCGTCCTCGCCGTTGATGCGGAACTCGAAGGCGTGGCCACGCGGGGCCGGGTCCTCGGTGAACTCGAGCACCTCGCCCTCGGCGATCTTGAACTGCTGCAGCACGAGGTCGATGCCGGCGGTCTCCTCGGTGACCGGGTGCTCCACCTGGAGGCGGGTGTTCACCTCGAGGAAGGAGATCGTGTCGCCCTGGACCATGTACTCGACGGTGCCGGCGCCGTAGTAACCGGCCTCCTTGCAGATGGCCTTGGCGGAGTCGTGGATGCGCTGGCGCTGCTCATCGGTGAGGAACGGCGCGGGGGCCTCCTCGACGAGCTTCTGGAAGCGGCGCTGCAGGGTGCAGTCGCGGGTTCCGGCGACGATGACGTTGCCGTGCTGGTCGGCGAGAACCTGGGCCTCGACGTGGCGGGCCTTGTCGAGGTACTGCTCGACGAAGCACTCTCCGCGACCGAACGCGGCGACGGCCTCACGGGTGGCCGACTCGAAGAGCTCGGCGACCTCCTCCATCTTGTGGGCGACCTTCATTCCGCGGCCACCGCCGCCGAAGGCGGCCTTGATGGCGATGGGCAGGCCGTACTGCTCGGCGAACTTCACGACCTCGTCCGCGCCCGCGACCGGGTCCTTGGTCCCTGCGGCCATGGGGGCGTTGGCCCGCTCGGCGATGTGGCGGGCGGTGACCTTGTCACCGAGGTCGCGGATGGCCTGCGGCGGGGGGCCGATCCAGATCAGGCCGGCGTCGATGACGGCCTGGGCGAAGTCGGCGTTCTCGGAGAGGAAGCCGTAACCGGGGTGGATGGCGTCGGCGCCGGACTTGGCGGCGGCGTCGAGGATCTTGTCGAAGACCAGGTACGACTCCGCGGAGGTGGTGCCTCCCAGGGCGAAGGCCTCGTCGGCCAGCTTGACGAACAGTGCGTCGGCGTCGGGCTCGGCGTACACGGCCACGCTGGCCAGGCCGGCGTCCTTCGCCGCACGGATCACACGGACGGCGATCTCGCCGCGGTTGGCGACGAGGACCTTGGTGATGTGAGAGCTGGCATGACTGGGCACTCAGGGCCTCCTGGTGATAAACGTCTCTACTGTCGATCGGCCGTGGGGCCCACCGAGTTCCTCACGCAGTCTAATGAGAGGCCCCCCTCATGTGTGGTGTTGGGGGTCCAAGGGCTGGCCCGCGGGGGCGGACTCCTCGGAAGCGGCGAGGCCTGACCTGCGACGTTGTCGTGGGGGTCACGTTCGCGGTCGCGAGGAACCGGGTGGAGTCACGTCCGGAGTTCGGGTCGCCAGACGTGGTGGGCGTTCAGACCGGCGCCCTCGAGGAGGCGCCGCAGCAGCGGAAGGCTGAGTCCGATCACGCTCGACGGGTCGCCCTCGATGCGGTCGATGAACCACCCGCCGAGGGACTCGATGGTGAACGCGCCCGCACACTCGAGCGGCTCCCCGGTGCGCAGGTACACGTCCAGGTCGGCGTCGGAGGGCGCGCCGAAGTGCACCGTGGTGTCGGAGGTGTCGGTCTCGGAGAAGGTGACCGCGACGGGCTCGTCCCCGGTGAGGTCGGCCACGATCAGCGAGTGGCCGGTGAGCAGGACCCCGTGACGCCCGCGCATCCTCCGCCACCGCTCCATGGCCCGCTCGTAGGTGTGCGGTTTGCCCTCGAGTTGGCCGTCGACCAGCAGCATCGAGTCGCACCCCACGACCACGAGTGTGTCCGCCCCGGCCGACCTCGCCTCGGCCGCGAGCGTCTCCCCCTCGCGATGGAGGACGTCCTGCGCCTTGGCGCGGGCCAGCTCCTCCACGACCCGCACGTGTGGGGTCCCCGGGGGCAGCGAGGCCTGGAGCGCGTCCTCGTCGACCTGCGGGTGGCGGATCAGGGGGTCGACCCCCGCCTGCTCGAGGATCCGCAGTCGGGACGGGGAGGCCGAGGCGAGGACGAACGCGATCATGGGCCTCAGCGTAGCCACGGGGTCAGGATCGCGGCAGCAGCATCGTGATGGTCAGCGTGGTGGGCTCGAGTGCCCGGACCCGGTGGCGGAGCTTCGCGGTGAGGTGGAGGATCTCGCCGGGGTTCAGCTCGACGGTGCGGTCGGGTAGGCCGAACTCCACGTGCCCCCGCAGAACCTGGACGAGGATCGGGTGGAACGCGGCGTGGTCGGCCATCTCCTGGCCCTCGTCGAACTCGAACGCGACGATCTTCGTCGTCTCGTCCTGGTGGACGATCGCCGCCCCGGGTCGGGTCGCTGCCGGATCGGTCCGCCCGATGATGTCGGTGTGATTGGTCGCGGTGCCCTCGTCGGTGCCGGCCCGTCGACCGTGATCGCGGTCGACGTCCGCCGGGTCGTGGGCGGGTTCGTCGCCCGTCGCCGGGGCCCCCTGTCCGCGGGACGTGGTGTCCTCGGTCATCTGAACCTCCTGGAGAACTGCTCGCCGGCCACCCGGCGGCGCTCCGGCCAGCCTAGGGAAGCCGACAGGTCCCGGCGGGTGAACGACGCCGCCCCCGCGCCCGGACTCCGGCATGTGCATCGGGGCACGCGGGAGGGCGGGGACGGGGGCGGCGGGGTGTGTCTTCGGTTTCCGGCGCTCAGTACTGGCGTCGGTTGAGGAACGAGCTCGGGCTGTACCCGAACGGCCGGCGCAGGCGATCGTCGTAGGATCCCCAGTCGTCCTTGATACCGGTGTCGTGCTCGCTCGCGTGGGCGGCGTTCCCCTGGGCGGTCGCGAAGACCGCGGACAGGATGCCCACCTCCGTGGGAGTGGGGTTGCCCCCCACCACCTCGAAGAACGGCTTCTCCGGCTGCCGGGCCGGGTCCTGCTGCTGCTCGCCGGTCACAGCGGGATGTTCCCGTGCTTCTTGGCCGGAACCTCGACGACCTTCCGGTCGAGCAGACGCAGCGCCTGGGCGACCTGGAGTCGGGTGTGCGACGGGGGGATGACCGCGTCGACGTACCCGCGCTCGGCGGCGACGTACGGGTTGACGAGAGTGTCCTCGTACTCGGCCTGCAGCTTGAGGCGCAGTTCGTCGACGTCCTCGCCGTTGGCCGCGGCCTGCTTGAGCTCGTTGCGGTAGACGAACCCGACGGCTCCGGACGCTCCCATGACGGCGATCTCGGCGGTCGGCCAGGCCAGGTTGATGTCCGCACCCATGTGCTTGGAACCCATGACGTCGTAGGCGCCGCCGTAGGCCTTGCGGGTGATAACGGTGACCTTGCCGACGGTGGCCTCACCGTAGGCGTAGAGCAGCTTGGCACCGCGGCGGATGATGCCGTCGAACTCCTGGCCGGTCCCCGGCAGGAAGCCCGGGACGTCGACGAGCGTGAGGATGGGGATGTTGAACGCGTCGCAGGTGCGGACGAAACGGGCGGCCTTCTCCGACGCCTTGATGTCCAGGCAACCGGCGAACTGGGTGGGCTGGTTGGCCACGACGCCCACGCTGCGGCCCTCGACGCGGCCGTAGCCGACGATGATGTTCATCGCGTACTGGCCCTGGACCTCGAGGAACTCGCCGTCGTCGACGATGTGCGAGATGACCTCGTGCATGTCGTACGGCGCGTTGGAGGAGTCCGGGATGATCGTGTCGAGATCCTGGTCCTCGAGCGTGAGGTTGTCCTCGATCGCACCCTCGGCGACCGGGAACGGGAACCGGGGGGCCTCGGCCCGGTTGTTGCTCGGCAGGTAGGAGAGCAGGTCCTTGACGAAGTCGAGGGCGTCCTGCTCGTCACTGGCGGTGTAGTGGGACACGCCCGACTTGGTCATGTGCGTGGTGGCGCCGCCCAGTTCCTCCTGCGAGACCTCCTCGCCGGTGACGGTCTTGATGACGTCGGGGCCGGTGACGAACATCTGCGAGGTCTTGTCGACCATCACGGTGAAGTCCGTGAGGGCGGGGGAGTAGACGTGCCCGCCGGCCGAGGGGCCCATGATGAGGGAGACCTGCGGGATGACCCCCGAGGCGAGCACGTTGCGGTGGAAGATCTCGCCGTACAGGCCGAGCGAGACGACGCCCTCCTGGATACGGGCGCCGGCACCGTGGTTGATGCCGATCATCGGGCGGCCGGTCTTCAGGGCCAGGTCCATGACCTTGACGATCTTCTCGCCGTAGACCTCGCCCAGTGATCCGCCGAAGACGGTGGCGTCCTGCGAGAAGACACAGACGCTGCGGCCGTCGATGGTCCCGTACCCGGTGATGACACCGTCGCCCAGCGGGCGACGCTCGGCGAGGCCGAAGGTGGTGGCGCGGTGGCGGGCCAGGGCGTCGATCTCCACGAACGAACCCGGGTCGAGGAGGTTCTCGATCCGTTCGCGGGCCGTCATCAGGCCCTTCTCGTGGGTCTTGTCCACCGCGGCCTGCCCCATCGGGGCCCGGGCCTCGTCGAGGCGCCGACGCAGCTCGGACAGCTTCCCGGCGGTCGTGTGGATGTCGGGGGTCGCGGATGCCGTCGGTACGTCGTTAGACAGAGCCGAGTTCACGTCCGGTTCTGAGGCAGTCGTCATGTTGCAAGACTCTAACCAGTGACCGGCTCGCGTGGCGACGTGACCCGGCGTACATCCCCCGGCGTCGACCCCGCCCGATGTCGGGCCGGCCGCATACGCTGGGGGTCGTGCACGCAGATTCCGGTCCCGAGACCCAGCCCAGGTTGGACGCCGACGCGCTCCGTCGTGTTCTTGTCCAGGGCCCGGACGCGCCGTATTCCTCGCTCGAGGTGGTCGACGACATCGGGTCGACGAACGCGGAGTTGATCGCCCGGGCGACCGGGGGTGCGCCCGATCGCAGCGTATTGCTGGCCGAACACCAGGCGTCCGGACGCGGTCGTCTCGGTCGGGTGTGGACCGCCCCGCCCCGCACACAGGTCGCGGTCAGCGTCCTGCTCCGCCCCGGGGCCGTCTCCCCGACCCTGTTCGGGTGGCTGCCCCTCGTCACCGGTCTCGCGGTGCGGGACGGGCTGCGCGAGGCCGGTGGCGTCGACGCGACCCTCAAGTGGCCCAACGACGTCCTGGTGGACGGGCGCAAGATCGCCGGGATCCTCGCCGAGATGACCACCGTGCCGGGCGGCGGGGACTTCCCGGTCCGCCTGCCGGCCGTCGTGGTGGGGGTGGGGATCAACGTCTCGCTCACCCGTGAGCAGCTACCCGTTCCCCACGCCACCTCCCTCGCCCTCGCCGGGGGGTCGGGCGACCGGGACGCCGTGGCCCGCGCGGTCCTCGAGGCGCTGGCCCTGCGTCACCGCCAGTGGCGCGAGTGCGAGCGCGGGAGCGGATCGACCGTCTCCGACCTGCTCATGACGACCTACACCGAAGCCTGCTCCACCATCGGCGCCGAGGTGAGGGTCGAGCTGCCCGGGGACGTCGTGCGGACCGGGCGGGCGGACAGGGTCGATCATGACGGTCGTCTCGTCGTCGTCGACCCCGACGGTGAGTTCGCCGTCGCCGCCGGCGACGTCACCCACGTCCGCGGCGCCGGCGGTCGGTGGGGCGGCTGACCCGTGGGTTTCATCCGATCGGTCCTCGCGCCGGGGGAGACGCTCATCGTCCACACCCACCCGCACTGGCGCGCCCTCGCGCGCCCCGCGCTGGTGACGGTCATCGGGGCCGGCCTCGCGGGTATCGCCGGCGGCTTCATCGAGGTGCAGGTGGTCCACGCAGCCGACCGCACGGCGACCTGGGCCATGGTGGCGGTGCTGTACGCGCTGATCGTCCTCCGGTTGGGGCTGTGGCCGTTGATCCGGTGGGCGCGGACCGACCTGGTGGTCACCGACGAGAGGGTGCTCTACCGACCGGCCGGGTCCTCGCGACGGTGCGTGGACGTGCCGCTGCGCAGGATCAGCGCCGTCAGGTTCCGCCACACCCTCACCGACCGCGCCCTGGGCACGGGTTGCCTCATCCTCGAACTCGGTCACCTGCCACCGGTGGAGATCGACCACGTCCCGGAGGTGGCCCGCGTCCACGCGGCCGTCTATGACGAGCTCATGCGACTGCCGCCCCCGCCCCCGCCGACTCCCGCCGTCGCGGGGCCGCGGTTCCGATGGGGGCTCCCGGGGCGTCGGTGACCGGCTCGCCCCACGTGAGACGATGGGCGACGTGAACGACGACTCGCGCATCCGCCGCAATCCCCTCGGCACGCCCGTCGTGGCGATGATCGGCGGGGGACAACTCGCCCGCATGACCCACCAGGCGGCCGTCGCCCTCGGCCAGACGCTGCGCGTGCTCGCCGCCGACCCGCAGGACCCGGCCGCCCAGGTCACGCCGGACGTGGTCATGGGTGCCCACGATGACCCCGAGGCCGTCCGTGCCGCCGCGGAGGGCGCCGACGTGATGACCTTCGACCACGAGCACGTGCCCCCGCAGATCCTGCTCGACCTCGAGGCGGCCGGCGTCGCGGTGCGGCCCCGCGCGTCCGCACTCATCCACGCGCAGGACAAGCTGGTCATGCGTCGGGCGCTGGCGGAGATCGGTGCCCCCGTCCCGCCGTTCACCGGCGTCGACTCGCTCGAGGACGTCCGTCGCTTCCACGCCGAGCAGGACGGGAACATCGTCCTCAAGGCCGCGCGCGGCGGGTACGACGGACGCGGGGTGTGGATGCCGGACTCCCTCGAGGAGGCCGAGCGGATCGCCGACTCCCAGCTCGCGGCCGGCGTGCCGATGATGGCCGAGGCCCGCGTCCCGTGGACGCGGGAGCTGTCCGCGATGGTGGCCCGCTCGCCGTTCGGGCAGGGCGCCGTGTGGCCGGTCGTCGAGACCGTCCAGCGTGACGGGATCTGCTCCGTGGCGATCGCGCCCGCCCCCGGCCTGCCGGACGAGCTCCGCTCCGCCGTACAGGCCACCGCGCTGCGACTGGCCGAGCACCTCGACGTGACCGGCGTGATGGCCGTGGAGCTGTTCGAGGTCATCGGCTCGGACGGCCGCCCGGGGGTCCTGGTCAACGAACTGGCGATGCGGCCCCACAACTCCGGCCACTGGACCATGGACGGGGCCACCACCAGCCAGTTCGAGCAGCACCTCCGGGCCGTGCTCGACTACCCGCTCGGCTCCACCGTCCCCACCGCGCCCCTCACCGTCATGGCCAACGTGCTCGGAGCCCCCGAGACGCCCGGGATGAGCATGGACGAGCGGGTCCACCATCTCGCCGCCAGGTTCCCGCACGCCAAGGTGCACCTGTACGGCAAGTCCGAACGGCACGGCCGCAAGATCGGACACGTCAACGTGCTCGCCGACCCGGGCGTCGACCCGGACGACGCGGACCAGGTGTCCACCGTCCGCGCGGTCGCCGAACTCGCGGCCCACTGGCTCTCCCACGCGCAGTGGGCCGACGGCTGGGACCCCCACACGGGGGCTCCCGCCGGGGACTTCGAACGCTGAGCGAACAACCTCTACGAAAGGCGACACCGATGACCGATCGACAGGACGGGCCTCAGGTCGGTCTGATCATGGGCAGCGATTCCGACTGGCCCACCATGGAGGCCGCCGCGGAGGCGCTCGCCGAGTTCGGCATCCCCTTCGAGGTCGGGGTGGTCTCGGCCCACCGCACACCGCAGAAGATGCTCGACTACGCGCGCTCGGCTGCGGGTCGGGGGATCCGCGTGGTGATCGCCGGCGCCGGGGGTGCCGCCCACCTGCCCGGGATGGTCGCCTCGGCGACGCCGCTGCCGGTCATCGGTGTCCCCGTGCCGCTCAAGCACCTCGACGGCATGGATTCGCTGCTGTCGATCGTGCAGATGCCCGCCGGCGTCCCCGTGGCCACCGTGTCGATCGGCGGGGCGCGGAACGCGGGTCTGCTGGCAGTGCGGATCCTCGCCGCCTCCGACCCCGCCCTGCGCGAGCGGATGGAGGCGTTCCAGGCCGAGCTGGAGGCGATGGTAGAGCGCAAGGACGAGGCCCTGCGTCGGCAGTTGCTCGGCTGACGGGGCCGGGGGCGGCCGACGGCGGCGACGGCGGCGACGGGGGCCGTCCTCCGACTGGTAATTTGAAGGACCGGACGCGGCCTCGCGTCTCCCGCGGCGATAAGGGCGGCCGACGAGCGTCAGTGGCCCCTCCGCGAGAACCTGGCCCGCGCCCGCCGCGCGATCACCACCGACGAATCCCTCATGGAGGCCCGCACATGTCCGGTAACCCCGACTTCGACCTGTACCGCCCGGCGGAGGAGCACGAAGAGCTCCGGGCCGCGATCCGAGCGCTGTCGGAGAAGGAGATCGAGCCCCACGCCGCGGCCGTCGACGAGGACGAGCGGTTCCCTCAGGAGGCGCTCGACGCGCTCAACGCCTCGGGCTTCAACGCGGTCCACGTGCCCGAGGAATACGGCGGGCAGGGCGCGGACTCCGTGGCGGCCTGCATCGTGATCGAGGAGGTCGCCCGCGTCTGCGGCTCGTCCTCGCTGATCCCCGCCGTCAACAAGCTCGGCACCATGGGCCTCATCCTGGCCGGTGGCGAGGAGCTCAAGCAGAAGGTCCTGCGCGAGATCGCCGAGGGCAAGATGGCCTCCTACGCGCTGTCCGAGCGAGAGGCCGGTTCCGATGCGGCGGCCATGCGCACCCGCGCCAAGGCTGACGGCGACGACTGGATCCTCAACGGCAGCAAGGCGTGGATCACCAACGGCGGCAAGTCCACCTGGTACACCGTCATGGCCGTGACGGACCCCGAGAAGGGCGCCAACGGGATCTCCGCGTTCATGGTCCACGCCGACGACGAGGGCTTCGGTGTCTCCAAGACCGAGAAGAAGCTCGGCATCAAGGGCTCGCCCACCGCGGAGCTGTACTTCGAGAACGTCCGCATCCCGGGCGACCGGATCATCGGCGAGCCGGGCACCGGGTTCAAGACGGCCCTGCAGACCCTCGACCACACCCGCCCCACCATCGGCGCGCAGGCCGTGGGGATGGCGCAGGGCGCCCTGGACGCGGCTGTCGCCTACACCAAGGAGCGCAAGCAGTTCGGCCGCGCGATCTCCGACTTCCAGAACACGCAGTTCATGCTGGCCGACATGGCCATGAAGGTGCAGGCCGCGCGTCTGATGGTCTACACGGCCGCCGCCAACGCCGAGCGCGGGAGCGCGCCCGGCGGGGAGAAGCTGGGCTTCATGGCCGCCGCGTCCAAGACCTTCGCCTCGGACGTGGCCATGGAGGTCACCACCAACGCGGTGCAGCTCTTCGGTGGCGCCGGGTACACGCGTGACTTCCCGGTCGAGCGCATGATGCGCGACGCCAAGATCACGCAGATCTACGAGGGCACCAACCAGATCAACCGCATGGTCATGGCGCGTCAGATCCTGGCCTGAGCTGAGCTGAGCTGAGCCGCGGCGGGCCGAGCCGGGCCCGCCGTGAGGCGGCCTCGCCGTTCGATCCCGGAATCCGCTACTCCGAATCCGGATCCGCTATCCCATTAGGCATAGCGGATCGGGAGGGAGGGTAGCGGATTTCGTGTCTCAGAGGGTGAGCGTGGTGCGCTCGGTGGCCGCGACGTCGGCGACCGAGGGATCGTCCGCCTCGGCCCCGGTGACGAGGACCGCCGTTCCCCCGGAGGCGAACACCCGGGCCAGGACCTGCACCACGTCGTCCCGCTCGGTGCCCGCCACGAGAGCACGGCCGGCCAACGCCGGGTCCGCCAGGTCGGCCAGTGGTGCGCCGTCCAGGGCGAGCGGGCCCCGGCCCGAGGGTGCGAAGGCGTCCGGGTGGATGCGGCAGGCCTCGGCGAGGTCGGTGACGCCCGGGGGGATCTCGACGCCGGAGGCCGCCAGGGGGCGGCCCATCGGGTCCGTGGTCATGAGGAGGGTCTCGACGTCGGTGGAGTGGCGGTCGAGGCGTTCGGGGACGGTGACGACGACGACGGCGTCGTCCGCGGCCCCCGTGCACACCTCCGCGCCCGCCCACCAGGCGCCCAGCAGGACGCCCGCGGTGAGCCAGTGGGCGGGCAGGTCGCACACGATCACGTCCCCCGGCATCACCCCGAGTTCGTCGCGCAGGAGTCCGGCGATCTTCGCGGCCCAGTTCGCGGTCGAGGTCACCGACAACTCGACACGCGACGGGGCGGCCTGGTCGTAGTGGGTGACCATGGGGGACCCCGGGTCGAGCGCGAGGAGCGGCTGGAGGACGGTGTCGGCTGCGGTGTTCACTCTGGGCCTCCGATGGAGTGGTCGGTCGACGTGCTCGGTCAGTTGACGCAGGGTACGTCCGAGCCGCCCGCGTCGAAGGTCGGGCGTTCCGCGATGGACGGCGGCAACGGCGCGTAGGTGGTGGTGGCGGGGGAGGCGGACTCGACACCCGCGGCCTCACTGGTGGGGCCGCTGTAGTCCTCGGCCAGGACGACGCGGACGGTGCCGGCGGGCAACGCGGGGTCGACCTGCACCGGCAGCCCGCCGAGGGCGTCCGACACGGCGAAGGCGGCCTCGTCGTCGGCGGAACCCGCGGCCACGTGTGAGGTGTACGCGGCGGCCGGGTCGGTGAGCAGGTCGCCCGCCGTGTAGCCGAGCTCGGTGAGGGCACCGGAGACCTGGGCGGCCAGGCCGTCGATGGCAGTGGTGTTGACCACGGACACCGTCACCGCTGCGGGGTCGAGGACCGGTTCGCCGGTGGGGGTCTGTTCCGGCGCGTCGGCCGCGGCGTCGTCGCCCTCGGTGCTGGCGAAACCGGCCACGAACTCCGTGACCTGTTCGGGGTCGGCGGTCACGATGGACTCGCCCCACTCCGTGAACGAGTCGATGCTGGTGACCGGGATGGTCTCGAACCGCACGTTGCCGCCGCTGATGTCCTGGAGCTTCATGGCGAAGTCGACGAAGTCCCAGTTCTCGTCGATCACGAAGGACCGCTTGGCCGCGTCGACCAGCGCACCGAGCTTCGAGGGGTCCGCCAGCGTGCCGGCGGAGAGGATCTTCTTGACGAGCTGGGACATGAACGCCTGCTGGCGCACGATGCGATCGAGGTCGCCCGCGGGCAGATCATGGCGCTGGCGCACGAAGCTCAGCGCGTCGGACCCGGAAACCGTCTGGACCCCGGCCCGGAAGTTCGCGCCCGACAGCGGCTCGTCCACGGCCTCGTTGAGGCAGACGGGGACGCCGCCGACCGCATCGGTGAGCAGGACGAAACCCAGGAGCCCGATCTCCGCGTAGTGGTCGGCCTGCACTCCGGTGAGTTCCTGGACGGCGCCGATGAGCCCGTTGCGTCCGGCCTTGACCGCCGCGCGTTGGTCCTCCTCGGTGAGTCCGCCGTCCGGGGCGTCGGCCGCGGCGCGCTCGAGGTAGGCCTCCTTGTTGGCCGCGTAGACGCCGTTGATCTTGCTCCCACCGACCGAGCTGGTCTCCACGTACACGTCGCGGGGGATGGAGACGGCGGTGGCGGAACTGCCGTCCTCGGGGATCCTGATGAGCAGGATCGTATCGGTGTTCTCGCCCTCCTCCTCGCCGGTCCGGATCGTGGCGAGCTCCTCCTGGCTGAGCGGATTGCCCTGGGCGTCGGTCCGGTTGTCGGTGCCCACGAGCAGGATGTCCACGGCGCCGTCGAGGCCACCATCGCCCACGTCGAGACCGCCCGCGGAGGTCAGGTCCGAGGCGAGCCCGTTGAAAAGGGTCCATCCGACGCCGGTGACCAGGAGGCACAGCGCGGAGACCAGAGCCGTCACGACGCGTCCGATCCGGGACGCGATCGGGCGGGCAGGAGTAGCGTGACGCCTGCCCCGCGCCCGACCGGGGGCGCGACGGGGAGTCGCTGGCAGCTCGGCGCTCATCCACCGTCCTTGTCGTCGAGTAGGGCCGCTCGAGGCCGCCGATGATGTTCAACGGTACCGCGCCGCGCGCCGGGCGTCGGAATCCACGGGGTGCGTCGTAGGGTGTTGCGCGTGACGACCCGACTACCCGTCGTGACGGTGACGTATTCACCGGGCGACCACCTCCGCAGCTTCGTCGAGACCCTCCCCGCGGCCACGGCCCGGCCGGTCGGGCTGGTCATGGCGGACAACGGGTCGACCGACGGGGTCCCGGAGGCGGTCGCGGCGGAGTACGGATTTGCCGAGTTCTTCCCGACCGGCGGGAACCTGGGCTACGGAACCGCCATCAACCGCGCCGTGACGGAGATCGCGGGTCGTCCGGGGGAGTTCGACCAGGAGTTCGTCCTGGTGGTCAACCCGGATGTGACGTTCGAGCCCGGCTCGGTGGACGAGCTCCTCGCCGCCGCCGAACGCTGGCCACGGGCCGCCGCGTTCGGTCCGCGGATCGCCGAGGCCGACGGGTCGGTGTACCCGTCCGCCCGGGCCGTGCCCCGCCTGGGTGCGGGCATCGGACACGCCCTGCTCGGCCAGGTGTGGCCACGCAACCCGTGGACGGCGGGGTACCTCGACGACGCGGACATGGGGACGGAGCGGACGGCCGGGTGGCTGTCGGGCTCGTGTCTGCTGCTGCGCCGCGAGGCGTTCGACGCCCTGGGCGGGTTCGACGAGCGGTACTTCATGTACCTCGAGGACATCGACCTGGGCGACCGTCTCGGCAGGGCCGGGTGGCAGAACGTCTATGTCCCCACCTCGGTCATCCGCCATGACCAGGGGCACGCGGCGAGGACGGTGCCGGAGTTCACCCTCCGCGCGCACCACCGCAGTGCCTACCTGTTCCAGGCGGACAGGCACCCGCAGGCCTGGCAGGCACCGATACGCTGGGCCCTGAGAGTGGGCCTGGAGCTGCGGTGTCGTCTGGCGGTCCGCACCGCCCGGCGCGCCGCGGGTTGAGCCCGGCACCCACGACAGAGTCCATCCCACCCGCCCCCGGAGCAGCGCGAGCGCGCCCCCGCCCGCGGCCCGACGACCCCCAGGAGCGTTCATCGTGACCTCGACGACCCCCGGCAGCGCCACCGCCGGCGACGACCTCATCGCGGACACCGAGGCGGTGGTTCTGGTCGGCGGCAAGGGCACCCGGCTCAGGCCCCTGACGATCTCGGCGCCCAAGCCGATGCTGCCCACCGCGGGCCTGCCCTTCCTGACCCACCTGCTCTCCCGGATCCGGGCGGCCGGCATCCGTCGGGTCGTGCTGGGGACCTCGTTCAAGGCCGAGGTGTTCGAAGAGTACTTCGGGGACGGTTCGGCGCTGGACCTGGACATCTCCTATGTCGTGGAGACCGAACCCCTGGGGACCGGCGGCGGCATCCGCAACGTCCTGTCCGAGCTCACCGCCTCGACCGTCATGGTGTTCAACGGCGACGTCCTCGGCGGCACCGACCTGCGGGAGATCCTCGCACTGCACCGTGAGAAGGACGCCGACCTGACGATGCACCTGGTCCGCGTCTCCGATCCGCGCGCGTTCGGCTGCGTCACCACCGACGACGACGGCCGGGTGCAGGAGTTCCTCGAGAAGACCCAGGATCCGCCGACCGACCAGATCAACGCCGGCTGCTACGTGTTCCGCCGCGAGCTCATCGAGCAGATCCCCGATGGGCAGCCGGTCTCGGTCGAGCGTGAGACCTTCCCCCAGCTGCTGAGCGAGGGCAGGCGGGTCTACGGGTTCGTGGACTCCGCCTACTGGCGGGACATGGGTACGCCCGAGGACTTCGTACGCGGTTCGGCGGACCTGGTGCGGGGGATCGCCCCGTCGCCGGCGCTCGACGGCCACGCGGGGGAATCTCTGGTCCACGAGGGTGCCGGGATCGGGGCGGGTGCCGTCCTGGTCGGTGGCACCGTCGTGGGACGCGGCGCGGAGATCGGGGCCGGCGCCCGGCTGGACGGCGCGGTCGTCTTCGACGGCGCCCGCATCGAGGCGGGGGCGACCGTGGAACGCTCGATCGTCGGGTTCGGCGCGAGAATCGGCCACCGGGCGCTCATCCGGGACGGCGTGATCGGCGACGGCGCGGTCATCGGCGCCCGCTGTGAACTCCTCCGTGGTGCCCGCGTGTGGCCGGGTGTCGAGATCCCCGACGGCGGGATCCGCTACTCCACGGACATGTAGGCCCGGCCGGCCTTCGCCGCCCATCCGATGTCGCGCTGCCTATCGAATCCGGCAGGTGGCGCGACATCGGATGGGTGGCGCTGATGCCGGCCGGCGCGATTGCCACCCGGCGCGCAGTTCGATGCGTCACGCCCGTTCCGGCCGGCGGCACGGTTCCAGCCAGCGGCGCGAATCCGGCCGGGGGACCGGTCGGCGTGCGGCTACCGACTCACTCGATCGTCAGATAGGCGTCCCCGGCCGGCCGCGGCTCCCGCGGCGGGACCGGGTCGGCCGGAACGCCCACCGCGACCGCGCCGAGTGGTCGCCACGAGGCCGGCAGTCCGAGCTCGCGGCGGGTGGTCTCGGCGGCGAAGATCGTCGACCCCACCCAGCAGGAGCCCAGGCCGCGCGCGGCCAGCGCCACCAGCAGCGACTGCACCGCCGCGCCGCCGGCCACGGTGAACATCGTCTCCTCGCAGGCGGCCCGCCGGGCGTCCGGGTAGTCGTGCGCGCCGGCGGAGTCGTCGACGAACGGCAGGATCAGTTCCGGGCAGGTGCGCAGCAGATCGCCGCGCCCGAGTCGGCGGCCCAGGATCTCGCCGGAGTGCCCGTCGGCGCGCAGGTCGCGCTCCCAGTCCGCGCGGAGGGCGTCCAGCAGCCGCGCGCGGGCGTCGCCCGAGACGCGGACGAAGCGGATCGGCGTGCTGTGGTGCGGCGCGGGGGCGGTCAGCGCGTCCGCCACGGCTCCGGCCAGCAGGTCCGCGTCGACGGACTCGTCGGAGAACCGTCGCACCGAGCGGCGGGCGGGCACGGCCTCCCGCCGCCCCTGCGCCACGGCTTCGGCGGTGCCCAACCGGAACAGATCGGCGGAGCCGTCCCTGACCAGGTCGCGGGCCCGCCGGGGGACGTTCACGTCGTCGTCGTCGTCGTCGTCGCCATCGTCGTCCAGCAGCAGGTGCGCCACCCCGCGCACCACGGCGACCGGTCGGGCCCCGAGCTTGCCCTTGACCAGGTCCGCGGCCGAGGCGATCTCGTCGGCCACGGCCACGTCGGTCACCAGCAGTTCGTTGCCCTGGCGGTCCACGGCGCCGTCGTAGCCCACCGACACCCGCAGCCCGGCGGCGCCGATGGCCATGTCGATCTGGCCGGTGCGCCAGGCCCGTCCCATGGTGTCGGTGACGACGACGGCGAGGCGCGCGCCCGTGAGGCGGCGCAGGTCGCGGGCGAGGGAGGCGGCGGAGGCGTCGGGGTCCTCGGGCAGCAGGGCGAGCTCGCGGGCCTCGACGTTGGATCCGTCGACCCCGGCGGCGGCCTGGACGATCCCCAGCCGGTTCTCCGTGATGAGCGTGCGGTTGACGCGCGCCACCACGCGGACCGACTCGGCGTCCACGAGCCGTCGGCGCAGGGCGTCACGCTCGTCCGGGTCGGTGGGGGCGGGCACGATCCGCCCCTCGGTCTTGGACAGGACCTTGGAGGTCAACACCACCACGTCGCCGTCGACGAGGCCGTGCGGGTCGGCGGTGAGCGCGTCGGCGAGGATCCGCGCCAGGTCGTCACCGGGCCGGAACTCGGGCAGTCCGTCGGGGGCCCACATGACCACGTCCGCGGGCGCGGCGTGCTCGACGGTCCAGCGACGGATCTCGGGGAGCGCGCCGTCGGTCATCGGTCGGTCCGGCCGGGGACCTCGAGGCCGGCCAGGTCGATCGCGGCGGCGACCATGTCCGCGGTGGCGTCGGGATCGGTCATGAGCAGCGGGACCTCCCGGATCGCGACACCGTCGGCAGCGCCCGAGCCGTCGGTGGGCGCGTCGCCCGGAGCCACGAGCCAGCCGTCCAGCAGGCCGGTGCCGGAGCGGGCGCCGTAGTGGCGCGCCACGGCCGTCGCGGAGGTCTCCACGCCGATCGCCGTGAGGCACGCGTCCGCCATGCCGCGCAGCACCGCCCCGCCGATCACGGGGCTGATGCCCACCACGGGGGCCGGGGTGGACCGCAGCGCGGCGCGGATCCCGGGGACCGCGAGGATCGCGCCGACGGAGACCACGGGGTTGGAGGGGGCGACGACGACGAGGTCCGCCGTGGAGATGGCCTCGAGGGTCTCGGGGGTCGGCGCGGCGGCATCGGCCCCGATCTGTACGAACGCCGAGGCCGGCAGTTGGGCCTTGTGCTTGACCCACCACTCCTGGAAGTGGATCGCCCGCGGGCCGGACCCGTCCGCCTCCGGGCCGTTCCCCGTCGCGTCGGGGGTGCTGCCGGTCACCACGACGTGCGTCTCGCAGCGGTCGTCGGTCACGGGCAGCAGGCGCACGCCGGGGGACCAGCGGGTGGACAGCGCCTCGGTGACGTCGGTGAGGCGGTACCCCGCGCCGAGCATCTGCGTCCGCACGAGGTGGGTGGCCAGGTCCTTGTCGCCCAGGCCGAACCAGTCGGGCTGCACGCCGTAGGCCGCGAGCTCGTCCCGACAGTTCCACGTCTCACCGGCGTGGCCCCAGCCTCGTTCGGGGTCGATGCCGCCGCCGAGGGTGTACATGCAGGTGTCGAGGTCGGGGCAGATGCGGACCCCGTGCATCCAGGCGTCGTCGCCGACGTTGACCACCGCGTCGATACGATGCTCCGAGCGTGCACGGGCGGACTCGTCGTCCAGTCCGAGTAGCCGGCGGGCGCCGAGCAGGAAACGGGCGCCACCGACGCCGCCGGCCAGAACACAGATCTTCACACCGTCGAGAGTAGTGACGGTGCGTGCGGAGCCGTCCCGGTGGGCTGCCGACCGGAGCGTGCCCGTGTCCTACGCCACATCCGGAGCGGCGTGTCACCGGTCATAGCGGGCGACGAAAATGGTAGGTCTCACCGATTTCGCTTGACCTGAGCGTCTTGCATGTGTGTAATCACAGGTGTGTCATTCCCTGGTGGGTGACGGTAAATGTCGCACAGACATCAGACAGGCCGCGATTCGACGAGGCTCCCTCAGCCCCGTCGGCGACGGGCCCTCCACCGCGGACCATCGCGGACGAACACGTAACACGAAGGGATGACCGTGGATCGACAGTCACGCACCGTCGCGGGACCCGAGCTGGCCCTGGTCGACCTCGGTGTCTCCGGCCTGTTCGTCGAGGACGAGCAGGAGAGCTGGCAGGAACGGGCTCTCTGCGCGCAGACCGATCCGGAGGCGTTCTTCCCGGAGAAGGGCGGCTCGACCCGCGAGGCCAAGAAGATCTGCACCGGCTGCGAGGTCAAGGCCGAGTGCCTCGAGTACGCGCTGGCCAACGACGAACGGTTCGGCATCTGGGGCGGGCTGTCCGAGCGCGAGCGGCGACGCATCAAGCGCGACGCCGTCATGTGACCCCCGGGCGGCTCCTCCTCCGCCCGCACCCCGCACCCCGCTTCCCGCCCCTCGTATCCACCGCCCCCGGCGAACTCCCGTCGAACACGCCGCCCCTCCCACGCCTGACCGTCCGGCACCGGGCGGTCAGTTCTCGTCTGCTGGGTCCTCGATCGGCCCGGAGCCCCGCCCGGCGCCCCGCCCGCGGCTACGCTGCCGCGTTGACCTGTGATGGCGGAATGTACGCAGACGCCCGGGTTGCGCTGCGGGTATGGACCATTCAGGGTGCGCAAGCCGACGGGCCCCGGCCCCGGCCTGCGGGTCCCCGTGCCCGGGCCCGCGGGTCAGCTCTCGTCGGGGCCGGACTCGACCTCGTCCGGAGATATCTCCAGGTGCTGGGAGACCAGCTCGACCAGGACCGAGTAGATGAGATCCCGGAGGTCATCGCTGTCCGGCGCCCGGCGGGACAGGGGCTTGCGGAACAACACCAGCCGCGCCCGGGTCGGCTGCCCCGAACGGTCGACGCCCGCCGGCACCAGACGCGCGAGCGGGACGTCGCCGTCGGCCACGACCTCCTCGGGCCACGTCTCACCGGGACGCAGCCGCATGCGCGGCACCATGTCCACGGCGAGATCCAGGTGCACCAGTCGCGAATGCCAGTGCTGGTCGATCTCCGCGAACGCCTCCAGTGCGGCGGCGTCGAACTCGGCGGACCGGCTGCGCCACCTCGGAACCTCCGGGGGCAGGATCGGGCCGCGGGGACCGTGACCGCGTCTGTCCGCGCGCCGGGAGGTCACCACTCTCGGGCCGCGACGGCCCGGGTCCCCGGGGAAGTCGCGCACGGAGATCCGACTGCCCGCGCACACGTCACTCTGGCCCGCGCCGGGGATCGCGGTGCCGGTGGGCGGTCGTCCGGGTACCGGGGCGGCGGGGGTCATGGCGCGAGAATAGCCCCGTCCGCGGCGGGCGCGTCGTACCGGCGTGGGCGGGTCGCGGCCCACGCGTCCCGGCTGCGGGACTACCCTGGGGCCTCGTGAGTGAGAACCGTCGTTGCTGCCGTCCGGGATGTCCCAACCGCGCGGTCGCCACGCTCACCTACGTCTACGCGGACTCCACGGCCGTCATCGGGCCGCTGCCCGCGGTCCGGGAGCCACACGCCTGGGATCTGTGCGCGGCCCACGCGCTTCGCATCACCGCCCCCCGTGGCTGGGACCTGGTGCGACATCCGGACATCGACACCTCGGCCGAGGACTCGGACCTCACCGCGTTGCTCGACGCGGTCACGGGCGGACCCGTGGGTGGACGCAGGACCGGCGCGGCGCTGGTCGACGCCGACCGCCTGCGCCGCCTCGGTGTCTCCGATCCCGGTCCGGTCCTCGACGACGCCCGTACCCGGATCGCGGCCGGACCCGGATCCGCCGCGGGCTCGTCGGGTGCGACCGGACGTCCCCACCTGCGGGTGGTCCCCGACATGGGCCCCGCATCCGACACCGAGGCCGGTGGGTCCGGCGAGGGCCGACGCGGGTCGGGCCCGTCCCCCCGCTGAGCCGCGGCCCGCGAGGGTGGTCCGCCGCGTGAGCGGCGCGGGTAGTGTCGGGCACGATCCCGACCGACCCCGTCTCACACCCTGGAGCAACACGTGGCACGTAGCGCCGAGTCCGTCCGAGCAGTCATCAAGGCGTACGACGTCCGTGGTGTCGTCGGTGAGCAGATCGATGAGGACTTCGTCCGCGAGGTCGGAGCGTCGTTCGCCCGCCTCATGCGGTCGGAGGGTGCGAACACCGTGGTGATCGGCCACGACATGCGGGACTCCTCCCCGGGACTGTCCGCCGCGTTCGCGGACGGGGTCACCGCCCAGGGACTGGATGTGGTGACGATCGGCCTGGCCTCGACCGACCAGCTCTACTTCGCCTCGGGTTCACTCGACTGCCCCGGCGCCATGTTCACCGCCAGCCACAATCCCGCCGCCTACAACGGGATCAAGCTGTGCCGCGCCGGTGCCAAGCCGGTCGGGCAGGAGTCCGGTCTGCGGACCATCGCCGACGAGGTCATCGAGGGGGTCCCCGCACACGACGGTGAGCCCGGCACCGCCACCGAGCAGGATGTCCTCGACGGCTACGGCGAGTACCTGCGCGGGTTGGTCGACCTCTCGGGAATCCGTCCGCTCAAGGTGGCGGTGGACGCCGGTAACGGGATGGGCGGCCACACGGTGCCGGCCGTCCTGGGCGGCCTCCCGCTCGAGATCGTCCCCCTCTACTTCGAACTCGACGGCAACTTCCCGAACCACGAGGCCAACCCCCTGGAGCCGGCCAACATCGTCGACCTGCAGGCGCTCGTCAAGGAGAGCGGGGCCGACATCGGCCTGGCGTTCGACGGCGACGCCGACCGGTGCTTCGTCGTGGACGAGCGCGGCGAGCCCGTCGCGCCGTCGGCCATCACCGCCCTCGTCGCCCAGCGGGAACTGGCCAAGGACCCGGGTGCCTCGATCATCTACAACCTCATCACCTCCCGCGCCGTGCCGGAGCTCGTCGAGGAGAAGGGCGGTGTCGCCGTCCGCACCCGGGTGGGCCACAGCTTCATCAAGGCCCAGATGGCCGAGACCGGCGCCGTCTTCGGCGGCGAGCACTCCGCGCACTACTACTTCCGTGACTTCTGGGGTGCCGACTCCGGCATGCTCGCCGCGATGCACGTCCTGGCCGCCCTGGGTGGGCAGGACGGAACCCTGTCCGAGCTCATGGCCGAGTACACCCGGTACGCCGCCTCCGGGGAGATCAACTCCACGCTGGATTCCGCCGAGGCGCAGACCGAGCGCATGGAGGCGGTCCTCACGGCGTTCTCGGACCGGGCCGAGTCCATCGACCGGCTCGACGGTGTGACCGTGGACCTCGGTGACGGGTCGTGGTTCAACCTCCGCGCCTCGAACACCGAGCCGCTGCTGCGCCTCAACGCCGAGGCGCCGACCAGGGAGGGCGTCGCCGCGGTGGTCGACGAGGTCCTCGCGATCGTCCGTGCCTGACCTGACCAGCGACACCGGGGCGGGACGGGTCGATCTCGACGACTCCGAGGCGCTGCGCGCGGCCGACGCCACGGGGGCCCTGCTCCACGCGTCGATGGCGGGTGCCCAGCTGCGCACCGTGGCCACCGCGGTGGACGGCGGGGCGCTCGACGCCCTCGACCGGTTTCGTCCGCGCGCGGTGGTCTGGGTGTCCGGACGGTCCGACCGCGCACGCCACGCGGCGGGGGTGGTCGCCGCCCTGGCGGAGATCGTCGGCGGCCCGGCCGTCCCCCCGCTGGTGCTCGCGCGCACCCTTCCCGCGTGGGTGGGGGCTCTCGACGTGGTCCTCGTCTCCGGGGACGACGCGGGCGACCCCCGGCTGGTGACCGCGATCGACTCCGCCGCCGGCCGCGGTGCGACCGTCGTCGTGGACGTACCCCGGGAGGGACCGGTGGCCGAGTCCGGCCGCGGCCGCGCCACGTGGCTCGAGCCGCTCCCGTACGTGCCGCCGTACCGTGGCGTGCTGCGCCACCTGGCGGCCGGGATGGCAGTGCTCGCCGCGCTGGGCGCCCAGGGCCTGGACGTGGCCGCCGCCGCCGACGCCGTCGACATCGAGCTCGAGGGGCTCGGCCCGGAACTGGCCACGCCGGTCAACCCGGCGAAGCTGCTCGCGACATCGGTGGCGGGCCGTGACCCGCTCGTGTGGATCCACTCGGATCCGGTGTCCGCGGCCTACTGTGACCGTGCGGTCGCCGCGTTCTGCGACGCCGGCAGGGTCACGGCGGCGTCCTCGGTCCCGGACGCGGTGCGTGCGCACGCCGAACGGGCCCAGGGGCGTCCCCCGACGGATCCGCTGGCGAGCCTGTTCCACGACGAGGAGCTGGACGGACCACGCGACGATCTGCCCGTGAGGTACGTCGGTATGGTGTTGGGCGCGGACGAGGAGATCGTCCGGCTGGCCGCGGGCCCGCTCGCGGATGTCGAGTGGATCACCGATCGCGGTCGGGACACGGCCGGCGACGCCCCGGCCCCGTTGAGCGGAAAGGTGGCAGCGCTCATGGCCCGCACGGAACTGGCCGCCGCCTACCTCCTCGTCGGAGGTCTGTAGGTCCGTGGTCGCACTCGAACCGGTGGTCCAGGCCTACGCCTGGGGCTCCCGGACCGCGCTCCCCGAGCTGTGCGGGACCACCTCGCCGGCGCCTCACCCGGTCGCCGAGCACTGGTTCGGCGCGCACGACTCCGGGTCCTCGCGGTGCTCCGACGGTCGTGGTCTCGACGCCCGGATCGCCGCCGACCCCGAGCGCGAGCTGGGCCCGCGGGTGCTGGCCGAGCACGGCGGGGGACTGCCGTTCCTGGTCAAGCTGCTCTCCGCCGAACAGGCTCTGTCGCTCCAGGCCCATCCGTCTCCGGAGAAGGCGCGTGAGGGCTTCGCGGCGGAGGACGCGCGCGGGATCGCCGTCGACGCGGCGGACCGCAACTACCGGGACGCCAACCACAAGCCCGAGATCCTCGTCGCGCTCACCGAGTTCCACGCCCTCGTGGGCTTCCGCCCGGTGGAGAGCACGGTGGCCCTGCTCGACGCGTTGGGCGTGCCGTCGCTGAAGCCCTACCGGGACATGCTCGCCGGGCAACCCGACGCCGAGGGCCTGCGGGCGGTGTTCACCACGTTCGTCACCATGCCGCACGTCGTGCTGGCCGCTGTCGTGCCCGACCTGGTGACGTGTGCGGTCGCCTACCTCACGGAGCACGGCGTCGAGGGCCCGTGGTCCCCGGTGGCCGCCACGATCACCGAACTCGCCGAGCGGTACCCGACCGACCCGGGGGTCCTGGGCGCGCTGCTGCTCAACCGGGTCATCCTGCAGCCCGGTGAGGCCGTCTACCTGGGTCCGGGGCAGCTCCATGCCTACCTGCGCGGTGTCGGCGTGGAGGTCATGGCCAACTCCGACAACGTCCTGCGCGGCGGCCTGACCCCCAAGCACGTCGACGTCCCCGAGCTGATGCGGGTGCTCGAGTTCAGCCCACTGACCGATCCCACGGTCCGGGCGGTCGAGGCCGATCGTGGCATCCCCGGGGAGGTCGACTACCCCACGCCGGAGCCCGACTTCGCCCTGTCGCGCATCGACGTGCCAGCCGACGGCGACCCGGCAGCCTGGCGACCGGAGGGGCCCGAGGTGCTGCTGTGCACGTCCGGCGAGGCGATCGTGGACTCCGACGGGACGAGTGAGGCCCTCGCGCCGGGGAGGGCCGTGTGGGTGCCCGCCTCGACCTCCCGGGTGCGCCTGCACGGCACAGGTGGGGCCACCGTGTTCCGTACCCGCGTCGCCGGCGGGTGACGGGGCCGACACCCCGGCAGGTCGTCCCGCTAGTGTGGGGCGGAGTCTTTCGTGAGTCAATGAGGAGCTGGTCGAAGAACATGTCCGCTGATCTGCAGGTTCAGTCCGTCAATGGTGTCGAGTTCAAGGTGGCGGATCTGTCGCTGGCGGAGGCGGGCCGTAAGCAGATCCGTCTGGCCGAGCACGAGATGCCGGGTCTGATGGCGCTGCGTGAGGAATACGCGGCCGAGCAGCCGCTGGCCGGTGCCCGGATCGCCGGCTCGATCCACATGACGGTGCAGACCGCGGTGCTGATCGAGACCCTGACCGCGCTGGGCGCGGAGGTCCGGTGGGCCTCGTGCAACATCTTCTCCACACAGGACGAGGCGGCCGCGGCGGTCGTGGTGGGCCCGGAGGGGACCCCGGAGGCCCCGCAGGGCGTGCCGGTGTTCGCGTGGAAGGGCGAGACCCTCACCGAGTACTGGTGGTGCACCGAGCAGATCATGACCTGGCCGGGCACCGAGCCGAACATGATCCTCGACGACGGTGGCGACGCCACCATGCTCGTGATCAAGGGCAAGGAGTTCGAGCAGGCCGGCGCCGTGCCGTCGGACGACTCGGCCTGGTCGGCCGAGGAGAAGGTCTTCCACGCGCTGCTGCGTGAGTCCGTTCCGGCCAACCCGGGCAAGTACACGGCCATCGCCGAGTCGGTCCAGGGCGTGACCGAGGAGACCACCACCGGCGTGCACCGCCTCTACCACTTCCACAACGAGGGCGTGCTGCCGTTCCCGGCGATGAACGTCAACGACGCGGTCACCAAGAGCAAGTTCGACAACAAGTACGGCACCCGCCACTCGCTGCTGGACGGCATCAACCGCGGAACCGATGCCCTCATCGGCGGCAAGAAGGCCCTGGTCTGTGGCTACGGCGACGTGGGCAAGGGCTGCGCCGAGGCGCTGGCCGGGCAGGGCGCGCGCGTGCAGGTCACCGAGATCGACCCGATCAACGCGCTGCAGGCGCTGATGGACGGCTTCGACGTGGTCACCGTCGACGAGGCCATCGAGGACGCCGACATCATCATCACCGCCACGGGCAACAAGGACATCATCACGTTCGAGCACATGACGCGGATGAAGAACAAGGCCATCCTGGGCAACATCGGCCACTTCGACAACGAGATCGACATGGCCGGCCTCGAGTCCGCCGAGGGCGTCACCCGGATCAACATCAAGCCGCAGGTCGACGAGTTCGTCTTCGACGACGACGGCCGCTCGATCATCGTGCTGTCCGAGGGGCGTCTGCTCAACCTGGGCAACGCCACCGGGCACCCGTCGTTCGTGATGTCCAACAGCTTCTCCGACCAGGTGATCGCCCAGATCGAGCTGTTCACCAAGGCCGACCAGTACCCGATCGGGGTGCACCTGCTGCCCAAGATCCTCGACGAGAAGGTCGCCCGCCTGCACGTGGAGGCGCTCGGCGGGTCCCTGACCACGCTGGCCAAGGACCAGGCCGAGTACATCGGCGTGGACGTCGAGGGCCCCTTCAAGCCCGACCACTACCGCTACTGATCACAGTACCGGTGATGGCCGCGCGGCTGGTGGTCGTCGAGGGACTCGACGGTGCGGGCAAGAACACACTGACGACGGCGCTCGTCGGCGAGCTCACCGCCCGCGGTCTCTCGGTGGGTCGCCTGGCCTTCCCCCGGTACGGCACGCTGCACGCCGACCTGGCCGCCGACTCCCTGCACGGCGGCCAGGCCGGCCTGGCGGACTCGCCCCACGCGATGGCGCTGCTGTTCGCGATGGACCGGCACGCCGCGCGGGAGGAACTGCTCGAGTTGGGCGAGACGCACGACGTGGTGCTCCTCGACCGGTACGTCGCCTCCAATGCCGCGTACACGGCAGCCCGGCTCGGACCGGACCGTGAGGCCGAGGTGGTCGAGTGGATCGGCACCCTCGAGTTCGACCGGTTCGGAGTGCCCGTCCCCGACCTGCAGGTCCTCCTCGACACCCCCGTGGAGGTGGCCGCCGCGCGCGCCGGCACCCGGGAGGCCGCCGATCCGGGGCGGACCCGCGACCGCTATGAACGCGACGCGGACCTGCAGGCGGCGACCGGCCGGGCCTACCACCGGCTCGCCGCCACCGCGTGGCGTTCGCCGTGGCGCGTGATCGGGGCGGACCCCGACGTGCACGAGTTGGCCGACCTCGTCGTCGTCCCCGCTCCGCACGCCGCGCCGCACCCCGGTCCGGAGGGTCTGCCGGGTAAGGTCTGAGAGTGCAGGAACACGACCCGCGGTGCGTGCCCACGGGGGGTGCGCCTGACGACGCCTACACGACACGCCGACACAAGTGGTGACCATGACCCCGAAGATCCTCGTCGTCGACGACGACGCCGCACTGGCAGAGATGCTCACCATCGTCCTGCGGGGCGAGGGGTTCGAGACCGAGATCGTCGGCGACGGAGTCCAGGCCATCGAGACGTTCCGCGCCGTGCAGCCCGACCTCGTGCTGCTGGACCTCATGCTCCCCGGCAAGAGCGGTATCGACGTGTGCCGTGAGATCCGCGCCGAGTCCCGCGTGCCGATCGTCATGCTCACCGCCAAGACCGACACCGTCGACGTGGTCCTCGGGCTGGAGTCGGGCGCGGACGACTACATCATGAAGCCCTTCAAGCCGAAGGAGCTGGTGGCCCGGATCCGGGCCCGGCTGCGCCGCGGTGAGGACGAGCCCAGCGAGGTCCTGCACATCGGTGACGTCTCGATCGACGTCCCCGCGCACACGGTCACCCGCGACGGCACGCCGATCCCGCTCACCCCGCTGGAGTTCGACCTCCTCGTGGAGCTGGCGCGCAAGCCCCGCCAGGTGTTCACCCGTGAGGTCCTGCTCGAGCACGTCTGGGGCTACCGGCACTCGGCCGACACCCGGTTGGTCAACGTCCACGTCCAGCGCCTGAGGGCGAAGATCGAGAAGGACCCGGAGAATCCGGAGGTCGTCCTCACCGTCCGCGGCGTCGGCTACAAGGCCGGCCCGGTCTCGTGACCACCGCTCGTCCCGACGGCGCGGTGGCGTCCACCGGGGACGAGCGCGACACCCGGGACGTGACCGACTCGTCACCGACCCTCCGGGAGAGGTTGTCCGATCTGGACCCCGCCGCCGTCGGCGGCCGGATCGCACGGCTGTGGCGGCGCTCGCTGCAGCTGCGGGTCGTGACCTCCACGCTGGCGCTGTCGATGGGTGTGATCCTCACGATCGCGTTCATGTTGCAGAGCCAGATGGCGGCCCAGCTGCTGTCGACCAAGCTCGACGCGGCGATGGAGCAGGCCAGCAGGCTCCGCCTCACGGTGCAGGCACAGATCGCCGCCACCGACGAGGGCACGAGCGAACAGTCCCGACTCGACCAGGCGCGCAGCGCGATCAGCGACCGTGGCCTCGCCTCGGGCGGGGACTCCGTCCACGCCGGCACCTTCGACCCGATCCTCGTCGTACCGGACCAGACCGGCCGCGGCCAGGTGGTCAGCCCCGCCGAGGCGCAGGTGCCGCCGGAGTTGCAGTCCCTGGTCCAGCGGGGCCGGATCGCCTACCAGTACGTCACGGTCGACTTCCGCGGCGAGCAGGCCAAGGCGCTCATGCTCGGCACCCCGACGGACTCCTCGATCCCCGGACTGGAGCTGTACCTGGTCTACCCGCTCATCGCGGAGGAACAGACCCTCGGGATCATGCGCGGGATCGTCGCCACGGCGGGACTCGCGATCATCGTCCTGTCCGCGGCGATCGCGTGGATCGTGGCCCGACAGGTGGTCCTACCGGTGCGGCAGGCGGCGTCGATAGCCCAACGCTTCGCCAACGGGCACCTCAAGGAACGGATGGTCATCCGCGGCGAGGACGACGTCGCGCGGCTGGCCATGGCGTTCAACGACATGGCGCAGAGTCTGTCCGACCAGATCACCCAGCTCGAGGAGTTCGGTGACCTGCAGAAGCGGTTCACCTCCGATGTCTCCCACGAGCTGCGTACCCCACTGACCACCGTCCGTATGGCGGCCGACATCATCTCCGACTCGGCGGACGACCTCGACGCCCCCACCAAGCGGGCGGTCGAGCTGCTCGAGTCCGAGCTCGACCGGTTCGAGAGCCTGCTCACCGACCTGCTCGAGGTCTCCCGGCACGACGCCGGCATGGCAGAACTCGCGGTGGCCGAGATGGACGTGCGCACCGCGGTCAAGGACGCGGTGGGCACCGTGGCGCACATCGCCGAGGCGGCAGGGGTGGAGGTCGAGGTCGACATGCCCGACGAGCCGGTCGTCGCCGAGGTCGACTCACGGCGCGTCGAGCGGATCCTGCGAAACCTCGTGGCCAACGCACTCGACCACAGTGAGTCCAAGCCCGTGAAGGTGACCCTGCGCAGCTCGGAGACCGCGCTCGCCGTCTCGGTGCGAGACCACGGCGTGGGGCTCAAACCCGGCGAGGAGACACGGGTGTTCAACCGCTTCTGGCGTGCCGACCCCTCGCGCGTGCGCCGCTCCGGTGGCACCGGCCTCGGTCTGGCGATCGCCCTCGAGGACGCCAAACTCCACGGGGGCCGGCTGGACTGCTGGGGCAGCCCGGGGGAGGGATCCTGCTTCCGCCTCACCATCCCGCGGCGCCGCGGCGGCACCCTCACCTCGAGCCCGCTCCCGCTCACACCCGAGGACGAGGCCAGGCTCATGCGTACCGGCTCGCCGACCCCCCTCGAGCGGGTCCCGGGGGCCGGGGAGAGCCGGCCGTGACCCGGCCCCGGTTCCTGCTCGTGTCGATGACACTGGCCTGCGCGACCGGGCTGGCGACCGCCGGATGCGCGACGCTGCCCTCGTCGTCGTCCCCCCAGGTCATCGACACCTTCTCGCCGGAGGGCAGCGAGCTGTCCGTCCCCACCCCGGTCCCGGATCAGGAACCGGACCTCCTGGTCCGGGACTTCCTCAAGGCCGCGGCGATGGCCGACCAGCGGCACGCCGCCGCCCGCCAGTTCCTCACCCCGCGGGCCGCGGAGACCTGGGACGACCTCGCCGAGACCGTCATCGTGCTGCGCGCCGACCTCAGCGCCGAGGGAGGCCGGTCGGCCGACCGCGCCGAGTACACGCTGCGAGCGGAGAAGGTCGGCACGCTCGATCCCGGCGGGATCTTCCGGGAGGACGTCGGCCAGCTCGAGGTGACGATCGGCCTGACCCGCACGGACGGCCAGTGGCGCATCGACGAGTTGCCACCCGGGGTCGTGATCGAACGCACGGAGTTCTTCTCCACCTACGCCCAGCGGGACCTGTTCTTCCTCTCCGGATCCGGCGACGCGCTCGTCCCGGACCCGCGCTGGACGGCCGCCGACCGCACCGACCTCGAGTACTCACTGGTCAACCTCCTCGCCACGGGCCCCCGGCCCGGGCTGACCGACTCGGTCCTGTCCCGGGTCCCCGCCTCGGTCTCGGTGCGTCCGGGAGAGGACGGGGAGGGTGGCGGATCCTCCGGCACGACGATCGATTTCACCGGGTTGCCCGTCCTCAGCAGCCAGGCCACGACGGAGTTCGCCGCGCAGGTCGTGTGGACCCTCGCCCGCGCCGACGTCCCCGGACCTTTCCGGCTCGAGCGGGACGGCGCGCCCCTGGACGAGCGGTACGCGGACGGCTGGACCACCGAGGATGTCCGAGACTTCGACCCGTACCCGCCGGCGGAGCCGATGCGCAACGCCCTCACCGCGGCGGACGGGTTGGTCCGACTCGAGGACGACGGCGCGCGACCGGCCGGGGGGCCCTGGTCGGAGGTCCGCGGGGGTAGCAGCGCGGTGCTGTCCTATGACGGGCGGAACCTGGCGGTGGTGGCCGCGGAGGCCGGGGACGGACCGAGCCGGATCCTGGTCGGGGCACTGGACGGCGAGCCCGTCGAGGCCCTCACCGCCAGGACCGTGGCCGGCCCGACGTTCCACCCGGTCACCGGTCGGGCCTGGGTACTGGTCGACGACGCGCGACTGCTCCGGATCGGGATGGGTGAGAACGCCCCGTCCATCCAGGAGATGGACGCCGGACCGATCCTCGCCCTGGGGTCGCGGGTGACCGGGTTGCGCATCGACCAGTCCGGCGCCCAGATGGCCGTGGTCGTCGACGGCAAGGTGTTCATCGGCTCGTTGTCCGCCGAGACCGGGCAGCCGCTACCGGGCACGTTCCGTCAGGTCGGCCGAGCTCTGGGGGAGACCGCCTCCTCCGTGGCGTGGCGGGACAGGTCCACGATCGTGGTGGGCCGCGAGACCACCGAGGCCCCCGTCGCGACCGTCTCGGTGGACGGGGCGATCGCCGAACCGCTCTCGCAACGCAACATCTCCGGACCGGTGACCGCGGTCGCCGCGGCCGGGCGCGAGATCTACGTGGTCGACCGACGCTCCCTGCTGCGGCTCGACACCGGGGCCGAGACCGGGGACAGGTACTGGCGGGAGATCTCCGGGCTGGCGGCGATCCGCGCCGACCCGGTGGTCGCGGGCTGAGCCGGTGACCACCGGGGACGGGGACGCGTCACCCCGGTGGCGTGGCGGTGGGTCCTGGGCCGCGGCGTTCGCCGACCTCGTCGTGCCCCTGGAGTGCGCCGGGTGCGGTCGCCCCCGGCAGCGGTGGTGCCCGGACTGCGCCTCGACACTGTCCGCGGTACCGCTGACCGTGCGGACCCGGGCCGACCTGCGGATACCGGTCTGGGCGTTGTCCCGACACACCGGCCCGGCCGCCCTGGCGGTCTCCGCCTACAAGGACCGCGGACGGACCGACCTGGCCCGACCCCTCGGGGCCGCGCTGGCCGCGGCGGTCGACCGGCTCCGGGCGGACGGGGAGATCGCCGAGGCCGACGAGCGTCCCACCGTGCTCGTCCCCGCACCGGCGTCGGCCCGGGCCCGTCGACGGCGGGGGTTCGACCACGTCCGCCAGGTGGTGGACGTCCTCGCCGCCGAACTCGCCGGCGCGGTGCCGACCGGGCCGGTCGTGGTGGCCCCGGTCCTCGAGGTCCGCGGTCGGGTGAGGGACGCGGCCGGGCTCGGCGCGCAGGCCCGCGCGGACAACCTCTCCGGGCGGATCCGTCGCCGCCCGGCGGGCACCCCGCTGCGCGCGACGCCGGGAGCGCCGGTGACCGTGCCCGCCCTCCTGGCCACACCGTCGACGGTGCTGCTCGTCGACGACGTCGTCACCACTGGCGCGACGGCAGCGCAGTGCGTCGCGGTCCTGGAGGCGGGTGGGCTGCGGGTCACGGGTGTCCTCGCCGTCACCGCGGCCTAGGGCGGACGCCGCGGACGCCGCCTCCCGAGCGGGTCCGCAGGCGACTGGTCGGGATGAGGTTCCCGGTCCCGGGGTCCGCGCCGACATGAGGGGGTAGGGTGGGTTTCGGACGCGTTCACCAGCACGTTCGCCGTTCGTCGGCTCCGGTGGACCGTGTCCTGAGAGTAACCACTCAGCCATGTGGGTGGCCCTTCGGCCGGGATTCCGGGCGGTTACCGGATCGGTCGCAGCGGTCCGCCGCAGGCCCGATGAGGAGGAGCTTCGATGGCGAAGACCCCCGCAGTCCTGCTCGATCCCGCCACCTTCGACGGTCCGTCGACCGACGATCCCGGTACGCCGGAGGCACAGGTCACGATCCGTGGCCGCAACGTCGAGGTCCCCGAGCACTTCGCGAGCCGAATCAATGCCAAGCTCGCGAAGATCGAGAAGATCTCGCCGGCCATCCAGAGGTTCGACGTGATCCTGCTGCACGAGAACAACCCGCGGTTGTCCAAGGTGAGCCAGCGGATCGAGATCACCCTCAAGGGCAAGCCCGGCGTCGCCCGCGCCGAGGCGGCAGAGGACACCTTCTACGCGGCCCTCGAGTCGGCGGTCGCCAAGCTCGAGCGGCAGATGCGCAAGGCCCGCACCCGGCGCAAGATCAGCCACTCCGGCCACCGCCGCCCGCAGTCGGTGGCCGAGGCGACCGCCGAACTGGCCGCCGACGCCGCCCCGGCCGAGGCGTTGGACGGGGTCGACGGTGCCGAGTACGGCGGGGCCGACGAGCAGCTGCCCGGGCAGATCGTGCGTCGCAAGGAGCACGACGGCGCCCCGATGTCGGTCGACGAGGCGCTCGAGAAGATGGAGCTGGTGGGTCACGACTTCTACCTGTTCCGTGACACCGAGACCGGACGCGCCACCGTCGTCTACCGCCGGCACGCGTTCGACTACGGGCTCATCACCCTGAGCGACGAGGGCTGACAGCCCCGACCCGCACCCACGAGGCGGTCCGGTCGCCCCTGACCGGACCGCCTCGGCGTGTCACAACGGCCCGCAGCACCTAGGATGTGGACGGACCCGCGTGTCATCACGCAGGTAGCCGTATCCACGACCACTTCCCCGACCACGAGGACGTTCGAGACTGTGTCGATTCTTTCCAAGCTGCTCCGGGCCGGCGAGGGGCGAAAGCTCAAGAAGTACACCGCTCTCGCCGACTACGTGGACTCGCTCTCCGACGAGACGGAGAAGCTGAGCGACGACGAACTCCGGGCGAAGACCGACGAGTTCCGGCGTCGCGTGGCCGAGGGGGAATCGCTCGACGACCTCCTGCCGGAGGCGTTCGCGGTGGCCCGCGAAGCTGCGCACCGCGTCCTCGGGCAGAAGCCCTACAAGGTGCAGATCATCGGCGCCATCGTGCTGCACACCGGATCGGTCGCCGAGATGAAGACGGGTGAGGGCAAGACCCTCACCTGTGTGTTGCCGGCGTACCTCAACGCACTGTCCGGCAACGGTGTGCACGTGGTGACGGTCAACGACTACCTGGCCAAGCGCGACGCGGAGTGGATGGGTCGTGTCCACCGCTTCCTGGGCCTGTCGGTGGGAGCGATCCTCGGCGGGATGACCCCCGCGCAGCGCCGCGAGGCGTACCACGCGGACATCACCTACGGCACGAACAACGAGTTCGGGTTCGACTATCTGCGCGACAACATGGCGCACGACACCGCCGAGCTGGTCCAGCGCGGCCACAACTACGCGATCGTGGACGAGGTCGACTCGATCCTCATCGACGAGGCGCGTACCCCGCTCATCATCTCGGGCCCCGCGGACGGATCCAGTAAGTGGTACGGCGAGTTCGCGCGTATCGCCCCGCTGCTCGAGGAGGGGACCCACTACGAGGTCGACCGCAAGAAGCGGACCATCGGCGTGACCGAGCAGGGTGTGGAGTTCGTCGAGGACCAGCTGGGGATCGACAACCTCTACGAGGCCGCCAACTCGCCCCTGGTCAGCTACCTGAACAACTCCATCAAGGCCAAGGAGCTGTTCGCCAAGGACAAGGACTACATCGTCCGCGACGGTGACGTGATCATCGTCGACGAGTTCACCGGCCGCGTCCTCGACGGACGGCGCTACAACGAGGGCATGCACCAGGCCATCGAGGCCAAGGAGCGGGTGGAGATCAAGGCCGAGAACCAGACGCTCGCCACCATCACCCTGCAGAACTACTTCCGGTTGTACGAGAAGCTGGCCGGCATGACCGGTACGGCCGAGACCGAGGCCGCGGAGCTCTACTCGATCTACAAGCTCGAGGTCATGCCCATCCCGACCAACCGTCCGATGGCGCGCGAGGACCAGTCCGACCTCATCTACAAGACGGAGGAGGCGAAGTTCGCCGCCGTCGTGGAGGACATCGCCGAGCGGGTCGAGAAGAAGCAGCCGGTGCTCGTGGGCACCGCCTCGGTGGAGCGCAGCGAGCACCTGTCCAAGCTGCTCACGCGCAAGGGCATCAAGCACCACGTCCTCAACGCCAAGTTCCACGCCTCGGAGGCGCAGATCATCGCGCAGGCGGGTAGGCCCGGCGCGGTCACCGTCGCCACGAACATGGCCGGCCGCGGCACCGACATCGTGCTCGGTGGCAACCCGGACATCATCGCCGATCTCAACCTGCGCGAGCGCGGCCTTAACCCGGTGGACACCCCGGAGGAGTACGAGCAGGCATGGGACGCCGAGATCGATCGGATGCGCAAGCTCACCAAGGAAGAGGCCGAGCGGGTCCGTGAGGCCGGTGGCCTCTACGTGCTCGGCACCGAGCGGCACGACTCCCGGCGTATCGACAACCAGCTCCGTGGGCGCTCGGGACGTCAGGGCGACCCGGGCGAGTCCCGCTTCTACCTCTCGCTGGGCGACGAACTCATGAGGCGCTTCAACGGTGCCGCCGTGGAGGCCATCATGAACCGTCTGAGCCTGCCGGACGACGTGCCGATCGAGGCCGGCATGGTCTCGCGGGCGGTGAAGAACGCGCAGACGCAGGTCGAGTCGCAGAACTTCGAGATCCGCAAGGACGTCCTCAAGTACGACGAGGTCATGAACCAGCAGCGCACGGTGATCTACGGCGAGCGCAAGCGGATCCTCGAGGGTGAGGACATCACCGATCAGGTCGAGTCGATGATCTACCAGGTCGTCAGCGCCTACGTCGACGGCGCCACCGCCGAGGGGTACGTCGAGGACTGGGATCTCGACAAGCTGTGGGATGCGCTGCGTCAGCTCTACCCGGTGACGATCACGGCGCAGGACATCATCGACGGCGACGAGTACGGGTCGTCCGGAGACCTGTCCGCGAAGAACCTCAAGGACGCCGTCCTCGACGACGTCTTCGCCCGCTACGACGAGCGTGAGGCCGAGATCGAGGGCATCGGCGGCGCGGGTGCGATGCGTCAGCTCGAGCGGTCGGTCATGCTGCAGGTGCTCGACCGGAAGTGGCGTGAACACCTGTACGAGATGGACTACCTCAAGGAGGGCATCGGTCTCCGGGCGATGGCCCAGCGCGATCCACTCGTCGAGTACCAGCGTGAGGGCTATGACATGTTCGCCGCCATGATGGACGGCGTCCGTGAGGAGACGGTGGCGTTCCTGTTCAACGTCAAGGTCGAGGCCGGTCAGCAGCAGAAGGCGATGGCGGGTCCCTCCGCGGCGCAGGCGGCGGCCCTGGCCGGCGCGAACCCGATCCTCCGGGCCGCGGGCACCGGACGGGATGTGAGCGCGGACCAGATGCAGTTCTCCGGCCCGTCGGAGAGCGGCGATCCGGAGCTGGTCGACGAGGGAGCCTCCGCGAATCGTGCCGATCGGCGGTCGCAGGAGCGCCAGCAGCGCGCCGAGCGTCGCGAGAGGGCGGCCAAGGCCGCGACGAGGGGTCGCCGCGACTGACGCGGTACCCCACGCCCGCAGGGCGGCTCACGCCAGCCTGAGGGCCGCGCAGCGGGCGCCGGTGGGGGTCACCTGTATGCGGGCCGCGACGGCGAACAGTCGCGGCCCGCGGGCGTACGTGGCGCACACCTCGTAGTCGACCGCCGCCGGGCCCGGCCCCTCGTGGGAATCCGTCCGGCCGGGGTCGGCCGCGTGGATGTGCAGCCGATGGATCCTGGCCGGCCCCAGGTGCCGGCCGGGTACCCCGTCTCGCGCGAGCGTGCGAAGCATCTCGACCAGGTGGGGCGGGAACGCCCCCTTCGTGTGCTGTGGGGCCCGCCTGCGGTCGACGACCTCCAGCGCCATGACGACGAGGGCGTGCGCGGCCCTCCGAGCGGGAACCGGGACACCGCCCTCCGGGTCGGGCACCGGCCTCGGGGGACGGGCGGCGGGGCCGGTGCCCTGATCCGCGGTACCCGCGTCGCCCGACGCCCCCGGCACGGGTTCGACCGAGGGCAGGGGGCGCACCCGGCCGGCGGCGTCGCCGGTGTCCGGAACCGTGCCGGCCGCGGGGGGAGGCCGCACGCTCGTGGGCGGTGAAACGGGTGTCGGTGACATCTGGGCCTGCTCCCTCCCGCGCCGGACCCGGTGTGGTCTGGCGTTCTCTACCCCTCATGACGCGCCGGAACAGGACCCTGGTTCCACCTCGCCTACTGCACCGTGACCGGGTGTTGCCTAGGCTGTCCCCATGCGTGGACTGATAGTCGACTACTTCGGGGTGCTGGACGGCACGGACGAGGACCGTGAGAACTGGCGGTCGATCCTGACCGGTGCGAGGGCGAATGACGTCCGTCTCGCCATACTGAGCAACGAGCCCGAGGGGCCGGGGGCGGAGCGCGTCCGCGAGGATGCCCGGGACCTCGGGATCGAGCACGTGGTGCTCAGCGGCGTGATCGGGGTCGAGAAGCCGGAGCCCGAGGCGTTCCTGGAGGCCGCGCGCCGACTCGAACTCGAGCCGAGGGAGTGCGTGATGGTCGACGACGCGATCGAGAACATCCTCGGTGCCGTCCAGACCGGCATGATCGGCGTGTTCTATCAGGTGTTCGATCGGGCCGCCGTCGAGATCCGGGGCCTCCTCGGGTTGGACGAGGCGGTCTGACACCGTGGCGACCAGACTGGCCACAGCGGACGCGGACCTGCTCCTCGGTGACGCGGCGCGTTCCCGAAGCAGGCACTCGTGTTCGCTGGCGCTGGTCGCCAGGGACGAGCCGTGGGACATCGACCGCGTGATGGAGTTCGTGGACGCCCGGCTGGCCGACGCGCCGCGGTACCGGCAGCGGATCCGGCACGTCCCCTTCTCCCTTGCCAGGGCTGTCTGGGTGGACGACCCGGACTTCGACCTCAGTTTCCATGTCCGGCGGTCGGCGCTGCCGGCCCCCGGCGGGATGCGGCAGCTGGCGGACCTGGTGGCCAGGCTCGTCGACCGGCCACTGGAGGCGGACCGCCCGCTGTGGGAGCTCTATCTCATCGAGGGGCTGCCGGACGGACGCCTGGCGATTCTCACCAAGACACACCACGCTCTGCTGGGCGGTCCCCACGCGGTGGACCTGGCCCAGGTCCTGGTGACGGACGAGCGGGCCTCCGCGGACGTCGACGAGGTCGCCACGTGGACCCCGGTGCCGTCCCCGGGGGACGGGGTCCTGGTGCTCGACGCGCTCATGACCATCGCGACCGATCCCCTGGAGCTGGTACGCCGCTCGGCTCGCCTGGCCCACGCGCTCGAGCGGGCCACCCGCGGCCTGGTGGGCGCGGCCAACCTCTCGGTGCTGCGCCCCGCCGGCGGCCTGGCGGAGATGTTCCGCACCACCCGCCCCCGCGGGAGCCGGGTGGGGCTGGCGTCGTTCTCGCTCGCCCAGGCGCGGGAGATCGCCCGCGAACACTCCTGCAAGGTCAACGACGTGGTCCTCGCGGTGCTGTGCGGGGCCCTGCGGTCCTGGATACTGTCATGCGGCCACCCGCTGTCGACGTCGGACACGCTCAGGGCGATCGTGCCGATGGCCGTGACCTCCGAGGCCGAAGGGTCGGAGAACCAGAGCGAGGCCACCTCCGCGGAGATCGCCTCGGCGCTCATCGGCATGCCGGTCGGGGAGCCCAACCCCCGCATGCGACTGGCGCAGATCGCCCGTGAGACCGCGACGCAGCGCCATCCGCGGGAGGCGGTGGGGGCGAAGTCCCTGGCACGCCTGTCCGGGTTCGCCCCGCCCACCCTGCACGCCCTGGCATCCCGGGCGGCGATCATGTTGCCGTCGGAGAGCTACGACATCGTGGTGACCAACGCACCCGGCCCCCAGCGCAAGGTGTACTGGGGGGACGGTGAACTCGTCGAGGTCTACCCCGTCCCCGCCCTGCTGGGCGAGCAGGCGCTGGCCGTGTCGATGAGCAGCTATGCCGGAACCGTGTACTGCGGATTCACCTCCGATCGCCAGGCCGTCCCGGACGTGGAGGAGATCGGCGAGCTCATCTCGTCCGCGTTGGACGAGCTCACCGGAACCGCCGGCTGAGCGGCACGCCTGCTGACCGTCACCCCGTACGAGGAGAGACCACCATGCGCCTGTTCGTCCCCGCCACCCTGACGATGCTCGAGACCCTTCTCGAGGCGGGGGAGATGCCCGTGCGGAGCGGAACCGCGTTCGCCGCGACTCCCGCGCTCATCGAGTCCTACGCGGAGGGTGACCTCGAGGAGATCGAGCACGTGGCGTTCCTCGAGGCCTCCCGTGCGTCGCTCCGACTGCTCGGTGGGGAGCTCGATTCCGGCGCCGCGCACGAGTCCCACCCGTACCGGCGGGTCGTGGTGAGTGCGGACGTCCCCGATGACCGGGTGCAACCGCGGCCGGACCTGGACACCGCCGTGGTCAGGCTGAATGGTGCCACGGTGTCGACCGCCGAGATCGCCGCCGTCCACGTGGACCTGGCCGGGGCCGTGGACCTCGTGCGGGACGCTGTCGAGGCGGTGGACCGTGCGGACCTGGGGGACGAGGACGCCGAGCTGACCGTCGGCGACGCGCTCGACGTGGACCTGGCGTGGTACGACGCCGTGGAACTGCCGTTCCTGCTCACGCTGCTCTGACGTCGGTCCCGTCCGGGTCGTCGGCGGACCGTGCCAGCGGGACGCGGAAAGTCTTCCCGGAAGATCCCGTCGGCCGCTAACCTACGCTACCGTAGGTTCATGTCCGGAAGCGTCGGCCCGACCCACGGGCCACGGGTATCCGGTTTCAAGGAGGCACCAGTGTCCGAGTCGAGAAGTGGACTCAATCGCGTCCTGCGTGCGGCGGCCGCGCGGGTCCCCGAGCCGCGGGGGGCGCGCAGGTTCCTCAACCGCCTCACCCACCCGCTACGGATGGACGACTACTCGTCGCTCATCTACCCGCTGTGGTCCTCGCGCGAGCTGCGCGGTGAGATCGTCTCCGTCCGACGCGAGGCCGACGACGCCGTGACCCTCGTGATCAAGCCCGGCTGGGGCGCCACGCCCGAGTACCGCCCCGGCCAGTACCTGGGGATCGGCGTCCTGCTCAACGGCCGGTGGACCTGGCGGTCGTATTCGTTGACCTCGGCGCCCACGAGTGGCCGTGGCGAGTACTCGGTGACCGTCAAGGCCCTGCCGGAGGGGTTGCTGAGCAATCACATCGTCGGGACGGTCGAGCCGGGGACCATCGTCCGGCTGCAGGCGCCGGCCGGTGATTTCCACCTGCCCTCTCCCACCCCTGAGAAGCTGATGTTCGTGACCGCGGGCTCGGGTATCACCCCGGTCATGGGCATGCTGCGGTCGTTGGACCGGCGCTCGGCGAACGAGGGGTTCCCCGACGTGGTCCACGTCCACTCGATCCGGGACCGCGAGGACGCGCTGTTCCACGACGAGTTGCTCGCGCTCGAGCGCACCCAGCCGGCGTACACGTTGCACTTGCGGGTGACCAGCGAGGACGGCCGGATCAACTCCGAGCAGATGTCGGCTCTCGTCCCGGACTGGTCGGAGCGTCCGACGTGGGCGTGCGGCCCCTCGGCGATGCTCGACGAGCTGACCGAGCACTTCGAGGCCACCGGGCGGGACGACCTCCACATGGAGCGCTTCACCGTCGACCGCAACGCGGGCGCCTCGGGCGGGACGGTGACGTTCGGCTCCACCGGCAAGACGGTCGAGCTCGACGGTGCCACCACGATCCTCGAGGGCGGCGAGAGCGTGGGTGTGCAGATGCCGTTCGGCTGCCGCATGGGCATCTGCCAGACCTGCGTGGTGGGTCTGGACGAGGGCCACGTGCGGGATCTGCGCAACGGAACGGACCACGGGCCGGGGGAGCGGATCCAGACCTGCGTCTCGGTGGCGCTCGGGGACGTCGAACTGAAGATCTGACCGAACGGCCGGCGCCCACCGGAGGGTGGGGCGCCGGCCCTCCGGGGTCAGTCCTGGTCCAGCCCCAGGGCCCAGGGATCGTTGGACTGCAGCGCGCCCAGCAGTTCGCGGACCGCCAGGGCCCGACGGTGCACAGCCGGGTCGGTGACGGCGTCGAAGGCGCACTCGGGGTCCGCGGGCGGGCCCTGGTGGGTGCATCCGCGCGGGCACTCGCGGGCGATCTCGTCGAGATCGGAGAAGGCGGCCACGACATCGTCGGGGGAGACGTGGGCGAGCCCGAAACTGCGGATGCCCGGGGTGTCCACCACCCAGCCGCCCGTCGCCAGTTCGAGTGCGACCGACTGGGTGGAGGTGTGCCGGCCCTTGCCGACGCCGGAGACCACGCCCGTCGCCCTGTAGGCGTCGGGGACCAGGCGGTTGACGAGTGTCGATTTACCGACGCCCGAGTGTCCGATCATCGCGGAGATCCGGCCGTCGATCAGGTCGTGGAGATCGTCCAGCTCGTCGTCGACCCCCACTCGCAGGACCGGCACGTCGAGTTCGGCGAACTCGGCGGCGAACACCGAGGGGTCGTCGAGGTCGCCCTTGGTCAGGCACAGGACCGGTTCCAAGCCGCCGGTGTAGGCGGCGACGAGGGCCCGTGCGACGAACCCGGCGCGCGGCGGGGGGTCGGCGACGGCCACCACGATGAGCAGCTGCTCGGCGTTGGCGACCACCACCCGCTCGTAGGGGTCGGAGTCGTCGGCGGTCCGGCGCAGCACCGTCGAGCGCTCCTCCACGCGGACGATCCGGGAGAGGGTGTCGCGCGCGCCGGTGAGGTCGCCGACCACGCCCACCCGGTCGCCCACCACCACCGGGGTCCGGCCGAGTTCGCGGGCCCGCATGGCGACGACGCGGGTGCCGGCGGTGTGGTCCGGGCCGTCGTCGAGCAGCACGCAGCCCCAGCGCCCGCGGTCCACGGCCACGACCATCGCGGCCGCGGCATCGTCGTGGCTGGGCCGGCGTTTGGTCCGTGGGCGTGAGCCCTTCCCGGGCCTGATCCGGACGTCGGACTCGTCCCACCCTCGTGCGCTGCCCGCACCCCGTCCGCTCGGCATGACCGCCCGTCAGCCCTGTCCGGCGAGCATGTCGGCCCACATCGTGGTGAAGCCGGGCAGGGTCTTGGCGGTGGACTCGACGTCGTCGACCTCGACGCCCGGGACGACGAGGCCGACGATGGCACCCGCGGTGGCCATGCGGTGGTCGGCGTAGGCGCGCCACGGGGCGCCGTGCAGCGGCGCCGGGGTGATCTCGAGGCCGTCGTCGAGTTCGGTGACGCCGCAGCCCACGGCGCCGAGTTCGGCGGCCAGTGCGGCGAGGCGGTCGGTCTCGTGCCCGCGCAGGTGCGCGATACCGGTGAGCCGGGACGGGCCGTCGGCGAGCGCGCACAGCGCGGCGATGGTCGGGGTGAGTTCGCCGATGGCGGACAGATCCAGGTCCACGGGGGATAGGTGTGAGGGACCGACGACGACGAGGGTGCCGTGGCCCGCACCGTCGGCGGACTCGAGGGTCACCGACGCACCCATGTCCTGCAGGATGCCGCGGATGGCGTCCCCGGGCTGGGTCGTGGTGACCGGCCAGTGGGGGATGCGGACGGTCCCGCCGGTGACCGCGGCGGCGGCGAGGAACGGGGTGGCGTTGGACAAGTCGGGCTCCACGACCCTGTCGACCGCCGCGATCGGGCCCGGCGCGACCCGCCACGACGACGGCGTCGGCCGGTCGACGGTGACCCCGGATTCGCGGAGCATCTCCAGCGTCATCTCGATGTGCGGCCCCGAGGGGACGGGGGAGGAACCGGTGTGGACCAGCTCGGCGCCCTCGTCGAACCGCGCGGCCGACAGCAGCAGGCCGGAGACGAACTGGGACGAGGCGGAGGCGTCCATCTCGACGCTGCCGCCCCGCAGCGAACCGGAGCCGTCGACGGTGAACGGCAGTCTGTTCCCGGTGACGGCGGCGCCCAGCGCACGCAGGGCGTCGAGCACGGTGGCCTGCGGGCGGACCCGGGCGGCGGGGTCGCCGTCGAAGGTGGACCGGCCGGTGGCCAGGGCGGCAACCGGCGGGACGAAGCGCATCACGGTCCCCGCCAGGCCGCACTCGACGTCGGCGCCCCGCAGCTCACCGGCGGTGATGACGAGATCGGTGTCGTCCGGGTCGAGCGGTCCGGACGGGCCCTCGATGCGTGTCCCCAGCGCCTGCAGCGCGCCGATCATGAGGTCGGTGTCCCGGCTGCGCAGGGTGCCGACGAGTCGGGAGGGGCCGTCGGCCAGTGCCGCGAGCACCAGGGCGCGGTTGGTCAGCGACTTGGACCCGGGGACGGCGACGTGCGCGTTCACGGGGCCGGAGGCGACGGGTGCGTTCCAATGACTCACCTGGCCATTGTCGCCCATCGGGGCGGCGTCCGGCCGACCCGGGTGCGAGGATGTCGGCATGTGTGGACGGTTCTCGCTCTCCTCGGACCCGGCGCAGCTCGCTGTGGAACTGGACGCGGTCGACGAGGCGACCTCCCCGCCCCCCGGGCTGTTCCCCGCCGTCGTGCCCCGGGAACCGCGGTTCAACATCGCGCCCACCACGACGATCCCGGTCCTGGCGCTGGACGTACCGCGGCCCGAGAGCCTCGACGAACCCGCCGGACCCGGGGAGACGGCCCATGCGGGTGGGCCTCGACGGGTCCTTCGGGGGATGCGGTGGGGGTTGGTCCCCTCGTGGGCCCGGGACACCCAGCGGTTGCCCAACCTGTTCAACGCCCGGGTGGAGACGGCGTACTCCAAGCCGTCGTTCCGGTCCGCGGTCGCCCGTCGTCACTGCGTGATTCCGATGGACGGATGGTACGAGTGGGTGCCCGGCGAACCGGCGACCCCCGGTGGGAAGGCCGGTCCCAAGCAGCCGTACTTCATGAGCATGCCGGGGGACCGCGGCCTGCTCATGGCCGGGCTGTGGGAGGCCCGTCGTGACCCGGTCGACGCCACCGTCACGCAACTGTCGTGCACGATCCTCACCACGGAGGCGCTCGGGTCGCTGCGCCGGGTGCACGACCGGATGCCACTGGTGGTGCATCCCGGGGTACTCGCGGACTGGCTCGATCCGGCGGTGATGGGCGACCCGCGTGCCCTGGTGGACGGCGCCGGCGGTGACCTGGGCGAGTGGGCCGAGTCGGTGGAGATCAGACCCGTGTCGCGGGCGGTCTCCAGCGTGCGCAACGACGGGCCGGAGCTCGTGCGGCCGGTCGACCCCGTGGAGGGGATGCTCTTCTGACCCCGTGCTCTATCCGTTCGCCGTGCTCTATCCGCCCGCCGTGATGGGGGCGGTCACCGCCCGGGTGAGCGTGACCAGATCGGCGGGGGCGAGCTCGATCTCCCATCCGCGCCTCCCCGCGCTGCACAGGATCGTGGGGTGGCCCAGCGCCGAGGCGTCCACCACCGTCGTCAGGCTCCGCTTCTGGCCGACGGGGGACACTCCTCCGACGACGTACCCGGTGGTCTTCTCCGTCACGTCGACGGGGGCGAGTGCGGTCCTCCCGCATCCCAGGGCGGCGGCGGTGGCCTTGAGATCCAGAGAACAGGTCACGGGCAGTACGGCCACGGCGAGCGGGACCCGTGAACCCTCGGGAGGCCTGCCGGTGGCCAGGACCAGTGTCTTGAACACGCGGCCGGGGTCCACGCCCAGTCGCTCACCCATCACGCGGGCCGCCTCGTCGCCGTAGGCGGTCTCGCCGGTCGGGTCATAGGTGTGCACGACGTGGTCGACGCCGGCCTCACGTAGTGCGGCGATCGCCGGCGTCGCCGCGGCTCCGCTCCGTCCCCTCTTACTGCTCACGGGAGGGGAGCCTAGCGTCCGGGGCACCGCGGAATAGCGAGGTGGACCTCCGCGTTGATTCTGAGCAGGTACCCGGGGTCGGTCCCGGGTAGGAAGGGAGGGTGCGATGCGGACCGCGGTCCTCGACGCCCCGGGCGTGCCGTTAGACTCCGGGACATCGACAGGTGAGGAGTTCCGGTTGCCGACCGAGTTGCGGCCCGACGAGGCCGACCAGCGCGCGGAGAGGTTCGAGGAGCTGGCCATGCCACTCCTCGACCAGCTCTACGGCGCGGCCCTGCGGATGACCCGGAACCCCGCCGATGCGGAGGACCTGGTGCAGGAGGCCTACGCCAAGGCCTTCGCCGGGTTCCACTCGTTCAAGCCGGGGACGAACTTCCGCGCGTGGATGCACCGCATCCTCACCAACGCGTACATCAACCACTACCGCAAGCGACAGCGCCAGCCCGCGCAGTACCCGACCGACGAGATCACCGACTGGCAGCTGGCCGCCGCGGCCGAGCACACCTCGACGGGCCTGCGCTCGGCGGAGGTCGAGGCGATGGAGTTGCTGCCGGACGACGAGATCCGGGCGGCGTTGGCCGAACTCCCGGAGGAGTTCCGGATGGCGGTGTACTACGCCGACGTGCAGGGCCTGCCGTACAAGGAGATCGCGGAGATCATGGACACCCCGCTGGGGACCGTGATGTCGCGTCTGCACCGCGGTCGCAAGCAGCTGCGGGAGTTGTTGCGCGACGTCGCCACCGAGCGGGGCTTCGGCCGCGGCCGTGAGGAGGGGGCGAAGTGATGAGGGAGCACGACCCGCGACTCGACGAGATCGACTGTCAGTCGGCGTTGCGCGATCTGTCGCTGCTGGTGGACCTCGAGTGCGATGACGCCTGCCGCTCTCGTCTCGAACACCATCTCGCCGGCTGCCCGGACTGCCGGGAGATGTTCCTGTCGGAGCGTCGTCTCAAGGCGAAGCTCTCCAGTTCGTGCTGCGAGAAGGCGCCCACCGGGCTGCGGGAACGTCTGATGGTCGAGATCCGACGCACCACGGTGACCACGACGGATGTGGACGGCACGACCGTGGTCCACAGGCGCACGACCGTCGAGAGGCGCGACATCAACTGATCCGCGGATGCGGCGACGGACGACGAGGGGGCGGGCACCGGTCAGGTGCCCGCCCCCTCGTCGTCCACGGTGTCCGGACTCAGCTGTTCGGACGCTTGCCGTGGTTGGCGTTCTTCTTACGGCGATCCCGCCTCTTGCGGCCACGCTTGCTCATGGTCGCCTCCTTTCGTCGGTGTACAAGTCTTCCATGCGCGGGCCCGTGTGGTTGCATTGGAGGTGTCCGGGGGCCGTTGTCGAGGAAGCAGAGGAATTATCCATATGACTGAACAGGTCCGTGCCGAGATGGTCGCGAACGTCTTGGAGGTTGTCGCGGCGGCCGGCACCGAGGTCGCCGAGGGCGACACCATCGTGCTCCTGGAGTCGATGAAGATGGAGATCCCGGTGCTGTGTGAGGGCTCGGGCACCGTCACCGAGATCGCGGTGAAGCCCGGGGACGTCATCCAGGCGGGCGATCTCATCGCAGTCATCGACTGACGCGGGTTCGCCACAGAGGCGAGAGGCCGGCCCCCACCCTGATCGGGTTGGGGACCGGCCTCTCGTGCGCTGGCCGTCTGGGGTTCGGACGACGGCCGCGTCAGACGGTCGGGGTCAGACCGTGGTGCGGGTGCGGGCCCGGCGACGCTTGAGGGCGCGTCGCTCGTCCTCGCTCATGCCACCCCACACGCCGGCGTCCTGGCCGGACTCGAGGGCCCAGGTCAGGCACTCGGCGGTGACGGGGCAACGGTTGCAGACGATCTTCGCCTCGGCGATCTGCGCGAGGGCGGGTCCGGAATTGCCGACGGGGAAGAACAGCTCGGGATCCTCGTCGCGACAGATGGCCTTGTGGCGCCAGTCCATGGGAGCTCCTTCGGTGTGAGGCCGTGATCGGGTGCGCCGGACAGCACGAAAAGGCGCCGTTCAGGCGTGGACCTGTAGGATCGACGAAAGAACGCGCGTGTTCGGTGACACCCGGCGGGGTGGTGGGGGTAGTACCCGCTCCGCGGGCTCGCTCCTGGCGGAGTGGCTCCCGGTTAAGGCTAGGCAAACACGGTGTGTCTGCGCTGTTACAAATGATCGTCCCACGATTCTGGGACAAGTCAACCCTCTCGAGCGACTATGTGTTAAACGTCACGCGCTTTGTCAAATCGGTGCGAAACCGCACACCAGAGGCTGTTATGGCCTAAGCGAAGTGTGCTCCGCCCGGGGTGTGGGGCCTGCCGGATCCGGCTCCGCATACTCTTGAGAGGTGAACGTGAGTCGACGGGATGAGCCCCGTTTCCAGGCCGACCCCCGGGTCGCGATCCCCGGTCCGGTCCGCCTCGCCGGCTGGATCGCCTCTGCTCAGGGGCTCATCGGGGTCGGAGTCGCCGTGGTCCTCCTCGTCCGCGCGATCGGGGGCCATCGTGAGGAGACCGTGGTCATCAGCGGGTACGGGACCGCTGTGTGGTTCGCGATCCTCGGGGGCGGGTTGTTGGCGGCGGGCCTGGGGCTGCTGCGCGGTCGGAGGTGGGGGCGTGGTCTGGTGGTGATCGCCGAGCTGCTGCTGCTCTTCGTCGCGTGGTACGTCGGGGTGGGGTCGCACCAGTACCTGGCCGGGATCATCCTCGCGGCGGTGTGTGCGACGGCGTTGGTGGCGCTGTTCCGGCGTGACGCCGTCGAGTGGTATGCCACCTGACCGACCGCGTCGGCCTGCGCGCCGGGGAGATCTCCCGGGGCGCGGTCAGGTCAGCAGTTTGTAGGCGTGGATCTGCCCGGCCCGGCGTTCGTAGAGGATGTCGCCGATCTGTGCCAGCCCGGTGACGCCGCCGCCTGATGTGCCGGTGGCGCCCAGCCGCAGGGTCTCGAATCCGGTGTCGTGGTCCAGGAGCCCGAATCCGCCGGCGACGGGGATGAGCACCCAGTCCCGCGCGGTCCGGACCTCGGGGTCGGGTGACCACCCGCCGGTCATACCCGGGCCGGTGGTCCCTCCGGCAGTCCACGAGTGCTGGCCGGTGTCGGTCCGGAAGGCGTGGGTGGAGGCGCCGTCGTACCACCGCGCCTGCGTCTCGTCGGCGGACAGGGTCGGGACGCCGGGCTTCATCGCGGGTTCGGAGTCCAGCCGCAGGACGGGGGAGTACTGCCGAGGGGCGGTGAACCATTCCACCGCCCAGGCACCGTCGCGGCTGGTCAGGGCGAGGACGCCGTCGTCGCTGACATCGATGATCCAGAGGTCGTCGGCTCCGGTGGTGTCCGAGGCGATCTCCTCGGGCTTGCGACTGTCCTCGGGGACGGTCTCGGCCAGGGTGAGGCGTGCGGAGTCGTCACCGGGGCAGCGTTCGGCGACCGCGAACCGGTCGTCGGTGAGGTCCGCCGTTCCGAGCGTGCACCCGGCGCGCGGTTGCATGTCCGCCTCCTGGGGTGCCTCGACGGAGCCGTACTCGACGGTGCGGACCAGGTCGTCGCGCCAGATCTCGAGCCGGTCGGGGCCGGAGGCGAGCGCGTGCCGCCACGTCGAGGTTAACTCCATCCCGTCGGAGAAGGCGCTCTGCCGGGTGCTCGTGTACTGCTGCGTCGTCGGGTCGAGGGCGGTGACGTCGCTGCAGCCGGCGGCGCCCTGGAAGGCGGCGGCCAGGACGTCGGCGTAGAAGGTGGCCGCGCAGAAGCGGCCGGCGTGCGAGTACGTCCACCGCTGCTCCCCGGAGCCGGCGTCGCGACCCACCAGGGTCCCGTCGGCGTCGAGGGTGACGAGGTTGCCCTTGGTGGTCAGCGGGGCTCCCGTGCCCTCCGAGGCGTGGGACCACAGGGGGCGGAGCGAGGCGGGTCGCTCGACGGCGGGACCGTAGACGGGCTGCTCGTCGTCAGCAGGACCGAACTGAGATCGCGCCGCGCTGCCCGACAGCAGAACGGTGGCGGCGACCACGGCCATGACGACGACGATGACGGCCGCGGCCACCAGGTCACGGCGTGTCGCCCGTTCGGAGGGCACGCCGAGGACCCGGCGGCCCCGGCCGCCGGAGGCGTGACTGTCTGCGCGCACGTGCCGTGGGTGGGGACGTGGTGGCCTGGTCAGTCCTGACCGGACTGATCGGACGACGACGACGAGGGGCGCCGACGGCGACGGCGGCGCCGCGCGGGTGCATCCCCGGAGCCGGCCGAATCATCCCCGGTCGCCGTCCCGGGAGCGGGGTCACCGGACGAGGTGGGCGCCGGGGACCCGTCAGCGCCGGAGGCGTCGGTCCGGGTACGTCGTCGGCGGGGCCGCGATCCGGTCCCGGTCTCCCGCGTGGATCCGCGGGACTCCCGGTCGGCCGGGCGGCGGCCGGAACCGGTTCCGGTGGCGGCGCCGACACGCCCGCCCGCGCCCTCGGGGATCCCGAGGTCGGACCGCAGGTGCGGGGACGTCGAGTAGGTCTCGGCGGGTTCGCCGGACTCGAGCCCGAGCGCCTTGTCGATCAGACCCCACCGGGGCAGGTCGTCCCAGTCCACGAGGGTGACGGCGACACCCGTGCGCCCTGCACGGCCGGTGCGGCCGATCCGGTGCACGTAGGTCTTCTCGTCCTCGGGGCACTGGTAGTTGATGACGTGGGTGACGTCGTCGACGTCGATCCCGCGAGCCGCGACATCGGTTGCGACCAGCACGTCGACGTCACCGGAACGGAACGCCCTGAGCGACTTCTCGCGGGCACCCTGGCCGAGATCGCCGTGGATCGCCCCCACCCGGAAGCCACGTTCGGCGAGATCGTCGGCCAGCTTCTGGGCGGTGCGCTTGGTGCGGCAGAAGATCATCGTCGCGCCCCGGCCCTCGGCCTGCAGGATCCGCGAGACCACCTCGGGCTTGTCGAGTGAATGGGCCCGGTAGACGTACTGGGTGGTGTTCTCGTGCGTGGCACCGGAGTCGGCGGCCTCGGCCCGGATGTGCGTCGGCTTGGTGAGGAACGTCCGCGCCAGGGTGATGATCGGCCCCGGCATCGTGGCCGAGAAGAGCATGGTCTGGCGCTTGTCCGGGACCATGCGCAGCAGCTTCTCGATGTCGGGCAGGAACCCCAGGTCGAGCATCTCGTCGGCCTCGTCCAGGACGAGCGCCTCGACCTTGCCCAGGACGAGCTTCGACTGGTTCGCGAGGTCGAGCAGGCGCCCGGGCGTGCCCACGACCACGTCGACGCCCTTCTCCAGGGCCTCGGTCTGCTGCTCGTACGGCGTGCCGCCGTAGATCGCGAGGACCTTGAGCGGGCGGGTGCCCGAGCCGGAGGGTGCGGTGAGTCCGGTGGCGGCGATCTTGAGGTCCTGGGTGACCTGGACGCACAACTCACGGGTGGGGACGATGATCAGTGCCCGCGGGGTCCCGTCTAGCTCCCTGGTCGCCTCGCCGGTGGCGATGCGGTGCAGGAGCGGGACACCGAACCCGTAGGTCTTGCCCATTCCGGTGCGGGCCTGACCGATCAGGTCGGATCCCGCCAGCGCCAGGGGGAGGGTGAGCTCCTGGATGGCGAACGTGTGGGTGATCCCGCGCTCGGCGAGCGCGGTGACGATCTCGGGTCGCACGCCGAGCTCGGCGAAGCTGGGGGAGGAGTCGGAGGACGGGGCGTCGACGACGGCTGTCGTCGTGGCCATGCCGTCGACTTCTTCGGTGGTGACATCTGTGGTGGACAGGGCGGTGCCTTTCTCGTCTCGCGCGCGGATGGTTCGGGCCGCACAAGGTCCGGCCTCGCGAGCGGGGCGCGCGCACATTTCCACGCGGACCTGTCGCGCCCGACACCGGAGCGATCCGGATCCGGGGAGTGATCCACGTGCACACATCCTATCCCGTGCCGCCGCCTTCCGAGCACGTCGGGCTAGCCTGGATCGCACGTATCACCGAAGACGGCGTGACAGGCGCCTACGACGAGAAGGGCAGGCACCGTGGAGGTCAAGATCGGCATCGCCGACAGCAACCGTGAGCTCGTGTTCAAGACCGGGATGGCGCCGGAGGACGTCTACAAGCGCGTCGAGGCGGCCCTGACCGCCGAGGCCAAGTCCGTCCTCGAGCTCGAGGACGAGAAGGGGCGCCGCTACCTCGTCTCCACGGATCGGGTGGCGTACGTCGAGATCGGGGAGACCGCGCGCCGCGCGGTCGGGTTCCTCTCCTAGGGGCTGGAGACCCCGCGGGGTCCGCGGTGACGGTCCCCGCGGCCCCGGGGTCGGTTCCCGGTCCGGACCGGGTCCGGACCGGGAACCGGGACCTAGGTCGGCTGATCGCCCGGACCGGGGCGGTCCCCTCCGTGTCGCGGGATCTTCGACAGGCCACCCCAACAGAGGGTGACCGTCGTGGAGACCGCGTCCGCGCGGGGGATCGGTCGGCCGGCGTCGAGCCAGTGCCCCGCGCTGACGCGGCTGGCGCCGACCAGTCCGACGGCCAACAACCGCGACCGGTGGGCGTCGAGACCGGAATCCCCGCGGACGAGGTCGTGGACCGCCTCGATACAGCCGTCGGTGGCCCGGTCGAGTTCCCGCCGGACATCCTCATCGCCGGACTCGGAGTAGAACACCAGGCGGAAGCCGCGGGTGTCGGAGTCGGCGTACGCGAAGAACGTGTCGACGGCGGCCTCGACCCGGCGACGGTTGTCCGAGGTCGAGTCCAGCGCGGCGCGGATGCGCCCGAGCAGTTCGTCCACATGGTGGCGCAGTACCTCGATGTACAGGTCCCGCTTGGAGTCGAAGTGCTGGTAGAGCACAGGTTTGGAGACGCCGGCCAGGACGGCGATGTCGTCCATCCCGGAGGAGTGGAAGCCCTGGTCCACGAACACGGTCCCGGCGGCGTCGATCAGCTGGCTGCGGCGGGCCCCCCGGGGGAGGCGGGCAGCCCTCGCGCGGCCCGGGGCGGCCGGGAAGGGTCCGTCCGGGCTCGGCATGTGCTGGCTCCTGTCCGCCCGGGCGGGAGTCGACAGGCGTCCGGGCCAGACGGACAATACCTGCACCGGCGGAGTGCGGGAGGAGGCGCCTCACCCCGCATGTGGGATCGTGTAGGCCTTGACTTCAGGAGCGGACGTGGAGGTGTACCGATGAGCGACGGCCGTCGCCGGACGCCCGACGGTGTGGACACCGGGGGCCGTCAGCGGGCGCCGTACTACCCTCCGCACGGTGAGCCGCTGCGCGCGCCGTGGGACCCGCAGGAGTCGACCCCGGGTCGTCGCCGGTCGGTGCCCGGGTCACGGGATCACCTGCCCCGGCAGACCGCGATCGGCCGGTTCTTCTCCACGTGGGGCTGGCGGGCGTACGCGATCCCGGTCCTGCTGGTCCTCACCGCACTGGTGATCGGGGACGCGATCGTCTCGCCGGGGACGTCGGACGAGGAGCGGGTCGTCCGCGCCGAGGAGACACCGGCCGTCGTCGGGGTTCCCGCGACGGGCGAGGTCCCGCCCAGCGGGGAGTTGCCGGAGGGCGGCCCCTTCGTCGAGGCCGCGGGCGGCGGGTTCAGGACCGTGCCCGGGGACACCGATCCGGTGGGGAGTCCGTCGGCCGAGCGGTACACCTACACGGTGGAGATCGAGGACGGGATCGACACCACCGACTTCGGAGGGGACGAGTCGGTCGCCCGGATGGTCGACGCGACGCTCGCCAACCCCAAGAGCTGGACGGCGGACGGGGCCGTCGCGTTCCAGCGGGTCACCGGGGCCGAGCCGGCCTTCCGGGTCTCGTTGGCCAGCCCCATCACGGTTCGTGAGAACTGCGGGTACGACATCGAACTCGAGGCGAGTTGCTACAACTCCGCCACGGGACGCGTCTACCTCAACCTGGCCCGCTGGGTGCGTGGGGCGAGGTCCTTCCAGGGGGACATCGGGTCCTACCGGCAGTATCTGGTCAACCACGAGGTGGGCCACGCGATCGGCTACCCGGCGCACGACCCCTGCCCGGCCGACGGCGCACTGGCGCCGATCATGATGCAGCAGACGTTCGGGGTGAACAACGGCGACATCCACAAGCTGGATCCCGAGGGTGTCGTCCCGGACAACGACGACACGTGTCGATACAACGCCTGGCCGTTCCCCGACGGACCCCCGGTGACGAGATGAGTGCCGTGGGCGGGGCGGCGGAGCGCGTACTCCCACCCCTGGTCGACCCGGTGCCGGAGCTGACCAGGGACGAGCGGGAACTGTACTCGCGGCACCTGTTGCTCGGCGCGATCGGTGACGAGGGGCAGCGTCGCCTGCGCGCCGCGTCCGTGTTCGTCGTGGGCGCCGGCGGCCTGGGCGCCCCCGTGCTCATGTACCTCGCCGCGGCGGGGGTCGGTCGGATCACGGTCGTCGACGACGACGAGGTGGACCTCGGCAATCTGCACCGGCAGGTGATCCACTCCGTGGGAGCGGTGGGCCGACCGAAGGTGGATTCGGCCCGGGACCGGCTGGCCGAGTTGGCCCCCGGGGTCGAGGTCGAGGCTCTCCACACGCGACTCGACGCACTGAACATCGGTGCCCTGCTCGAGGGCCATCATCTGGTGATCGACGGCAGTGACAACTTCGCCACCCGGTATCTGGTCTCCGACGCGTGCGAGATCGCCGGGATCCCGCTCATCTGGGGGACCATCGACCGGTTCCGGGCGCAGCTCGCCGTGTTCTGGTCGCGCCCGCCCGCACCCGCGGACCCGGTGACGCTGCGGGACCTCTACCCGTCGCCGCCACCACCGGGGTCGGTGCCCAGCTGTGCCGAGGCCGGTGTCGTGGGCGCCCTGTGCGGCACGGTCGGGTCGATGATGGCCATGGAGGCCGTCAAGCTCGTGACCGGTGCCGGCCAGCCGCTGCTCGGGCGCCTCGTCCTCATGGATCTGCTCGAGTCCACCCACCGGACGGTGACGATCCGCCCGGACCCGTCGAGGGAACCGGTCACCCGGTTGCCCGACGGCGCCGACGACGTCTCCTGCGAGGTGCCGACACCCGGGTCGCCGACCGTCACCGCCGCCGAGCTCGCGGAGGAGTTGGGCGGGGCCGGGCCCTCCGGTGCCCCCGCCCCGGTCCTCGTGGACGTCCGCGGGGCGGGGGAGCGGTCCATCGCCCGGATCGACCCGTCGGTGTGGGTGCCGTTGGACTCCGTAGCCGAGGACGCGGGTGATCCGACCGGTGTCCTCGGTCGCGCCGCCGCCCGCGGGCCGTTGGTCCTGTACTGCAAGTCGGGTGTGCGGTCCGCCCGCGCCGCCACGACCCTGGCCGGGGCCGGTTTCGCCGGGGTCCGATCGTTGGCGGGCGGGATCGAGGCCTGGACACGCGACGTCGACCCGTCCCTGCCCGGGTATTGACCGTGGGGATGGGTAGCGTGGGCGGATGGGTAGCGTGGGCGGAGTGAACGACGTGAGCGTCCCCGAACACGTCCGCGGCGCGTTCGGCGTGGCGGACGGCCCTGCCGTCCCCGTGATCGCCGGCTCCGGTACCGGCTGGCTGGTGTCGACGTCCGGGGCCGCCCTCGTACTCCGGCCCGTCGCGGACACCGCACTGGCGAACTGGTCCGCCCGGGTCCGCGAGGAACTCGATGTGACGGGACTGCGGGTCGCGCTGCCGGTCCGCTCCCGCGACGGTCGGCACGTCGTGAGCGGATGGCGCGCCGACAGGGTCGTCACCGGTCGGCCAGAGGCGCGCGCCGACGAGACCATCGCGTGGTCGGCCCGGATCAACGCGGCGCTCGCCGGCGTCGAGCGACCGCGCCCGGCCACCCGCCCGGCGACGAGGCCGTGGGCCGAGACCGACCTGTTCTCGTTCGCCGAGGCGGCCGCCTGGGACGGTGATCCCGAGCACGACCTCGCCCCCGGGATGGAGGACCGGGGCACCCCGTTCGCGACCCACCGCGCAGCCGCCCTGCTCGGTGCGACGGGCCTGATCCGACATCGCCGGCCGGTCGGGACGACAGTGGCCGGCGTGGTCCACGGGGACCTCGCCCGGGGACTGCTCTTCGATTCCTCCGCCGAGCCGGCGCTGACCGACGTCGTCCCCTACGCCCGGCCCGCCTCGTGGTCGGCCGCGGTCGTCGCCGTGGACCACCTGTCGTGGGGCACGGTGGACTCCGGGGTCCTCCGCAGGTGGCGCCATCTCGAGCACTGGCCCCAGATGGTCCTGCGCGCCGCCGTGTTCCGCCTGGCGGTGCACGCTCTCCACCCGGGTTCGCGGCCGCACGCGATGGACGGCTTGCAGTCGATGGCCCGTGAGGTCGGCGAGTTCGTCGGGGACACCGCCGAATGAGCCCCGACTCCCCGCGGGGGTCGACCCGCCGGGGCGCCCTCGCGTTCCCGCTCGTTGCTCTGGTCGGTGTCATCCTCGTCTCGCTGAACCTCCGGACGGCCGTGACCTCCCTCAGCCCGCTGCTCGGGGTGATCGACGCCGAGATCGGTCTCGGCGCCGCCGGGATGGGACTGCTGGGCATGGTCCCCACCGCCATGTTCGCGGTGTGGGGTGTCCTCACCCCGATGGTCCTGCGTCGGATGGGCCTGGAGCTGCTGACGGTCCTCGCGATGGTCGCGGCGGCCGCGGGTCAGATCATCCGGGCCCTCGCCCACGACCCGGTAGTGATGGGGGTCGGGTCCCTCATCGCACTGGCCGGGATGGGTATCGGCAACGTCGTCGCCCCGCCCCTGGTCAAGAAGTACTTCCCGCGGCACGTGGCCGCGGTCAGCATGGCCTACATCACCGGCCTGCAGCTGGGCACCGTCGTTCCCGCGCTGGTCGCCGTGCCCGTCGAGGAGGCCGCGGGGTGGCGGGTCTCGATCGGCTGGTGGGCGGTCCTCGCCGTCGTCGCCGCGATCCCGTGGATCGTCGAGATCCTGAACCCGGGGGTGCCCACCGCCCCGCCCCGCCACGTCGACGGTGCCACCGACGCCCCGGCCCGGCGCATCCGCCCGTGGCGCTCGCCGGTCGGCGTGGCCCTGGCCCTGTTCTTCGGCACCAACTCCCTGTGCACGTACGCGTTCTTCACCTGGCTCCCGGCCGTGGCCGAGTCGATCGGGATGACCCGCGCCGAGGGCGGGTTGGCGCTGGCCGTCTACTCGGCGATCGGGCTCGTCGCAGCCCTGGTGGTGCCGTGGGCCGCGGGCCGTTTCGAGGACCCGTACGCCGTCGTCGTCGTCTCCGTCGTGTCCTATCTGGCCGGGTTCGCCGGCCTGCTCTGGGCGCCCGGCGCGGCGTGGGTGTGGATCTGCCTGCTCGGGGTGGGGCCCAGCACGTTCCCCCTCTGCCTGACGTTGATCAACCTCCGCACGCGCACACAGGCGGGTTCCGCTGCGCTCTCGGGGTTCTCCCAGGGCGTCGGGTACACGGCCGCGTCCCTGGGGCCGCTCGTGTTCGGCATGCTGTTCGACGGACCCGGGCTCGGTGCCGGCCTGGCGTTCCTCACGGTGGTCCTGGTGATCATGACGGTCGTCTCGCGGACCGCCTGCCGCCCGAACATGCTCGAGGACACCCTGCGCTGACCCTCGCGGCGGGGCGATGTCGTAGGCGTGTGGTCTCATCGACCCGTGACAGAGCCCGTCGACACCCCGACCGCCAGCCGCGCCGCCCGCGCCGACCGCGCCGACCGCGCCGCCCGCGCCGCCCGCGCCGACCGCGCGGTCGGCCATCCGGGGACATCCTGGCCGGCAGATCTCGACGATCTCCTCGGCCGTGACTGGTCGGGCGCCCGGACCGGTCGGCAGGATCGGTGGGTGGTCCGCGGGGGCCCGGGTAGCGGGAAGACCTCGCTGATCGTCGACGTGGTGCGTTCGGCGGTGGCCGGTGGGGTGGGCATGGACGGCGTCCTGGTCCTCACGGGTTCGGCGACGGCGGCGGCCGCCCTGCTCGAACAGTCCACCCGCGGCCTGCCTCCGGAGCTCGTGGTGGGCACCGATGCGCCGGTCCGCACCGTCCACTCCCTGGCCCACGCGGTCGTCCGGTTGGCGGCCGCGCGGGCCGATGCACCGCCCCCGCGGTTGCGCACCGGGGCCGAGCACGACGCGGTGGTGCGGGAGACCCTGTCGGGCGAACTGGCGGACGGGGCGCCGCACTGGCCGGAGCAGATGCGTCCGGCCCTGGCCACGGTCGGGTTCGCCCGCGAACTGCGCGACCTGCTCCTGCGCTCGCTGGAGAGGGGCATCGGACCACGCGAACTCGCCCGGTTGGGACGGACCGCGGGTCGGCCCGCGTGGGTCGCCGCCGCCGGGTTCTTCCGCCGCCACGAGGAGCAGATGGCACTACGCTCCGGTGTGCGTTCCGGGCAGTCCGACATCCCGGAGGCGCTCAACGCCGCGGAACTGGTGGGGGCCGCCCTCGACGCACTCACCGCGGATCCCGATCTCCGTGAGATCTTCCGGTCACGCCGGCTCGTCGCGGTGGACGACGCGCACCATCTCGATCCCCTCGCCGCCGAGTTCGTGGCGACGGTCGGTGGCGGCGCGGATGTGCTGCTGGTGGTCGAGGACGGCGACCAGTCGGTGTTCCGGTTCCGCGGGGCGGACGGCGGGCTCGCGCGCGCCGTGGTGGACCAGGGCGGCCGCGCCGTCGACCTCCACGCCGGACACCGCATGTCGCCGGCGATCACGGCGGTCGCGGCGCGTGTCGCGTCGCGGCTCCCCGGGGCCGCGCGCCACCGCCCCCGCGAATCGACCGGCGGTGCCGAGGGCTCGGTGGGGGTGACCGTCGCGGGCTCGGCCGCGGGGGAGGCGGCCGTCATCGCGGATTTCCTCCGTCGCCGCCACGTCCTGGACGGTATCGACTACGGGGAGATGGCCGTGGTGACCCGCTCCCTGCCGCGGGTGGCGGATGCGCTCCTGGCGGCCCTCGACGCCGCGGACGTCCCCGTCGTCGACGCGGGTGCGGAGATCCCGCCGGCCCACGATCCCGTGGCGTCCGGGCTGCTTCTCCTGGTGCGGTCCGCGGTGGAGGGCGAGGCCGGGACCGACGCCGAGCGGACCCTGGCCATGCTCTCGGGCCCGATCGGTCGCGCCGACGCGGTCGCGATGCGTCGCCTCCGGCGCGGCCTGCGGCGCTCCGGGATAGGCGGCACCGAACCGAGCGCGGACACACTGCGTCGGCTGGTCCTCGCGGCGGAGGACCAGATCCCGCCGGGCCTCACCGCCGTGGAGCTCGCGCCGGTGACGAGGATCCGACGGGCCCGGGCGGCCGTCCTGGCGGAGCTCGAGGCGGGCGGGACCGCGGAGGAGACCCTCTGGGCGGCGTGGTCGGCGTCCCGGCTGGAGCGGCGGCTCGTCCGTCAGGCAGTGGCCGCCGACCCGTGGTCCCGGTCCGCGGACCGCTCACTCGACGCGGTCGTGTCGCTGTTCGACCACGCGGCCGACTTCGTCGACCGGGTGCCCGGCGGATCCGTGGCGCTCTTCTGCGACATCGTCTCCGGCGAGGACCTGCCCGCGCCCGGTCGCGCGGACACCAGGGCCCGCGGCGGGGCGGTCAGCGTGCTGTCCGCGCACGCCGCGGTGGGCAGACAGTGGCGGGCCGTGGCCGTGTGTGGCGTGCAGGACGGGGTGTGGCCCGCACCCCGCCGGCGGTCCGGGCTGCTCGGGGTCGACGAACTGGTGGATCTGACCGAGATCGCCGGCGACGGTCCCGTGCCGTCCGAGGCCGAGCGGGCCGTGTCCTCCGCCGCCGCCCGCTCGGCCGAGGAACGTCGCCTGTTCTACGTCGCCTGTTCCCGCGCGAGCGATCATCTCCTGGTGACCGCGGTCGAGTCACCGGAGCAGGGGGATGTGGCCCCGTCCCGGTTCATCGACGAGATCTCCGACCTGGCCACCGTGGCCCCCACCACAGCCCCGACCGGGCAGGTGACGGGCCCACCCCCGCACGCGCCCACCGTGTTCACCCTGCCGCACCTGGCCGTCGATCTGCGGGCGGCTCTGCACGACCCGGCGACCGACCCGGAAGACGCCCGTCACGCGGCCGGGCTCCTCGCCGGCCTCCGCGACGCCGGGGTGGGGGTCGCCGATCCGCGGACCTGGTTCGGCGCCGCCGAGCCGTCCACGGCCGAGCCGGTGGTCACCGCGACGCCCGGCGTGCCCCTCGCGGTCCTCTCGCCGTCCGGTTTCGGCGCCCTGGAGGAGTGCCCCCTCCGGTGGTTTCTCCAGAAGATGCGTGGCGACTCGTCGGACGCCGGATCGGCGGCGCCGCTCATCCGGGGCTCGGCGGTCCACGCGCTCACACAGGCGGTGGAGGGAGGGATCTCCGAGGACGCGGTACGCGCGGCCGTCCTGCGCCGAGCCGAGGCGCTCACGATGGCCCGCGGGTGGTTCGCCGAGCGGGGAGCGGAATCGATGGTCGAGATGGCAGAGACGTTCCGACTGTGGCGCTCCTCGACCCGCGGCGAGTACACCACCGCCGGGGTCGAGGAGCCGTTCGAGTTCGAGGTCGAGGGCCCCGTGCGCGTCCGGGGTCGGATCGACCGGCTCGAGGCGACCACGGCGGGGCAGGTGATCCCGGTCGACGTGAAGACCGGCGGTGCCGTGGCGAGCCAGGCCGATGCAGCCGTCCACCCGCAGCTCGCCCTCTACCAACTCGCCCTGGCCAACGGGGCGGTCGACTCCGCCGCGGGGCGGGACCCGGGCGGAGGCCTCCTGCTCTATCTGGCGGCTCGGGAGGGTCGCATGCCGGCCGAACGGACCCAGGACCCGCTCGGGGCCGAGGCGGCCGAGGCGCTCACCCGGCGGGTGACGGAGGCGGGCCGCGCGACCGTCGGGCCGTCCTACTCGGCGAGAGCGGGCCGCTGGTGCGACCACTGCGACGTCAGATCCAGCTGCCCCGCGCAGCCCGAGGGAGAACAGGTGATCGGATGACCGCGACGATCGAGCCCGATGCCATCGCCGACGCGCTCGGAATCCACCGGCCGACCCGCGAGCAGGCCGAGGTGATCGCGGGTCCGGCGGAACCGACGTTGGTCCTGGCGGGAGCGGGTGCCGGAAAGACCGAGACGATGGCCGCCCGCGTGGTGTGGCTGGTGGCCAACGGGTACGCACGACCGGGGGAGATCCTCGGCCTGACCTTCACCCGTAAGGCCGCGCAGCAGTTGTCCCGCCGGATCCGCCGGCGACTCGACGCGCTCGCACGCAGTCCTCTGTGCACGGGCCCGGGAGCCGCCCCCGGGGTCGCCGAGGCCATCCGCACCGAGGACCCACAGATCTCGACCTACCACGCGTTCGCCGGGACACTGCTCGGGACGTACGGACTGCTCGTCCCCGTCGAACCGGACTCGCGGCTGCTCACCCCCACCGCCGCCTTCCAGCTCGCGCACGACGTGGTGTCGAGGTGGGAGAGCCCCCTGATGACCGGATCGAACCCCGGCAAGGTGACACGGGATGTCCTGGCGTTGGCGGGCCAACTGTCCGACCACCTCGTCACCACAGACGATCTGCGCACACACCCGGACCTGGTGACCACCCTCATCGCAACCCTGCCCCCCGGCCCGCGGCAACACCAGACCCCCACGAAGTGGCTCCGGGAGACGGCCGACGTGCAGGGGCATCGCGACGAACTCGCGGACCTGGTGGACGCGGTAGCGGAACGCATGCGCGCCGAGTCGGCTCTCGACCACGGTTCGCAGATGGCCCTGTCGGCCGCGGTCGCCCGCGACCACCCCCAGGTCGGACAGGCCGAGCGCCGGGCGTTCCGGGTGGTCCTGCTGGACGAGTACCAGGACACCGGGCACTCGCAGCGCGTCCTGCTCGCGTCCCTGTTCGGAGGCGGGGCGGGGCCGGTGCCGGCGGTCACCGCAGTCGGGGACCCCATGCAGTCCATCTACGGTTGGCGCGGGGCCTCGGCCTCGAACCTCGACCGGTTCCGTGAGGACTTCCCCCTGGCCGGCGGTCAGCGCTCGCACCTGCGCGAACTCACCACCTCGTGGCGGAACCCCCCGGAGGTACTCACACTGGCCAACAGGATCACCGGGCCGCTGCGGGGCCGACCGGGGTCGATCCCCGTCCCCGAGTTGCGAGCCCGGCCCGGTGCCGAGCCCGCCGACCTCAAGGTCGCGGTCCTCGACACCGCGGCGGACGAACGCGAATGGCTGGCGGACGCGATTGCCGAGCGATACCGTGCGGCCGCCCGGGACGGGCACACACCGACCGCCGCGGTCCTGGTCAGGCGCAACGGGGACTCGGCGGCGATCGCCGACGCACTCGAAGCGCGCGGACTGGCCGTCGAGGTCGTGGGCGTGGGGGGACTGCTCGACGTCCCCGAGGTCGCAGATGTGGTCTCACTGCTCACGGTGATCGCACGCCCGGGGGCCGGAGCCGCGCTGTTGCGCCTGCTCACCGGCTCACGCTTCGCACTGGGAGCCGCCGACCTCGCCGCGCTCGCCCGGCGTGCCTCGCACCTGTCGCTCCGTCGGGCGGCGACCCCGGGCGGGGCGGTGACCGGCCTCGACCAGTTGGAGGACATCCTCGACGCGATCGCCAGGGGAGAGGAGACCGACTCGGCCGGGCTGGCCGACGCCCTCGCCGACCCGGGTCCGGCGCGCGACTACAGCCCGGCCGGCGCGGCGCGCATCAGCGAACTGGCGGGGATCATCTCGGGTCTGCGCGCCCGATCCTCCGCACCCCCCGCCCGCCTGGTCGCTGCCGCCGAGCAGGCACTGGGACTCGACGCGGAGGTGCGTCTCCGCCAACGCGCCGGGGCCGGGGAGGCTCGCGAACAACTCGACGCGCTGCAGGAGGTGGCGGCGGGATTCCGACCCGACCGGGGAACCGGGCTGGACGCGTTCCTGGCCTACCTCGACCTCGCTCGCACTGTCGACAGCGGACTCCCCCGCGGAGAGGTCGCCGCCACCCCGGGGCGGGTGCAGATCCTCACCGTCCACTCCGCCAAGGGGCTCGAGTGGGAGATCGTGGCCGTTCCGCACCTGGTACACGGGGTGTTCCCCTCCGACCAGGCGCCCGAGACGTCGGTACGCACGGCGACCCAGTTGCCCGAGCAGTTGCGGGGGGACCGCGAGTCAGAGGACAACCCGGGCGGCGTCCCGGTGCCCCGGCTCGACGACGTGACCGACCGGAAACTCCTCCAGAACGCCCTGGAGAGCCACATCAAGCGGGTCAAGCGACGCTCCCTGGACGAGGACCGCAGGTTGTTCTACGTGGCGGTGACACGAGCGGAGCGGACACTGCTGCTCTCCGGGTCGCACTGGATCGGAGCGACCGCGAAACCCAAGGGGCCCTCCGAGTTCCTCGAGGAGGTCGTCGAGGCGTGCGGGGGAGAAGACCCGCCGGGTGAGGTCGACCACCTCGTCGTCACACCGACTCCCACCAATCCCGCCACGGCGACCATCGTGGAGGCGACGTGGCCACGCCCGGCCGCGCCGGACCGCGTCACCGTGGCCCGTGCGGTCGACGCGGCCGTGCCGGTGGACCCCGAGAACGAGGACCCCCCGGAAGCGGGCGCCGCACGTCGCTGGCACCTGGCCGCGGCGCCGTTGCTCGCCGACGCGCGGCGGGCGGCCGAAGAGCGGGACGAGGTGGTGTTGCCCCGCCGGCTCACCGCGGGCCAGATCGTCGCCCTGGCGTCGGATCCCCGGGAGTTCGCGGACCGTCTGCGCAGACCGGTCCCCTTCCGCCCCGACCGCTTCGCGCGGCGCGGCACCCGGTTCCACCTCTGGCTGGAGCACCGCTTCGGTGCCACCCACCTGTTGGACATCGACGACCTGCCCGGCGCCGGCGACCAGGGTGCCGTCGACGGGCTGTCCGAGGCGGACCTGACCGCACTGCAGGAGGCGTTCGAGTCGTCCCCGTGGGCACGGATGACCCCCGAAGCGGTCGAGGTGCCCTTCGAGGTGGGACTCGGCGACCACCTGCTGCGCGGCAGGATGGACGCCGTGTTCGGGGCCGCCGGGGACGGCGACGGGTGGATCATCGTGGACTGGAAGACCGGACGAGTGCCCGCCGAACGCGACATGCCCGCCGTGGCCCTTCAGTTGGCGGTCTACCGCTACGCCTGGGCCAATATCGCCACCGCCCGCCTGGGACGACCCGTGGAGCTCGAGAGCGTGCGCGCCGCGTTCCACTATGTGCGATCCGGGCGCACGATCGAACCAGCCGATCTGCCGGACGCCGATGAGCTGCTCCGTATCCTCTCGGAGGGCCCCGGGCGGGGCCGGTTGTTGTCCCGGGGCGTGCGATAGGCGACTATTCATGTCGAAGACGGCAGGGTCCCCCGAGGGACACGTCGCGGAAACGGAGTTCCATGGTCAACAAGCGCGCACTGGCGTCGCGATTCCGTGGTCACGATCCGCTGGACGAGAGCCCCGACCACGCCCTCGTGGGCGTGGTGAGCATCCCGGAACACAGTGAGACGCCCTGGCGGCTGATCGGGAAACGCGTCGCGATGGCGCTCACGGCACTGTGTCTCGGGGTCCTCGTGGTGTGGCTCGACCGCGGTGGTTACACGGGCGGCGGCGGCCCGGGCGGTGAGATGACGCTCGTCGACTGCTTCTACTACGCCACCGTCTCCCTCTCCACCACCGGGTACGGCGACATCACCCCGATCACCCAGCAGGCGCGGTTGATCAACACCATCGTCGTCACGCCGCTGCGCCTCGTGTTCCTCATCCTGCTCGTCGGCACCACACTGGCCGTGCTGACAGAGCAGTCCCGTCAGGCCTTCAAGATCCAGCGATGGAGGAGTCACGTGCGCAATCACACCGTCGTCGTCGGGTACGGCACCAAGGGCAGGTCCGCCATCGCGGCGATGCTCGCCGACGACACAGCCCCGGACGACATCGTCGTCGTCGACACCGACCCCCAGGCGCTCAAGGCCGCGGCCGCCCACGGACTGGTCACCGTCCACGGCTCGGCCACCCGATCCGATGTACTCAAACTGGCGGGACTCACGCGGGCCTCCGCGGTCGTGGTCGCCACCAACTCGGACGACACGGCCGTGCTGGTCACCCTCACCGCGCGGGAACTCGCGCCCAACGCCAAGATCGTCGCGACGGTCCGCGAGAGCGACAACAAACACCTGCTCAAGCAGTCCGGCGCGGACTCCGTGGTCGTCTCCGCCGAGACCACGGGACGGCTCCTCGGCCTGGCCACCATCACCCCGACCGTCGTGGGGATGATGGAGGACCTGCTGACCCCCGACGAGGGCTTCTCCATCGCGGAACGGCGGGTCGAGGAGTCCGAGGTGGGCGGCTCGCCCCGACACCTCGCCGAACTCGTGCTCGGGGTGGTGCGCAAGGGGCAGCTCATCAAGGTCAACGAGTCCGAGGCGGACGCACTCGAGAGCGGCGACCGGTTGCTCTACATCCGGATGGTCTCCGGCTGAGGCACGGGCAGCGCGAGGATGCCGAGGGGACCGGGCTACGCTCGGTGGCGCCCGTCACGCCCCCGCGAAAAGGACCCCACACGATGCCGCTGGACTTCACCCTCGACTCCGACCCGGTGCTCGCGGTGGCGGCACCCGACAGGGCTGCGCCCCTACGGCAGGACACCGACGAACTGACCAGGGGATGGGCGACGGCCCGCGTCATGAAGGTGGACCGACGCAACAGGTTCGCCGTCGAGCCGGCGCCCGGTGACCGGCAGCGGATCCGCCTGGAGCCGGCCGTACATCTCGCCGACGCGCTCCCCGAGGAGGCCGTCTTCCTCGGGCGGACCGAGGACGCGCGGCACATCTGGGCGGTCCCGGTCGAGGAGCTCCCCGCCGACCCCGCGGTGACCTCGCTCCGATCCTGCGGGGCGGACCTGGTCGAGGGTGACGGGTCTCTGGCCGCCCAGGCCATGGCCCTGCTCGGATGGCATCGCGACAACGTGCGTGGGCGCGAACGCACCCACCACCCGCGCAGGGTGGACGCGGGATGGGCGATCGAGGACCCGTTCCACGGCGGCCTCGAGTACCCACGCACTGACCCGGCCGTGATCTGCCTCGTCCATGACGGGGGGCGCCGCGTCCTGCTGGCCCGCCAGCCGATCTGGCCCGCGGGCATGTACTCCCACGTCGCCGGGTTCGTGGAGGCGGGCGAATCCCTCGAGGGCTGCGTCCGCCGCGAAGTCGCCGAGGAGGTGGGCGTGGTCGTCGACCGCGTGCGCTACCTGGGCAGTCAACCCTGGCCGTTCCCCCGGTCCCTCATGGTCGGCTTCCACGCCATCGCGGACCCGGATGCGCCCATCGTGCTCGAGGACGAGGAGATCAGCGAGGCCGCCTGGTTCGACGTCGACCGGGTGCGTGACGCGCTGGCCGGCCGTGGCGACCTCATGGTGGCGCCGGCGGTCTCCATCGCGCACGTGATGCTGCGCTCCTGGGTCGCGGCGGTCGACGGGGACGGCGACGCCTGAGACCAGGGTCTCCGGCGTCGCCGTCGGGCCCGGGTGGGCGGGACGGTCCGCGTGTCAGGCCCCGGCGAGCTCCGCCAGCTTGGCGCGCACCTGCGACGCCGGGGGATTGGTGGCGGTGGTCCCGTCGGAGTACAGCGCCGTCGGGACGACCCGGTTGCCGCCGTTCACGCTCTCGACGAAGGCAGCGGCCTCGACATCGGCCTCCACATCGATCTCGGTGTAGCCGATCTCCTTCTCGTCGAGCAGCTTCTTGAGCCGCGTGCAGAAGGGACACCACGTGGTGGTGTACAGGGTCAGGGCGCCGGCATCGTCGTTCGTCGTCTCATCGCTCATGACGGGGTGTAACGCGCGCGACCGTGGGAATCATCCCGGGGGGAGGCCTCCGGCGCGATGTCGGAGCCGGATGCCACGATGGGGGCGTGAGTGACATGCGGCGCGGCGCGGGGTCAGGCCCGACAACAGGCCCGACAACAGGCGCGACAACAGGCGCGACAGCGGGCCCGGGTTCCGGTCGGGCTGTCGGACGGGGGGGCGGTGCGACGTCCGCACTGGAGGGCCTCGACCCGCAGCAGCGGCACGCCGTGCTGGCGCCACGTGGACCCGTCTGCATCCTCGCCGGCGCCGGGACGGGGAAGACCCGCACGATCACCCGTCGGATCGCCCACCTGGTGACCACCGGGCACGTCCGCGGCGACCAGGTGCTGGCGGTGACGTTCACCGCCCGCGCCGCCGGGGAGCTGCGGATGCGGTTGGCGGGGTTGGGAGTCGCGGACGCCGGGACCGGACCCGTCCAGGCGCGGACCTTCCACTCGGCCGCCCTTCGCAACCTGTCGTACTTCTGGCCCCGGGTGTACGGGGAGGAGCCCTGGCAACTCCTGGACGGGCAGTTCCGCGCGGTCGCCCAGGCCGTGCGACGGGCCGGTCTGGACCCCGCCACCGAGACCATCCGCGACGTCCTGACCGAGATCGGCTGGGCCAAGTCCAGCCTCCTCACCCCGGACACCTATGCGGAGCAGGCGGTCGCGCTGGGCCGCGATCTGCCGGTCCCGGCCCCCGAGGTCGCGCGCGCGTTCCGCGCGTACGAGGACCTCAAGGTGTCCGGACCGGTCCGGATGCTCGACTTCGACGACCTCCTGAGCCACATGGCCGAGCTCGTGGAGGACGTTCCCGCGATCGCGGAGGAGTTCCGGGATCGGTATCGCTGCTTCGTCGTCGACGAGTTCCAGGACGTCACCCCGGCCCAGCAACGGTTGCTCACCGCGTGGCTGGGCAACCGGGACGACCTCACGGTGGTCGGTGACGTCAACCAGACCATCTACTCGTTCGCCGGTGCCGAACCGGATTTCCTGCTCGGTTTCGCCGACCGCTACCCGGGGGCGGCCGTCGTACGCCTGGAGTCCGACTACCGCTCGACCCCACAGGTCGTGGACCTGGCCAACGCGGTGATCGGGGCCGGAAGTGGACGCTTCCGCAGCGCCGGGCTGACCCTGCGCGGCATGCGGCCGCCGGGTCCGGATCCGGTTCTCGCCGAGTATCCCGACGAGGACGCCGAGGCCGAGGCGGTGGCGGGAGCTGTCGCCGATCTCGTCCACGGGGGGATGGACCCCGCGGAGATCGCGGTGCTGTACCGCATCAACGCCCAGTCCGAGCGGGTCGAGGCGGCCCTGGACGAAGCGGGGATCGGATACCGGCTCAAGGGTGGCGAGGGCTTCTTCGAGCGGCCGGTCGTGCGCCGGGCGATGTCGGCGATCGACCGACTGATCGACGGCTCGGACGAGGCCCGGTCGCAGGCGTACGCGCAGCTGACCGACCCCACGGAGATCGTCGCTGTCATCAGGCAGGCCCTGGAGCCCCTGGGCCTCACGGCCGCCGAGCCGTCCGGTGCACAGGCCCGGGAGACCTGGAACTCACTGAACTCGCTGGTGGGTCTCGCGGAGGAGATCGCCACCGTCGAGGCCCGCGAGGGGTTGCTCCCGGTGGTCGCGGGACTTCGTGAGCGGGCGGCGGCGCGCCACGCCCCGGACGAGCGGGGGGTGACACTGGCGTCGTTCCACGCCGCCAAGGGGCTGGAGTGGGACGCCGTGTTCCTCATCGGTGTGCACGAGGGGAGTCTGCCGATCAGCCATGCGATCAACGCGGGGCCGGACGCCATCGAGGAGGAACGGCGCCTCCTCTACGTCGGCGTCACCCGTGCCCGCGAGCACCTGACGGTGTCCTGGAGTCGAAGTCGCCGCGCCGGGGGACGGGCCACCCGTCGGCCCAGCCGCTTCCTCGACCCCGTCCGTCCGGCGCAGACCCCCGTCGGACCCCGGGGGTCCGGCGACACCTCGGACAAGGGACGGTGCCGCGGGTGCGGGGAGAAACTGACCGGACCCATGCACCGTGCTCTGGGCCTGTGCCCGGAATGCTCCGTGGAGGTCGATACCGGGTTGTTCGAGCGACTGCGCGACTGGCGCAAGGAGACCTCGGAGCGGATCGGTAAGCCCGCCTACACGGTGTTCACCAATGACACGCTCGCCCAGATCGCGCGCGAGCGGCCCACCGACACCCGGGCACTGGGCCGGATCGGCGGGATCGGGGCGCACAAGCTGAGTGAGTACGGTGACGACGTGCTGAAGTTGATCCGCGCCACCTGACCCCGCTCCGCTCGGTAGGGGGGTCGGCCACCCGGGCCGGATCAGTCCTCGTCGGCGAAGATCTCCGGCATCCAGCGCTGAACGATATCGCGATACGGGGCGGATGCCTCGAGCTGGCAGAGCATGCCCACAGAAGCCGACAGCACCCGGTGGATCAGGACGTACTCGCGGGGCAGGGTGAACGAGCGGGAGGTGCGGAACTCCCGTCCCGACACGTCGCCGTAGACGGACATGATGCGCTGCATCCACGCGCGGCTGAAGTGGAAGACGGGCTCACGCATCGGCTCGATGAACGGGTTGAGGAACGCCATCGCGTCGGCGGGGTCGAGGCCGTTCCGGCCGACGTAACCGGCAGCGGTCATCAGTTCGACGAGCTTCTCCGGCTCGTCCGCCAGTGCGAGCCGCATCATCGAACTCAGCACCTCGGGCACACCCTCGGGCAGGGGGATCGACGCCCCGAAGTCCAGAATCACCAGGCGGCCGTCGTCGGCCAGCAGGAAATTCCCGGGATGGGGGTCGCCGTGCATCAGTCGGGCGCGGACGGGGGAGCTGAACTGGAACTCGGTGAGGAGCTCACCGGCCCGGTTGCGCTCCTCGGTGGTGCCGTCCCGGGAGATCCGGCTGAGGGCCCGCCCGTCTGCCCATTCGGTGACCAGGACCTTCGGCGATGAGGCGAGGACGGAGGGCACCCGGAACAGGCGGTCGTCGCGGTATGCGGCGGCGAACACCCGCTGGGTGTCGGCCTCCGTGCGGTAGTCGAGTTCGCTCACCGTGCTGTCGTACAGCTCGTCGATGATCCCCTTGATGTCCGTGCCCGGGTTCAGCGGGCGCAGCAGGGGAGCCAGTCGCCGCAGCTGGCGCAGGTCCGAGCGGAGGGCCTCGTCGGCACCGGGGTACTGGATCTTGACCGCGACCTCGCGACCGTCGGACCAGGTCGCGCGGTGGACCTGGCCGATGGAGGCGGCGGCGGTGGCCTGGCCGTCGAATTCGGCGAACCGTTCCCGCCAGCGCAGACCGAGCTGGGTGTCGAGGACCTTCTCCACCTCGGCGGCGGGCAGGGGCGGTGCCTCGGCCTGGAGTTTGGTCAGGGCCTCGCGGAACGGCTCGGCGTACTTGTCGGGCATCCCGGCCTCGAACACGCTGAGGGCCTGACCCACCTTCATGGCGCCGCCCTTGAGTTCGCCGAGGACGGCGAAGACCTGCTCGGCGGCCTGATCGGCCAGCTCTTCGCTCAGGTCCCCGTCCCCCCGCCCCAGAGCGCGACGACCGAGCGACCCGGCGGCGCGACCGGCGATGCCCAGTGGGAGTCCCGCGAGGCGCGCGGCGCGGCGGGACGAGGTACGGGGTAGGTCGGACACGCCTCCAATCATGACAGAGGACGGGCATGCGGCGCGGCGCCACAGTCGCAGCCCTCGTCGGCCTGCCACTCGAGCCGGCGCCAGAGGCCCTCGGCCGGGTTGATCTCCACGGTGGCGCCGACGGTCTGGAGCTCGGCCCAGGGCTCGCGGGTGGCGGCGACCTCCGCCAGCACGAGCGCGGCAGCGGCGGTGAGGGCGGGCACCGCGGCCTCGGGGCTGTGCCCGATGAGCTGGGCCGCGACGAACGGCCACCTCGGGTCCCGTCGGGCGCGGTACAGGTCGGTGCAGCGCAGGCACGGGCTGGCCCCCGGCACCACGGTCGGGCCGACCACCACCCGGCCGTCGCGGCTGTACACGTGCATGTGCGCCTGACCGGATCGGGTGAGAGCGGAGGTGACCACCGGGTCGACCGAGACCGTCCCGGTGAGGATGACCAGGTCAGGAACCATGCCGCGCCGGTACCAGGGCGGTTTGTCGGCATCCAGGGTCAGCCCCGGGCTGGGGCCGGTCGTCACCCGACAGCCGTTGACCGCCAGCGGGCCCCGGAGCACCTCCGATATCTGGCCGACACCCAGGAGGTGCACCCGCCGCACCGGTGCGGGGCGCAGCAGGGGGTCCTCCGCCGCCGTGCCCGGGCCCGCGTTGCGACCCGCACCCGGGGGGTCGAGTCGCAGGTGACCGAGGTCGGCCAGATTGACGAGGATCCGGGCGACGGCGGCCAGCCCGGACGTGCCGATCCCTACGCGAGTGGCCACCTCGTCGAGGTGGGCACCGCCCTCGAGGCCGGCGAGCAGTGCCGCGAGGCGACGAGCGCCGACGGTGGCGGGGGCGTCGATCACCACCGCACGGTCCGGTGCCAGACCCACCTGCACGCAGTGGCGGTCCCGGGCGACCACGACGGTCCCGGGACGCAGCGTGGCCCGGACCCGGGCCGACGTCGCCTCGGCCGACGCCGCACCGACCGACGTCGCCTCGGCCGGTGCGGCGACAACGGGGGAGGCGGTGTCTCGGGGGTCGCTGTCGCGGGAGACGGTGCGACGGGAGACGGGCGCAGCTGTTCGGGTACCGGCAGCGGCGCGAGCCGGATCGTCAGCGGGAGCGGTCACGGTGGTCACGGGGCACATCGTGGCACGGGCCGGTCGTGTCCGGCCCCACGCGGTCGCGGTTATCCACAGGCGCTCGCGCCCGGGATGCCTGTGGATAACCCCGGTGGTCGTGGTGGTCTACCGTTGTCCGCGTGTCACCCGCCCCGCGCTCCGCCGACAGGACCCCCGGCCCGACGTCGGCGGGTCCGGGTGCGGTGTCGGCGCTGCCCACCGACCCTGATGACCCGAGGATCGAGATCCGCCGCTCCGCGCGTCGGAAGAGGACGGTGTCAGCGCGGGTGGAGGGCGAGACCGTCGTGGTGCTCATGCCGGCGGGGCTTCGCCGGGCCGAGGAGCGGCGGTTGATCACCGACATGCTCGCCCGGTTGGCCCGGTCCGGCCGCCGCAGAGGCCCCAGGGCCTCCGACGGGGACCTGATGCGGCGTGCCACGGACCTGTCGGCGAGGTGGCTGGAGGGCCGCGCGCGGCCGGCGTCGGTGCGGTGGGTACCGCCGATGACCACCCGCTGGGCGTCCTGTTCTCCGGACTCCGGGGAGATCCGGATCAGCGAGACCCTGCGGGACGTGCCGGCCTATGTGCTCGACTACGTCGTGGTGCACGAGCTGGTCCACCTCATCGTCCCCGGCGGGCATCCGCCCGGGTTCTGGGAGGTCGTCCGTCGGTATCCGCGCACCGAGCGGGCGATGGGATACCTGGAAGCGTATTCGCGGGTCCTTCGTGGCGGGTCCGGACCGGACGTCGCCGACGACGGGGGAGGGCCGACCGGTGGCGACGAGGGCGTGGGTGACCTCGTCGAGGGCGACGACGACGACGAGTCCGGCCCAATCTAGGCGGGCCCGCCCGTCACCGGGTCCGCCGATCAGGCCCGGTCGCCCGGCCCCTCGGGGCCGGAACCGTCGGTCCCACCGCCGGACTCGCGGAGGAACCGCTCGATCTCGTCGACGCCACTGGAGTCCCCGGTCGTCTCGTCGAGGAGACGGTCGATGACGGCGGCGGGGTTCTCGAGGTCCTCGCCGACCGGCAGCAGGTCGGGGTGGCTCCACAGGCCGTCGCGGCGTTCGGTGCCCACGGCCTCGCCGACCCGGCGCCACAGTTCGGAGGCCTCGCGTGCCTTCCGCGGACGCAGTTCGAGCCCCACGAGGGAGGCGAAGGCCTGCTCGGCGGCGCCACCGGTCGCCCGGCGCCGCAGCCACATCTCCCGCAGCTTGTCGGCGCTGGGCAGCCGGTCGGCGACCGCGGCGGCGACGACGGCGTCGACCCAGCCCTCGACCAGCGCCAGCAGCGTCTCGAGTCGGCCGAGGGCGGCCTCGTTGACGTTGGTCACCTTGGGACCGATGGCCCCGGCACCGCCGGAGAGCAACTCCTGGAGCTTGGCCGGGTCCTGCAGGATCGACGGGTCCAGGCCGGAGGCGAGGTCGTCGAGCCCGGATGTGTCCACGCGGATGCCCCGCGCGTACTCCTCGACGGTGGCCAGGAACCGGGCGCGCAGCCAGGGCGCGCCGGAGAACAGTCGCAGGTGCGCGGCCTCGCGAGCGGCGAGGAAGACGACGACCTCCTGGCGGGGCAGTTCCAACTCGTCGGCGAACGCGTCGATCGCAGCCGGGCTGAGTGCGGCCACCCCGTCGTCGCCGAACGGGATCCCGACCTCGGAGGAGAACAGGACCGCCGGCGCGAGCTTGCCCAGCCCCTGTCCGAGCTGCATGCCGAAGCCCATGCCGCCCATCTGGTCGAGCATGCCGAGCAGCGGGCCGGCGAGCTGACGGGCCTCCTCGGGCATGGCGCCCTTCGTGGCCGAGTTCATCTGCTCGGCGACGGGGGTGCAGATCTTCTCCCAGGTGGGCAGGGAGTGCTCGACCCATTGTTGCGGCGTCCACACCTCGGTGCGGTGCACTCCGGAGGGGAACAGGGTGGTCTCGTCGAGCCACAGCTCGGCCAGTCGGACCGATTCCTGCGCGGCGGTGCGCGAGGAGTCGGTGATCACGGGCGTGCGGCCGAGCGACTGGAGGGCGACCGTCCGCGCCAGTTGGTAGTTCACGGGGCCCGAACTACCGGGCCCGGACATGGCCGAACCCATGGAGCCGAGCATCTGCCCGAACTGGGAGAGCATCTGGCCGAAGTTGCCGAACTGCGAGGGATCGAAGCCGCCGGGACCGCCGGGACCGCCCTGGCCGCGGTCGCGGTCGTCGTCGCGCCCGTCGTCGTCGGAAGCGGAGAAACCGAAGGGCTGGTTCATGCCACAACGGTACAGCGTGCAGGGGTGCGGGGTCCGGCCGCGACGCGGCCGGCGGCGGGTGCGGTCTACCCTTGCCCCCGTGAGTCGTCGCCTGTTCACCGTTCTCGCCGCGCTGGTCCCGGCGGTGCTGCTGCTCGTCCTGGCGACGTCGGCCACCGTCCCCCTGGTGTCGATGGGGCCGGGCCCCACCTACGACACGTTCGGGACGGCTGAAGTGGAGACGGAGGACGGTGACACGGAACGGGTCCCCGTGGTCGACGTGGTGGGCCGTGAGGCGGACGACACCGTCGGATCCCTGTTCATGACGACGGTCGCGGTGCGTGACCGACTGACCCTGCTCGACGCGATGCGGTTCTGGGTTGATCCGGCGCAGGTGGTGGTACCGCGGGACCAGGTGTTCCCGCCGGACCGGTCACGGGACGAGGTGCGCGAGTCCAACGCCGCCGAGATGGTCGGCTCGGAGAACTCCGCCGAGGCTGCCGCGTACCGCTTCCTCGGGATCCCCATGCAACCTCGCGTCGAGGGGGTGGAGCCGGACGGGGCCGCCGACGGACGGTTGCGGCCCGGTGACGTGTTGACCTCCGTCGACGGGGAGCCCGTCGACGACGCGACGTCCGTCGTGGAGCGGGTCGGCGCGCGCCGCGCGGGCGACGAGGTCCGCATCGGGTACACCCGTGACGGGCGTGAGGGGACGACGACGGCGACGCTGCGGTCCGCGGGACCGGACGGCGATCCCGAGCAGGGCCGACTGGGCATCCTGGTCGGAGACACGCCGGCGGACGGTACCGACGTCGACATCACGGTGGACCCGGCGGTCGGCGGTCCGTCGGCCGGCCTGGTGCTGGCCATCGCGATCGTCGACAAGCTGTCGCCCGGTGAGGCCACCGGGGGGTCGCGGATCGCGGGGTCCGGCACGATCCGGCCCGACGGCACGGTGGGGCCGATCGGCGGGATCCGGCACAAGATCCGAGCGGCTCACGAGGCCGGGGTGAGCGAGTTCCTGGTCCCGTCCGCCAACTGTGCGGAGGCTGTGCAGAGCCCGCCGGAGGGCATCCGGCTGATCGAGGTGGAGACGTTGGGGGGCGCACTGGAGGCGCTGGAGACGGCCGCTTCCGGGGGGCAGCCACCGACCTGCGGCTGAGGCGCGGGTTTTCCGTAAGGTGGGACCCACGAGCATGTCCGCCCCAGCAGTGCAGGAGCATTCCAGGTGTCCGTCCGCCCACCCGGCAATTCCCCCGGTCGGCCGATCGCGATCTCCCGTCGCGGTCGCGCCGTCGCAGTCGCCGTCGTCGTCCTCATCCTCCTCATCCAGGTCCTTCCCAGGCTGAACACCGCCTACACGGACTGGCTGTGGTTCGGCAGTGTCGACGCCACCAGCGTGTTCCGGACCGAGCTGCTGACGCGGCTCGGTCTGTTCGTGGTGGTGGCGCTGCTGGTCGGCCTCGCGGTGGGCGTCGGCATCCTGCTGGCCTTCCGGTACCGCCCGGTGTTCCTTGCGCAGCCGGGGGTGCCGGACGCACTGTCCCGCTATCGGGCGGCCATGGGGGACTCGCCCGGCAAGACCGTCATCTGGATCCCGGTGGTCCTGGCCATCCTGGCCGGGTCGATCGCCCAGACCGGGTGGCAGACGGTGCTGGCGTTCTTCAACTCGACGCCGTTCGGTGAGACCGATCCCCAGTTCGGCCTCGACATCTCGTTCTACGCCTTCGAGCTCCCGATGTGGCGCGCGCTAGTCACCTGGCTGATGGTGGCCGTCGTCCTGGCCTTCCTGGCGAACCTGTTCACCCACTACCTCTTCGGTGGGCTGCGACCCGGCGCGCGCGAGGGCGCGCTCACCCGCGCCGCGCGGATCCAGCTGGTGTCCCTGGCCGGGTTGTTCGTGCTGGCCAAGGCGGCGGCCTACTGGCTCGACCGCTACGAGCTGCTGTTCAGCGAGAACAGCACGTTCACGGGCGCCAGCTACACCGACGTCAACGCCCTGATGCCGGCCAAGATCTTCATGTTCGCGGTGGCGCTGGTGTGCGCTGTCGCGTTCTTCTCCGCGATCGTCATCCGGGACCTGCGGATCCCGGCACTGGCGACCGTCCTGCTGCTCTTCTCGGCGCTCGTGGTGGGGTCGGCGTGGCCGCTGGCCGTCGAACAGTTCTCGGTGAAGCCCAACCGTGCCGAGAAGGAACGGGAGTACATCGCCCGCAACATCGCGGCGACTCGCGCCGCGTACGACATCGGCGAGGAGCGGGTCACCTACATCGACAACTGGGGGGCCGTTGATCCGAACCCCCGGGAGGCGGCCACGGACCTGACGACACTGTCCAACGTCCGCGTGCTCGACCCGAACGTCCTGGCGCCGACGTTCACCCAGCTGCACCAGCTGCGCAACTTCTACGGTTTCCCCGAGACGCTGGGGATCGACCGGTACACGATCGACGGCGAGATGCGGGACTTCCTCGTGGCCGCTCGTGAACTCAACCCCGAGTCCCTCCAGGCCAACCAGCGGGACTGGATCAACCGGCACACGGTGTACACACACGGCAACGGGTTCGTCGCGGCACCGGCCAACCGGGTCAACGAGATCGCCGACGACGCGGGCTCGGACCGCGGCGGGCTGCCCAACTTCCAGGTCTCGGACCTGGAGGCCATCTCCAGCGGTCAGGAGATGATGATCCCGGTGACCCAGCCGCGGACCTACTTCGGTCCGCTCATCGCCCAGTCGGACCCCGATTACGCGATCGTGGGGGACAACGGCGACGGCCCCCGCGAATACGACACCGACACCGAGCAGTACACCTACACGGGCGAGGGCGGCGTGCCGGTCGGTGGTTGGGTCAACCGGGTCGCGTACGCGCTCAAGTTCGCCGAGCGCAACATCCTGCTGTCCAGCATCATCGGCGACGACTCCAAGATCGTCTACGATCGCGATCCGCGGGACCGCGTGCAGAAGGTGGCTCCGTGGCTGACTACGGACACCAACACGTACCCGGCGGTGATCGACGGCCGTATCAAGTGGATCGTCGACGGGTACACGACGCTCAAGACCTACCCGTACGCGGAGCTCAGCTCGCTGGAGGCCATGACCTCGGACTCGCTCAACGACGCGAGCGGGCGGGTCCTGCCGGACGAGGAGGTCTCGTATATCCGGAACTCGGTCAAGGCGACCGTCGACGCGTACGACGGCACCGTGGACCTGTACGCGTTCGACGAGTCGGACCCGGTGCTGCAGACGTGGATGAAGGCGCTGCCGGGCATCGTGCAGCCCCGCGACGCGATCTCCGAGGAGCTGGAGGAGCACCTGCGCTACCCGGAGGACCTGTTCAAGGTGCAGCGCGAGCTGTTGGCGAAATACCAGGTCGACGACCCGGGTCAGTTCTTCACCAATGACGCGTTCTGGTCGGTGCCGTCCGATCCCACGGTGACCTCGTCGATCCAGAACCCGCAGACCCCGCCCGTCGGCGGTCCCGCGGGCGGGCCGGCCGGGGGCCCTGCGGGTGCCCAGACCGTCGACCGTGACGGGCCGGCCCAGCCGCCGTACTACGTGGTGGCCTCCGACCCGACGAACCCGGATGCCGACAAGCCGTCGTTCCAGCTCATCTCGGCCTTCCGCGGCTATGAGCGCGAGTTCCTGGCCGCACACATGACGGCCAGCTCGGACCCCGAGACCTACGGGCAGATCACGGTGCGTGTCCAGCGGCCCACCGAGCCGCTCTCCCAGGGCCCCAACCAGGCTCAGGACATCATGATCGCCTCCCCGGCGATCGCCGAGGACCGGCGCCTGTGGGGCGAGACCGCCGAGATCACCGAAGGCAACCTTCTGGCGCTGCCGTTGGCGGACGACTCCGTCCTCTACGTCGAGCCGATCTACACGCAGCGCAAGGACCAGGACTCGGCGTTTCCGAGGTTGCTGCGTGTGATGGTCTCGTACGACCGTGCCGTGGGCTACGCGCCCACGCTGTACGAGGCGTTGCGGCAGGTGGGTATCGAGGCGGACCCGGACGTGGTGCGAATCGACGAGAGCGGGGAGGCCGAGGCGGAGGCCGAGGAGAGCACCTCCCGGCCCGCACAGGGCACCGCGGCGCGGCCGTCGGCGCCGGCCACCGGTGGAGGCGCCGGCGACTCCGAGCGGGCGGCCGCCGTGCGCGAACTCAACTCGGCCCTGAACGCGGTCCGCTCCGCCCAGAGTGGGGGAGACCTCTCGGATCTGGGTCGGGCTCTAGAGGACCTGCAGGCCGCCGTCGACGCCTATCAAGGGCTGGGAAATTGATGTGACCTGCGACGATGTGGCCAGGGGTGTGAGTTAGGCCATCTTCCGGTCGTTTCGCGTCCGCCGATTTGCATTGCCCGGCGAGTGGCACGTAGTGTCATAGACGCAAACGACGCGGGGTGGAGCAGCTCGGTAGCTCGCTGGGCTCATAACCCAGAGGTCGCAGGTTCAAATCCTGTCCCCGCTACCACGCACCAGGCCCGGTTCCCCTCAGGGGAGCCGGGCCTGAGGTCATTTCGGGGTGGAGTGTGTCCACGGGTCCGCCCCGGGCTGCGATTCGACACCCTCGAGCGGGTCCGGAGTCCGCGTCCCGTCGTCTCGGTTACGGCGTTTTCCGGGTGGGGAGACGTGGGGCGACCTAGAGTGGACAACTGTCTAGGCAGCCGTCCGCGCGCCTTCGTCCACCATCTCCCGAGGAGATCGCTCCATGACCACCTCTCTCGACCGCGACGCCCTGCTGATCGGTACCCAGTGGCGTTCGCCCGCCACCGATGACGTTATCGAGGTGATCAGCCCGCACACCGAGGAGGTCGTCGCCCGGGTTCCCGAGGGCTCGGTGGCGGACATGGACGCGGCGGTGGCCGCCGCGCGCGAGGCCTTCGACCACGGGCCGTGGCCCCGCATGAGCCCTGACGAGCGGATCGACGTCGTCGCCCGGCTGTCCGCGCTGTACGCGGCGCGGCTCGACGACATGGCGACGATCATCTCCACGGAGATGGGTTCTCCGATCTCGTTCAGCAAGCTCGCGCAGGCGCCCGCGCCGTGGATGCAGATCGAGGCCTTCCTCACCATCGCGCGAGAGTTCCCGTGGGAGGAGACCCGACCCGGCGTCCTCGGCGGGGACGTGCTCGTACGCCATGAGCCCGTCGGCGTCGTCGCGGCGATCCCGCCGTGGAACGTCCCGCAGTTCACGGTGCTGTCCAAGCTGATCCCCGCGCTGCTGACGGGGTGCACGATCGTGATCAAGCCCGCGCCGGAGACGCCGCTGGACACCTACCTGCTGGGCGAACTGCTCATCGAGGCGGGCGTGCCCGAGGGCGTCGTCAGCATCGTCGCCGGCGGCCGCGAGGTGGGGGAGCACCTGGTGCGCCACCCCGCGATCAACAAGGTGGCGTTCACCGGATCGACCGCGGCGGGACGGAAGATCGGCGCGATCTGCGGCGAGCAGCTCAAGCGCTGCTCCCTGGAGCTCGGCGGCAAGTCCGCGGCCATCGTGCTCGACGACGCGGACCTCACGACAGTGGTCGAGGGACTGAAGTTCGTGGGCGTGATGAACTCCGGCCAGGCATGTGTCGCACAGACCCGCGTCCTGGTCAGCCGTGACCGCCACGACGAGGTCGCACAGGCATTGGCCGACGGCATCGGATCCATGGTGGTGGGGGACCCGCTCGACCCGGCCACGGAGATCGGGCCGATGGTCGCCCGCCGCCAGCAGGAGCGGGTGAACTCCTACATCGAGATCGGGCAGCAGGAGGGTGCGACGTTGCTGGCCGGGGGATCCGACCGCCCCGACGGGCTGGACACGGGCTGGTATGTGCGGCCCACCGTTTTCGCCGGGGTGGACAATTCGATGCGCATCGCGCAGGAGGAGATCTTCGGACCCGTCATCTCCGTGATCGCCTACGACGGCGTCGACGATGCGGTGCGCATCGCCAACGACTCCGAGTACGGACTGGCGGGCACCGTGTGGACGGCCGACCGTGAAGCGGGGCTGGGCGTGGCACGGCGGGTCCGGACCGGCACCTATGGAGTGAACACCTACACGATGGATTTCGCCGCGCCGTTCGGCGGCTTCAAGGCCTCCGGGGTGGGCCGTGAATTCGGTCCCGAGGGGCTGGCCCAGTACACCGAACTCAAGTCCGTCTACCTGGAGCAGAGCTGATCGTGGCGGGAGCCCAGAAGACTCCGGGACTGTCCGTCGCCGACGCCGACCGTGTCCGGACCCTGACGCTGGCACGCCCCGATGCCCTCAACGCCTTTAACGAGGCGCTGTACGACGCGGTCACCGAGGCACTGCACGACGCGGCGGCCGACCCGACGGTCGCGGTGGTGCTGCTCACCGGCGAGGGGCGGGCGTTCAGCGCCGGCACCGATCTGCTGGAGATGGGCGAGCGGATCACCAACCCCGACTTCGTCCCCGGTGAACACGGGTTCCTGGGTCTCGTGGACGCGCTCGCCGGGTTCGACAAACCCCTGGTCCTCGCGATCAACGGCCTCGGGCTGGGGATCGGTATGACGATCATCGGGTTCGCGGACCTGGTGTTCATGGCCGATGACGCCCGCCTCAAGTGCCCGTTCACCAGCCTGGGTGTGGCGCCCGAAGCGGCCTCCAGTTACCTGCTGCCCAGGCTCGTGGGTCGGCAGAACGCAGCGTGGGCCCTGCTGTCCTCGGAGTGGATCACCGCCCGCGAGGCGCACGAGATGGGCCTCGTCTGGCGGCTGTGCGCTCCCGCCGACCTGCAGCAGGTGGCGGGCGACCACGCGGCACGGTTGGCGCGGCTCCCGATCTCGAGTCTGCGGGCGGTCAAGCAGACGATGACCGAGCCCCTGGCGCGTCAGATAGCGCAGGCCCGCGAGCGGGAGAACCGGGCCTTCGCCGAGCTCATGGGCGGGCCGGCCAACTCGGAGGCTCTGGCCGCGTTCGCCCAGGGGCGGAAGCCGGACTTCACGTCGCTGCCCGACGGGTCCTGACGGCGACCGCACCGGGGCGGATCAGAGTCGCGTCCCCGTCCAGAGCAGGTACTCCCAGTCCATCCGGCCGTCCCCGGTGTCCTGGGACCGGCCGAGTCCGGCCAGCGCCGAGTCCAGGGCCGCGACCGCGTCGGGGTCGTCGGCGATCGCCCTGTAGATCGCGATCGTCGGGCCGTAGTGGGCCTTGAAGAAGTCCCGGAAGTCCTCTCCGCTGCCGAAGCAGTCGACGGCCAGCAGGGCCGTGGCCGCGGAGACGTCGCGGACCCGTTCCCCGAACAGTCCGGCGACGTGGTCGGCATCGCCCCACAGAGGCGGGGGCTGTGCGCCGGGCGGGGGCGGGGGCGCGTAGGGCTTCATCATGGCGAACATCCGACCGATGAAGCCCGCCGGAGTCCAGTTCGCCATGGGTATGCGGCCGCCGGGCCGGACCACCCGCAGCGGCTCGTCGGCGGCGATCTGATGGTGGGGTGCGAACATGACGCCGACGGTGGAGATGGCGACGTCGAACTCCCCGTCACCGAACGGGAGCGCCTCGGCGTCGGCGACCTGCCAGGTGAGGTCGAGACCCTCTGCCTCCGCCCGGGCCCGCCCGGAGTCCAGCAGCTCCGGGGTGAGATCGGTGGCGACGACCACCGCGCCGGCACGGGCGGCCGGGAGAGAGGCGTTGCAGGCTCCTGCGCCGATGTCGATCACCCGGTCGCCAGGGCAGATGCCTGACGCCTCGACCAGGTTCCGACCCAGGGTCGGGATCACGACGTCGGCGACCCGGGTGTAGTCACCCGACGCCCACATCTGCCGGTGCATGGCCTTGAGTCGGGAGTCGGCGGTGGCGGGCACGGTCGTGGGTGTCATGGGAAGCCTCCGGATGGATGTGCGGGAGTGGGACAGTTCGATCCTGCGCCGCGGTGGCGGTGGGCTCCAGTCCCGGATCTGAAGCGGGCACGGTTCACGATCTGTACCGGTATCCGGCGCGATCGGGGGTCTAGAGTGGGACGCCGAGGAGTCGTCAAGACCGGATACGGACAGTTCTGCCCCGTCGCCAAGGCGATGGAGCTGCTGGACGAGCGGTGGACCCTGCTCGTCGTCCGCGAGCTGCTGTCGGGCAGCACCCACTTCAACGAGCTGCGCCGCGGGAATCCCAGGATGTCGCCGGCGCTGCTGTCCAAGCGGCTGCAGACGCTCGAACACGCGGGTGTGGTCCGCCGAGACGAGTGCGCCGGTCGCAGCAGCTATCGGCTCACCGAACGCGGTGAGGAACTGCGCCCGGTCGTGGAGGCGCTGGGGGCGTGGGGGGTGCGCTGGGTGGGTGAACTCGGCGATCGCGACCTCGACCCGCACCTGCTCTTCTGGGACATCCGCCGCACTGTCCGGGTGGACCGCTGGCCCCGGGGCCGCACCGTGCTCCTCTTCATCCTGGCGGACGTCCCTGCGGCCACCGCCCGTTGGTGGCTCGTCGTGAACGGCGACGACGTCGACGTGTGCGATGCGGATCCGGGGCACGGGATCGACGCCACGGTCGAGTCGACCCTGCGCACCATGGTGGAGATCTGGAGAGGGGACCGGTCGTGGGGGGACGCGATCCGGACGTCGGCGGTGGTGCTCAGCGGGTCGGGTGATGTCACCACCCGGGTCCCCGGCTGGATCGGCGCGATGACACTCGCGTCCGTGCCGCGCCCCCGTCAGACGGCCGCCCCATCCGCGGTCGCCCCGCCCGCGGTCGCCGACCGTAGACGCCCGTAGTCACCGCCCACAGATACCGCCCACAGATACCGCTCACAGACACCGGCCGGTGGTCACCGGTTCGTGGGAGTACCCGATCATGGTGTGGTGACACCCGCGCAGCAGCTCCCGGCACGCCGGGTCGACGTGGCGGTGATCGGTGCCGGCCAGGCCGGGTTGTCGGCCGGCCACCACCTCCGGCGGCGGGGGTTCGCGCCGGTCGACCGTGCCGAGGTGGGGGAGCGCACCTTCGTCATGTTCGACGCCGAGGTCGCCGCCGGCGGAGCATGGCGACACCGGTGGGAATCGCTCACCATGAGCACGGTCAACGGCATCTTCGAACTCCCGGGCCACCCCGTCCCGGTAGTGGACAGTGCCGCCCCGAGTCGGGACGTCCTGCCGCCCTACTTCGCCGACTACGAGGACCGGTTCGGACTCGATGTCCGGCGGCCGGTCCGCGTGCGCTCGGTCCGCAGACCCACGCCGGGGCTGGACGGGCCGGGGTCCGACCACCTCGTCGTCGTCACCGATCCAGGCGGTGACACCCGCCCTGAGGCCTGGGCGGCGCGCTACGTCATCAACGCCACTGGCACCTGGACCCGGCCGTTCTGGCCGTACTACCCCGGCCAGGAGACGTTCCGCGGGCGGCAGCTCCACGTCCACGACTACGTCGCCGCCGAGGAGTTCGCCGGGCAGCGCGTGGTGATCGTGGGCGCGGGGATCTCCGCCACGCAGCTGCTCGAGGAGATCTCGCGAGTGGCCCGGACACTGTGGGTGACCAGGCGGGAGATCGAGTGGGAGACGGACCCGGCGCCGGAGAACTTCTCCGCCGCGATCGACCGGGTCGCCGAACGCACCGCGCAGGGACTGCCCCCGCAGAGCGTCATCCGCGTCACCGGAATGTACCGCGCACCGTGGATCGAGCGCGCCGACGAGCGCGGTGTCCTGGTCCGCCACCCCATGTTCACCCGCATCGAGCCCGACGGGGTGCGGATGCCCGACGGGCGACTCGAACCCGCGGACGTCATCCTCTGGGCGACCGGGTTCCGGCCCGCGATCGCCCACCTCGCGCCCCTGGGGTTGCGTACCCCGGAGGGCGGCATCCGGGTGGCCGAGGGGCGGGCGATCGACGAACCGCGGTTGTTCCTCATCGGCTACGGCCCGTCCCAGTCGACCGTGGGGGCCAACCGGGCGGGCCGTGACGCCGTCCGGGCGATCGTCGCCGAGCTCGGGACGGCACCGCCCCCTAGAGGGTCCGCGAGATCAGCTCCTTCATGATCTCGTTGGTGCCGCCGTAGATCTTCTGCACGCGGGCCGAGGCGTACATGCGGGCGATCGGGTACTCCGTCATGAAGCCGTAGCCGCCGAAGACCTGCAGGCAGCGGTCGATGATCTCGCACTGCTTGTCGGTGCAGTAGTACTTGGCCATAGACGCCGTCGACGGGTCCAGTTCACCCGTGAGATGCAGGCCGATGCAGTGGTCCAGCAGGGTGCGCGAGGCCAGCGCCTCGGTCTTGCACTCGGCCAGCTCGAAACGCAGGTTCTGGAACTTGAGGATGGGCTTGCCGAACGCCTCGCGCTCCTTGGCGTAGTCCGTCGCCAACCGCACGGCGGTCTCGGCGGCGGCGACCGCGGTCACCGCGATGATGAGGCGTTCCTGGGGCAGCTGCTGCATGAGCTGGATGAACCCCTGGTCCACTCCCTCCTCCCCGCCCAGGATGTTCCCGGCGGGCACGCGCATGTCGTCGAAGAACAGCTCCATCGTGTCCTGGTACTTCAGGCCGATCTTGTCGAGCTTGCGGCCGCGGTCGAAGCCGGGCAGGTCGGTGGTCTCCGCGACCAGCAGGGACAGGCCCTGCGCGCCCTCGCCGCCCGTGCGGGTGACGATGATGAGCAGGTCGCAGTGCATGCCGTTGGAGATGAAGGTCTTGGCGCCGTTGACCACGAAGTCGTCACCGTCACGCACCGCCGAGGTGCGCAGTGCCTGCAGATCCGACCCGGCGCCCGGCTCGGTCATCGCGATGGCACCCACCATCTCACCGGTCGCCAGCTTCGGCAGCCAGCGCTGCTTCTGCTCCTCCGTGCCGTACTGGAGGATGTAGTGCGCCACGATCGTGCTGTGCACCGAATTGCCCCAGCCGTCATCGAGGGCTCGGGTCTGCTCCTCGGCGATCACGGCCTCGTGGGCGAACGTGCCACCCCCGCCGCCGTACTCCTCCGGGATCGAGATGCACAGCAGGCCCGCGTCGCCGGCCTTGTTCCAGAATTGGCGGTCCACGGCGCCCTGTTCGGCCCAGCGCTCGAGGTTCGGGGCGGTCTCCTTCTCGAGGAACGCGCGCGTGTGGGCGCGCAGCGCGTCCAGATCGTCGGTCATCCACGGGGAACGGAACGGGGCGGTCTCTAGCACGGGGGACTCCAGCGATGAGGTGAGGGCCGGTGGCGGCCATGACGACCCCACCATACAACTGCATTGTGTGGCATGCATGTGTATGGTCGACGTTCCGGCGGTGCCCTCGGGCGTCGCGCGTCGCGGCGAGACGAGGTGGGGCGAGTGAGCGCAACGGAACCCGGCACGGTGGACGGCGCCCCACGGTCCGCCGACGGTGACCTCACCGCCCGCGCGCGGATCCGCTACGCCGCGCTGGAGTTGTACTCCGACCACGGTGAGGACCGGGTCTCGATGCGGCGCGTCGCCGCCGAGGTCGGCGTCACGATCGGGTTGATCCAGCACCACTTCGGCACCAAGGAGGGCCTGCGGCGCGCCGTCGACGAACTCGTCGTGGAGCAGGTGGTCGCGGCGCTGGCGACCGTCGAGCACACCGGATCGGCGGCCGAGGTCGTGGCGGCCCGCGACGCCGCGGTGCGGGAGATGCTCGAACGCAACCCGATGCTGGTGAAGTACATCAACCGGGCGCTCCTCGAACCCGATGGCCGGGGCGCCCCGCTACTCGAGTCGATCGTCGAGCTCACCACCAGGGAGGTCGACAGCCTACGGCGCGGCGGCCACGCCTCGACGCGGGTCTCGGACAAGGTCCAGGTGGTGCGCACACTCATGGGCCAGGTGGGGGAATTGTTCCTGGAACCCGTCGTGGCCGCCGTCTGGGCGCAGATCGGCGGCGACCCGGACGAGCGACCCTCCATCCGCATCACGGTCGAGGGGCGCTGACCGGATCCGGGCTGACGGGTCGAGTGCCACAGGGGCGGTGAGGATTCACCGAACCCGGGCGTAGTGCGCGAGTCGCTGATCGCCGCTACGCTGTCGAGGGCGTATACCCGGGCATTCCGCCCGGGATGGGAAGGACACGTACATGAGGTTCACCCGTCTGGCGAAGCTCGCCGCGACGGCCGTGATGGCCGGTGCCGCCACACTGATGGTGCCCGCAGCCGCCCAGGCCGCCGTGCCGGTCGGAGGCGCGACCCCCGTCATGGTCGGGGGAGTGGCCGGATGCACCATCACCGCCGCGGGGTACGACGCCGCGGGAGCGCCGGTCGCGTTCACCGCCGCCCACTGCAGTGACCGGATCAACGCCCCGGTCTACCTCCGGGACAACCCGAGAGCCGGTGCCATCGGCACCATCGCCACCCGGAACGAGATCCTCGACTACTCCGTGATCCGACTGGATCCGGGCGTCGCCGTCCCCGTCCGGCAGGCGGGCGTCGTGGGCCGCGCGCCCGCGCCCGAGTTCGGCGACGTCGTCTGCAAGGACGGCTTGTCCACCGGGCACACCTGCGGCATCACCTGGCAGCGCGAGGGTGACCGGTTCTGGAGCCACGCGTGCGCCGGTTACGGCGACTCCGGCGGGCCCATCACGCGGGACGGCCGCCTGGTCGGACTGATCTCCGGTGGGCACATGCCGCCGGCCGCCGGGTCCGCCGGCAGCCTCGGCCCCGTCCTGCCCTCGTGCATCCACGCGGCGCAGTCGCCGTTCTTCCTGCCCGCGCTGGGGTACTCCTTCGACGCGATCGTCGCCGACGCCACCGCGCGCAACTGGCCCGGTCGCGGATTCCAGATGGCCTGATCGTCTGCCGCGCCTCCCGCGTGCGAGGGGGCCGACGAGGGGCCCGGTACCGGAACAGTCGGTACCGGGCCCCTCGTCCGTGTCGGCACTCGTATGTGCCGACGAGGGTGTCCGTGGAGGCGGGAGGTGTCCGACCCCGTCGCTACCGTCCGCTCCATGCTCTGGACCGAGGACGCGCCCACCCACTGTCCCTACGGGCACGAACTCGGCCCCGACCGCGTCCTCGTCGGATGGGACGCCGGCCGCAGCGGCAGCCTCGACCACGGTCACCGCGTCCATATCTGCAGACAGTGCGGGACCATCATGGCGTGGACCCCGCGCAGTCGACTGGAATGAGCGGGGTGCGACGAGCAGCGCCCCCGCGGAACGGGTGTCCGCGGGGGTGCTGTGGGTGGTGCTCCGGTCAGCTCACTTGAGCTCGGCGCTGGACAGGTCCAGGATCCGGCGCGCGATCACCAGCTGCTGGATCTGCTGGGTGCCCTCGAAGATGTCGAGGATCTTGGAGTCGCGTGACCACTTCTCCAGGAAACTGCGCTCGGAGTAGCCGTAGCTGCCCGCCAGCTCGACCGCACCCAGGGTCACGGCGGAACCGGTGCGCCCGGCCTTGGCCTTGCACATCGATGCCTCCTTGGTGTTGGGCATCTTGTTGTCCGCCATCCACGCCGCGCGCAGTGTGAGCAGGTAGGACGCCTCCCAGTCGGCCTCGAGCTCGAGGTACTTGGCCACGGCGGCGGGCTGGCTGGTGGCGGGCCGGTCGTAATCGATCTCCAACCCGGCCTCCTCGAGGAGGGTGCGGATCTCCTCGAGCGCGGCCCGCGCCACGCCCACGGCCATGCCGGCGACCAGCGGGCGGGTGTTGTCGAAGGTCTGCATGGCGCCGGCGAAGCCCTTGTCCACGCGGATCTCCGGGTCGCCCAGGAGGTTCTCCTTCGGCACGCGGCAGTCGGTGAAGCTGATCTGCGCGGTGTCGGAGGCACGGATGCCCAGCTTGTGTTCGAGCCGGTCCACGGACACACCGGGGTGGTCCCGCGGCACGACGAAGGACTTGATCGCGGCGCGGCCCTTGCTCTTGTCCAGGGTCGCCCACACCACGATGTGGTCCGCGCGCTCGCCGGAGGTGACGAAGATCTTGGTGCCGTTGAGGACGTATTCGTCACCGTCGAGCCGCGCGGTGGCCGAGACGGCCGCCGAGTCGGATCCGAAGTCGGGCTCGGTGATGGCCATCGAGGCCCACACCCGGCCGAACTTCTCCATCTGCTCGTCGTTCGCCACGGCGGCGATCGCGGAGTTGCCCAGCCCCTGGCGGGGGATCGAGAGCGTGAGGCCGACGTCACCCCAGCAGGTCTCGATGATGTTGAGCAACGACTTCATGTTGCCGCCGTTGGCCACGCCCTCGCGCCGGGGTGCGCCACCGGATCCCATGGTGGCGCCGGAGGCGGCCTGGCCGGCGTCCTCCATGGCCTCCATCATGGCCTTGAGGGTGTCCAGCTCGACGGGGTACTCGTGCTCGGCGAGGTCGTACTTACGCGAGACGGGTCGGAAGATCTGCGTGGCCACCTGGCGGGCCTGGTTCGCACCCGCCTGCAGCTTCTTGGGGAGTTCGAGGTTGATCATCGCTTCAGGTCCTTGGTCCGGTTCGGGAGGGTGGCGGAGCGGGCGTGGGTCACAGGACCACCACGCCCTCCGCCACTCCCACGGCACGCAGGTCGCGGTACCACCGCTCGACCGGGTGTTCCTTGGTGAACCCGTGGCCACCGAGGAGCTGGACACCGTCGAGGCCGATCCTCATGCCCTTGTCCGCGGCGATCTTGCGGGCCAGGGCGGCCTCGCGGGCGAAGGACAGGCCCTGTTCGGCGCGGGCGGCGCCGCGCCAGGTGACCAGGCGCATGCCGTCGAGTTCGGTGGCCATGTCGGCCACGGCGAACGCGACCGCCTGGCGGTGGGCGATGGGCTCGCCGAAGGCGTGACGCTCCTTGACGTACGGGGTCACGTAGTCCAGGACGGCGTGGGAGGTGCCCACGGCGAGGGAGGCCCAGCCCAGGCGCGACAGGCGGATGACGTCGGCGTAGGCCGAGGACCGGTCGTCCGGCGAGGCGTCGGGACCGCCGAGGATCGCGTCGGCGGGCAGGGAGACGTCGGTGAGGACGAGTCGGCCGAGGCCGGCGGCGCGCAGACCCATGGACGGATCGGCCTCCACCACGAGTCCGTCGGTGTCCGACTCCACCACGAAGAAGGTCGGCGCGCCGTCGAGCGAGGCGGCGACGACGAAGAGTTCTGCGCTGCCGGCCGTGGGCACCATCGACTTGACGCCGCTCAGCGTGAATCCGCCGGCGGTGCGGGTGGCGGTGGTCTCGAGGGTGAACGGGTCGAAGAGCGGCCGCGGCTCGGCCACCACGACGGCGGCGGCGGGGACCTGTTCGGAGGCGAACGCCGGCAGGTACGACTTCTGCTGGGTGTCCGAGCCGAACTGCGTCAGGGTCGTGGCCACGCCGGACGGGGCCAGGATGGGCAGGGCCAGGCCCATGTCGCCGTAGGCCAGGGCCTCGGCGACCAGCGAGTTGGTGACCACGCCGCGCTCGGCGGCGATGCCCTCGAACTCCTCGGGCACGTTGAGCATGGTGGCGCCGATCTCGGCCGAGCGCGCGAGCAGCGACGCGGGTGCCTGGGCGGCGGCGTCGGCGTCGTGCGCTGCCGGCCGGATGACCTCGGCGGCGAACTCGCGCACGGTCTGCGAGATCATCTGCTGGTCCTCGTCCAGCGTGAGGTCGAACAGGTCGGGTCGTGCCTCGGCGTCGGCGTCGGGCAGTCGCTTGGGTGCGCCGCCGCCGGAGACCTTCTTGAACGACTTGGTCGCGGCACCGAGGGTCTTGAAGCCGGTCTTGGTGGCCTCGTAGGTGACCCGGTCGACCTTCTGGCGTAGGCCGAAACGCTCGGCGAACTCCGACCCGGTAATGGTGGTCAGCGCGCGCATGGCCGCGCCGATGGCGTCGATCCGCGCGGGGTTCTTGCCCGGTGTCGAGGTCTCCGCGCGTCCGGTCGTGGACGGGGCTGTGGGGTTCTTACTCATCATCACCAGCTGTTCTCGTGACGGACGGTGGACGGTGCTGTCCCCGCCACCTTACTTCGGAGTAAGTTCCGAGCGCCAGACCTTTCCCGAACATGTTCTCGTCACCGGGCGGGCGCGTGTCAGCCGCGCAGGAGGTCGACCGCCTGCTCGACCGCGCCGGGGCGGCCGGCCACGAACCAGTCGTAGCCGTTCACCTCGACGGTCGCGCACACCCCGCCCGCCCCCTCGACGAGCGCGCGGCCGGGGAGCCAGTCCCATTCGGGGCAGGAGTGCTGGCACCAGACCGTGTGGATCCCACACGCGACGGACGCCAGGTCCACGGATCCGGACCCGAGCATCCGGATGGTCGCAGCGCCACGACTGACCCGGTGGAAGGGCTCGGCCAGATGTGGGTCGTCGAAGAAGGGGGGGTGGAGGTAGGTGGCGAGGCTGCCGGCCGCCAGGTCCCCGGGGGTCAACCGGGCGACGGGGACCCCGTTGCGGCGCGTGGGCACGTCCGATCCGCCGACGAAGGTCTCCCCGGTGACGGGTCGGTGGACCGCCCCGAGCAGGTGATCGTCGCCGTCGGTGACCGCGACCGCCGAGCACCAGTAGTCGGAGCCGGAGATGAAGTTGAAGGTGCCGTCGACGGGGTCCACGACCCATCGCCGCTCGGAATCGCCGGAGACGAGGGTGCCCTCCTCGCCCAGGATGCCGTCGGCCGGGCGGTGGGCGGCCAGGAGCGCGGTGATGTGTCGCTCCGCGGCGTCGTCGGCCTCGGTGACGACATCGGAGATCGAGGTCTTGCGCCGGACGTCGAGGCCGTCCTCGCGTAGGCGTCGGGCCAGGGTCCCGGCGTCGACGACGAGGCGGGCGGCGAGATCGACGTCGGTCATCTCCGCGATGGGCTTCTCGAGCGGGTGACCAGGGTGGCGGGTGTCCATGGACGTTCACTTCCTCCACGTGGGCGTCGCGGCCCGCTGACCACGGGGCGGTGGCGGGTCCGCGGCATCCGACGCTACCCCGGCGCGCGACGGCCGGAGGTGCGCCAGGCCACGTGTGGGGGACGGGTGGGCGAACGGTGGGAGGCGGGCGGGCCGCGTAGAGTTGGATACCGTGCACCCTGACGTTTCCGCCGACATCTCAGCCCTCGACGCGACCATGACCACGGTCGAGAAGGTCCTCGACATCGAGGAGCTCGCCCGCCGCGTCGACGAGCTCGAGCAGATGGCCGCCGACCCGGACCTGTGGAACGACCAGGACCGGGCGCAGCAGGTCACCAGCGAGCTGTCCTACATCCAGGCCGACCTGCGCCGCTGCCGCGAACTGCGGCAGCGTATCGAGGACCTGCCACTGATGTACGAGCTGGCGGAGGAGGAGGGCGACGGCGCCGTGGAGGAGGCGGACACCGAGCGCGCCAGCCTCCGTGAGGACGTCGAGGCCATCGAGGTCAAGACGATGCTCAGCGGCGAGTACGACCAGCGTGACGCCGTGGTCAACATCCGCGCCGGCGCCGGTGGCGTCGATGCCGCGGATTTCGCCGAGATGCTCATGCGTATGTACATCCGGTGGGCCGAGAAGGCCGGCCACAAGGTCGAGGTGTACGACACCTCGTACGCGGAGGAAGCCGGAATCAAGTCCGCCACCTTCGTAGTCAAGGACCCGTACATGTACGGGACCCTGTCCGTCGAGCAGGGCGCGCACCGGCTGGTACGGATCTCCCCGTTCGACAACCAGGGGCGCCGTCAGACCTCGTTCGCGGAGGTCGAGGTCCTGCCCGTCGTGGAGACCGTCGACTCCATCGAGGTGCCGGAGAACGAGGTCCGGGTGGACGTCTACCGCTCCTCCGGCCCGGGTGGTCAGTCCGTCAACACCACGGACTCCGCCGTCCGCCTCACCCACGTCCCGACCGGGATCGTGGTGACGTGTCAGAACGAGAAGTCCCAGCTGCAGAACAAGGTCGCGGCCATGAAGGTGCTGCAGGCCAAGCTACTCGAGCGCAAGCGGCAGGAGGAGCGGGCCGCCATGGACGCCCTCGGTGCCGGCGGCAACGCCTCGTGGGGCAACCAGATGCGCTCCTACGTCCTGCACCCGTACCAGATGGTCAAGGACCTGCGCACCGAGTACGAGGTGAACAACCCGTCGGCGGTCCTCGACGGTGACATCGACGGGTTCATCGAAGCCGGCATCCGGTGGCGGATGCGGGAGGGGGCACACGCCGAGTGACACTTGCGACCAACTTCGACGGGATACTGACCTGGCTGCGAAACGACGGCCTGGAGGTCCTGCTCCTCGTCCTGGGCGCCGCCCTGTTGACCCGGATGATCGGCAAGGTCGCCCGGATGTGGACCGGTCGGATCGACGCGCGGAACGCCGACAAGGAACTGTGGTCCGAGGAGTCCAAGCACCTCCACTCACTGGTCCAGGTCATCTCCTACGTCGCGGTGGGAATGCTGTACATCCTGTTCGGCATCCAGGTCCTGCTGCGTTTCGGCGTCAACCTCGTCACGCTGGTGGCGCCGGCGACCGTGCTGGGTGCGGCGCTGGGCTTCGGTGCCCAGAAGATCGTCCAGGACTTCCTCGCCGGTTTCTTCGTGCTGGCCGAGCGGCAGTACGGCTACGGCGACATCGTCGAACTCACCACCGCGACCGGCGTCGCGGCCGGGACGATCGAGGACGTCACGCTCCGCGTCACCCGGCTTCGCACCCTGGACGGGGAGGCGGTCATCGTCCCCAACGGCCAGATCGTCACCGCCATCAACCAGTCCCAGGACTGGGCCCGGGCGATCATCGACGTCCCCGTACCCAACAACGCCGACATGGACAAGGCGCACGAGGTGCTCGCCGAGGTCTGTCGCGACATCGTCCACGACGATCGGGTGGGTGAGTACGTGCTCGACGAGCCGTCGGTCATGGGTGTGCAGTCGATCAAGCTCGAGCAGACCGTGATCCGGCTGCTCGCCCGCACCCAGCCGGGGATGCAGTGGGAGGTGGGGCGCCGGATGCGCGCCGTGATCCTGCGCCGCTTCCGGCAGGAGGGCATCGTCCTCGAGCCCGAGGCGCTGGCCGCGATCCGCGCGGGGATGCTGCGCCCCCAGACCGGAGAGGGGAGCGTCTGATGGCCCGACACAGGGAGGACGACACCACCGGGGCCGGCGCCACACCCGCGGGGGCCCCGGTGATCCGCGACGACGACCCGACCAGCGACCTGCCCGATCCGCTCGGCCTGGGGGGGACGCCCCCGCCGGATGCGCCCTCGCGGCGCCCGAAGCCGAGGTTCCTCGCGCTGCTCGGGGAGTTCTTCAGGATGTCGCGGACCACCGCGATCCTTCTGGGGGCGTTCGTCCTGGCGGGGGCGCTGTATCTCCTCGTCCGCGATGAGCCCGTGGTCGCCTTCGGCCCACCCGCCCCACCGCCGACCAGCGCGCCGGCAGTGCCCGACGAGCAGACGTCCGCCCCCACCGAGTCGGCCACCGAGACCACCGATCCGACCTCCACGTCGGCGACCGAACCCTCGGAAACGGACTCGCTCACCACGGGGACGTCCGTTCCGGAGGGAACCGCCACGTCGAGCCCGGGGTCCGACGGGCGGTTCGGTGGCACAGTCCGGCAGACCCCACAGCAGCAGCCCGCGCCGCAGCAGACGCCGCAGACCCGGTTGCCGCAGCAGGAGCCCGACCAGCAGTCGCAGCCGCAGGGGCGACAGGAGGCTCCGGAGGCCGGAGAGACCGCGGTGCCCGACGGGGGCGCACTCGAGGGGTAGTCCTGCGGACGGGTTCGATCGCCGTCCGACCCGCGGAGTGACCGCGCCCGCCCTCATGGTTCCCGTGTGGCGCTAGGCTACTACTGTGATCAGTGCTACTCGTGTGACGAAGTCATACCCGTCCTCGACGCGTCCGGCGCTGGCCGACGTGAGCGTGGAGATCGGTGACGGCGAGTTCGCGTTCCTCATCGGGGCGTCCGGATCGGGCAAGTCGACGTTTCTCCGGCTCGTCCTCCGTGAAGACCGGCCGGATTCGGGCGATCTCACGGTGGCAGGACACGATCTCACACGAATGAAGGGCTCCGACGTCCCCGCGCTGCGGCGCACCCTCGGGTGCGTGTTCCAGGACTTCCGGCTGTTGGAGAACAAGACGGTCGCGGAGAACGTCGCCTTCGCCCTGCAGGTGATCGGCAAGTCGCGGCGCACGATCGACAAGGTCGTGCCGGAGACGCTCGACATGGTCGGGCTGGGCGGTAAGGCCGATCGCCGGCCGCACGAACTCTCCGGCGGGGAGCAGCAGCGGGTCGCGATCGCGCGGGCGTTCGTCAACCGTCCGGTGCTGCTGCTCGCGGACGAGCCCACGGGCAACCTCGACCCCGAGACCAGCGAGGACATCATGCTCCTGCTCGACCGGATCAACAGGACGGGGACGACGGTGCTCATGGCCACCCACGACCGGCACATCGTGGACCGCTCACGGCGCCGCGTCGTGGAGTTGGTGGACGGCGCGGTCGTGCGAGACGACGCCCGCGGGACCTACGGGGTGGACCGCTGATGGCTGCTCCGTTCATCGCGTCCGAGGTCGCGCAGGGACTGCGCCGCAACCTGTCCATGACGCTGGCGATGATCATCACCACCGCGGTGGCACTGGGCATGCTGGGGGCGGGACTGCTCGTGGCCATGACCGCGTCCGCGAGCCAGGCCAAGTACGACTACCTCAACGAGTTCCGCGTCTACGTGGACCGTTCCATCTCGACGTCGGATCCCGACTGCACGGGGGAGTGCGGTGAGATCCGCGAGCAGCTCGAGGCGACGCCGGGCGTGGCATCGGTGGAGTACAAGAACCCCCGGGAGACATACGCCGAGTTCGTCGAGCTCTTCGCGTCGACCGACCCGGTGTTGGTGGAGTCCACCTCGCCGGATGCCCTCGGCTCACGGTTCACCCTCACGCTGACCGATCCCACCCGGGCCGAGGTGGTGGCGCAGGACCTGGCCGAGGTGGCGGGGATCGAGATCGTCCAGGGGCAGGGCGAACTGGTCGAGCGGGTCTTCTCGGTCCTCGACGGGGTCCGCAACGCGGCCTTCGCGATAGCGGTCGTCCAGTTGCTGGCCACCGTCCTGCTCATCGCCAACATGACCCAGATCGCGGCGTTCACCCGGCGGACTGCCCTGGGGATCATGCGACTGGTCGGAGCGAGTCGCTGGTACACGGAACTGCCGTTCGTGCTGGAGGCGGTGATCGCGGCGGTGACGGGCGCCCTCCTGGCGGTGGGCGGGCTCCTGGTGGCCAAGAACGTCTTCCTCGACAGGGTGTTGGTCGAGGCCTACCGAGCGAACCTGGTCGAGCGGATCACCACCTCGGACATCCTCCTGCTCGCGCCCGGGCTCGTCGTGGCCGGCGCGGTGGTCTCCGCGCTGACAGCCTGGATCACCCTGAGGCTCACGGTTCGGCACTGAACGCCCCGTCCATCTAGACTCTGGGGGCTGTAGAACGGCGGCACGGGCACGATGACGAGGAGGTGAACCGACGTGGCCAAGAAGAACAAGAAGAAGGGTGCGTCGTCCCTCGGTTCCGACGGGAGCATCGTCGCGAGCAACCGCAAGGCCCGGCACGACTATCAGATCCTGGACACCCACGAGGCCGGCATCGCGCTGGTGGGCACCGAGATCAAGAGCATGCGCGAGGGCAAGACCTCGCTGGTCGACGCGTTCGCGACGGTCGACGACGGCGAGGTGTGGCTCCGCGGGCTCCACATCCCCGAGTACTCGCACGGGAGCTGGACCAACCACGCCCCGAAGCGCGCCCGGAAACTCCTGCTGCACCGCCGCGAGATCGACTCGCTCATGGGCAAGGTACGTGACGGCAACGCCACCCTCGTCCCGTTGTCGCTCTACTTCGTGAACGGCCGCGTGAAGGTCGAGCTGGCCGTCGCCCGCGGCAAGCAGGCCCACGACAAACGCCAGGACCTCGCCCGCCGGACGGCCGAGCGCGAGGCCGTGCGTGAACTCGGCAGGAAGATCAAGGGCATGCGGGCATGATGCCGGTCGCGCTGGCGTCGACATCGGCGGTGGCGTACGGCATCAGCGACTACCTCGGCGGCGTGGCCTCCCGCCGCGCCCGGGTGCTGCGCGTGGTCAGCGTCTCCTACCCGCTGTCGATCCTCATGGTGGGAGGGGCGGCCCTCCTCGCCGGTGGCTCGCCGACACCTGTCGGTCTCGGATGGGGTCTGGCCTCCGGGGTGGCCTCGGGCATCGCGGTGTGGACGTTCTACCTGGCCCTGTCCCGTGGGCCGATGAGCGTGATCTCGCCGATCACGGCGGTCCTGGCGGCGGCCATACCGCTGACGTTCGGGCTGGCCGCGGGGGAGCGGCCCGGGGCCGGGGCGACGGCCGGCATGGCGCTCGCCCTCGTGGCGACCGTGTTGGTGTCGATGGAGGGCCGGGACGGCTCGTCCGCACAGCACGGTCGGCTCACCCGGCGGTTGCTCGCGCTCACGGTCTTCTCGGGGCTGGCGTTCGCCGCGTTCTTCGTACTCTTGGCGCAGGTTCCGGCCGGTCAGGGCCTGTGGCCGGTCGCGGCCTCGCGCATCGGGGCGACGGCGATGCTGCTCACCGCCGCCGTCGCGGCCCGCGAGTCATTCCGGTTCCCTCGTCGTCTGCTCGCCATCGGCGTGGTGATCGCCGTCTTCGACGCCGTGGCCAACGGGGCGTTCTACTTCGCCTCCCAGGCGGGGATGCTCTCCCTGGTCAGCGTGATCGCCGCCCTGTACCCCGCCTGCACGGTGGCGCTGGCGATCACGCACGGCGGCGAGAGGATGCGGACGGTGCAGACGGCCGGTCTCGCCCTGGCCGGGGCGGCGATTGTCCTGCTCGCGCTCGGCTGAGCTACGGAGAGCGGGATCACCCTGGCGGGCGGTGTGCCGCCGGGGTAGTGTGGGGAGTCCGTCGACGGAAGTCGGCGGTCCTGACGGGGCTGACTTGGTTTCGACTACGTGAGTTGACGCAGGGGAAGCGTGCCGGTGCAGGCCAGAGACCACCGTAAGCGTCGTGGCAACCAATTACGCGCCGATACCAATCAGCGCGACTACGCCCTCGCTGCCTGATAGCGAGCCCGTAGTCTGTCGGCCCGGGGTCGCTCTCGCCCCGGTCACCGGCATCATCTAGAGAGATCACCGGCTCACCCGGTCACGGGGTGGGTCGGGACATCACACAGTGACTGGGATCGTCATCGCCGACATGTCCGCATGAGGGCGAGATCCGAGTAGAGGCCAACGCGGACTGCGCACGGAGAAGCCCTGCCGATGCTGCGGAGGACCCGGGTTCAATTCCCGGCAGCTCCACCATTCGGGCCACACCCCCGGTCGACACCGACCGGGGGTGTGGTGCATTTGCGACGACCGCTAGAACCCAAGCCGCTAGAACCCGAGCGGTGCGCACGCGGGGTCTCCTCCGCAGCTTCGGTACCCTCTGGCGTAGTGCCGGTCACCCGCGAGAGGTCGACGGTCTCCCAGTAGAGAAAGGCCCGCGTACACGTGAACGCCAAGCCCAACAAGAACACCAAGGTGCTCCAGACCAAATCCAACAACGGGATGATCATCACCGTCGTCGCGCTCATCGCGATCGCCGTCGTGGTCCTCGGCGGGGTCGTCTGGATGGCGCAGCGGGGTGGCGAGGCCAACCCCATCACGTTCGGCGAGACCAGCGACGAGCTGATCGACATCACCGAGACCGGCGTCGTCGTCGTCGGCCCCGAGGACGCGCCCACCGTGCAGATCTGGGAGGACTACATGTGTCCCGCGTGCGGCTCGTTCGAGGCGCAGTACGGCGAGTCGATCTCCGAGGCCGTGGAGGCCGGGGACCTGCGGGTCGAGTTCCACACGCTGAACTTCCTCAACGGCCAGTCCGGTTCCGGGGAGTACTCCACGCGCGCCCTGGCGGCCGTCCAGTGTGTCGCGGCCAAGGACTCCCTGCCCGTGTTCTTCGACGTCAAGAACGCGTTCTTCGCCGAGCAGCCGGGTGAGGGCGGCGGCGACCGCTCGGCCCGCGAGCTCGCGAGCACCGCCGAGGCGGCCGGTGCGAACGCGGACACGGTCGAGTGCATCGGCAACGTCGAGTCCAACGGTGGCATGGACAAGGCCTCGGACAGTGCGGACAACGCCCAGAAGACCATCCGCGAGATCACCGATCGGGTGTCCACCCCGACGGTCGCGTACGAGGGCGAGGTCGTCGAGATCGGCAACGCCGCGTGGCTCCAGGACATCATCGCGTAGTCCGTCCCAGAGGTGCCCGGCCGTCGTGCCGGTGCGGACTCCCGGCCCCGGCCCCGCCCTTCACGGCGGGGCCGGGGCCGATTTGGATGCCCGAACAGTGGTGGTGTAACTTAGGTCGGGCCGGTGACCGAGAGGTGAGCGGCGGACAAATGGATACGGGGCTATGGCGCAGCTGGTAGCGCACCACACTGGCAGTGTGGGGGTCAGGGGTTCGAGTCCCCTTAGCTCCACCGAGGACGAGATCCCGGGATATCGGAAACGATGTCCCGGGATCTCGCCATTTGGCGTCTTCCGCCATGCACTCCCCGACCGTAGTGTCAGTGCATGGCGCGATCGATGGAGCTGTCCCGCGCGGTCGACGTACTCGACGCACTCGTCGACGACGGTCGGCTGGGCGGGTACGTCTGTGGCGTCCGGGAGGGCGGGAGTGCGCGGATCGTGGCCGGTGGTACCCGCCACGTGGGCGGCCCGGCCCTGGCGGAGGACGCGGTGTTCCCACTGTCGTCCAACACCAAGCCGATCGGTGGGCTCCTGGCGATGCGACTGGTCGAACGCGGAGTGCTGACACTCGACGACGCGGTCGACACCCACCTGCCCGAACTGGCCGCGCCGCGTGTGCTGACCGAGCCGGACGGCCCGCTGGGCGAGACGGTCCCGGCCGAGCGGCCCGTCACCCTGCGGCATCTGCTCACCATGACCGCGGGCGTCGGATGGGCGGGGGAGAACCCCGCGCTGTCGGAGGCCATGTCCGCCCGTGGGGTCGGCCCGGGCCCCTACGCGCCGACCGTCGGTCCGGACGAGTACCTCCGGCGCCTCACGGAACTGCCCTTCGCGGGGCAGCCGGGTCGCGGGTGGTGGTACCACACCAGCAGTGACATCCTCGGGGTCCTCCTGGCCCGCGCGACCGGGTCGACGGTGGGCGCCCTGCTGGCCGAGCACGTCACGGGCCCCCTGGGATTGACCGATACGGGGTTCACGGCCGACCTCTCCCGCCTGCCCACCTCGTACGGGCTCCGCCCCGACGGCCGGCTGCAGCCCCTGGACACCGCGGCCAGGTTCGCCGCCCCGCCCGTCTTCGAGTCACTCGCCTGCGGACTCGCCGCGACGGTGGGCGACTATCTGGAGTTGCTGGGCGTGCTCGTCGACGGCGGACCGGTGCTCGACGCGGAGAGCGCGCGGCTGATGACCACCGATCACCTGACGGAGCCGCAGCGGGCGAGCGGTGAGGGCTTCCTCGGGCCCGGCTGCGGCTACGGGTTCCAGGTCGAGGTCCGTCCCGGCGGCGTGGTCGGTTGGGCCGGGGGGCTGGGGACCAGCGGCTACGTCGATCGCGTCAGTGGGCGGGCGGCGGCGGTGTTCACCACCCAGTCCTATGACGTCCCCGGCACCGCCGAGGCGCTCGAGACGGTCTGGCCGCTACTGCGCTGAGGGGCCGCCCCCGGTGGTCGGGTCACCGCCACCACGTGTCCAGCGGGGTCGCGGGCACGGTGCGCTTGTGTCGCGAGCCCAGGAACAGTCGGTCGATCCGGTCGGACGCCTCGGGTGGGACGCCGTCGCGCCCCTCCAGGTAGTCGTCGATCTGGGCGTAGGTCACGCCCAGCGCGACCTCGTCGGGCAGTCCCGGCCGGTCGTCCTCGAGGTCGGCGGTGGGGACCTTGCGCCAGGTCGAGTCCGGCGCGCCGAGGTGGCGCAGCAGCGCCGCGCCCTGGCGTTTCGTGAGACCGGTCAGGGGGGTCAGGTCGACCCCGCCGTCGCCGTACTTGGTGAAGAAGCCGGTGACCGCCTCGGCGGCGTGGTCGGTGCCGACGACGAGGAGGTTCAGCTGCCCGGCCACGGCGTACTGGGCGATCATCCGCTCACGCGCCTTGACGTTGCCGCGGACGAGGTCACGGAGCGACCCCGCCTCGCCGGGGAGGGTCGCGAGGGCGGCGGAAGCGGCAGCGGAGGCGGCGTCGGAGGCGGCGCGGACGTCCACCGTGAGGGAGTGGTCCGGGCGGATGAACTCGAGGGCCGCCTGCGCGTCCGCCTCGTCGGCCTGTTCGCCGTACGGCAGGCGCATCGCCACGAACGCGGCCTGCGTCATCCCCTCGTCCCGGAGGCGCTCCGCGGCGAGCTGGCACAGTCGGCCGGCGAGGGTGGAGTCCTGGCCGCCGCTGATTCCGAGGACGAAGCCCGTGGCGGGGGTCGAGCGGAGGTACTCCGCCAGGAACGCGACCCGCGCCTCGACCTCGTCCGCGGGATCGATGTCGGGACGGACGCCGAGTTCGGCGATGATCGCGGTGCGCAGCGCGGCGTGGTCGGTGGGGGTCTCGGTCATGTCGCCAGCATAGGAACCGCGTGTGACGTCCACGTGACATCCCGATGGGTGTGCCCGGGCGGGAGCCCGAGGGCCGGAGTTCGCTCGATTCATCCCGGGGGCGCCGATCCACGCCGTTCCGCCGTCCGGCGCCGGTTGGAGTTCTGGCCGGACCGTCCGTTACGATGGACCAGTTGTGTGTCGTGCATCCGACCTCCGGGACGGACGTGTCGCACAGTGATTCCCAGTCGTGTCGGCGGCCACAGCGGTCGCCCCGAGAGCCTAAGGAGCGCCAGATGAAGGTCCGCAAGTCCCTTCGGTCGCTGAAGAACAAGCCGGGCGCCCAGGTTGTCCGTCGTCGCGGCAAGGTCTACGTGATCAACCGCAAGGACCCCCGTTTCAAGGCCCGCCAGGGCTGACGCGTCCGCGTGAGTTCTCACGCACCCACGAGGGCCCGCCTCCGGTTCGCCGGCGGCGGGCCCTCGTCGTCGTCGTACCCCTACCTCGGCGCCCACGGGCCGGCGGTGACTCTCGCCACCCCGCGGTGACCTTCCCCACCGCACGGTGACCTCCCTCCGACCACGACGCTCCCCGGCGGCTCCGGACGCTCCACGTCCACGTCCTTGTGGAGGGGGTGGGGACAATCTGTGGGGCTTCTGGGGAGGTCCTGTGGGATGCCGACCCGCCTCTCCGGGACGGTCGTCGGCGTGCGACCGTGGGTGTGCACTGCCCCGGATCGACGGTCGGAGAGCGGGGTTCCCACCGGGGGTCCGCAGTGTCCACAAGGCGGGATCGCGACCTGGGAATACCACCCATGTAAGACCAAAATGTTGTGGTCGATTGACTCGTCGGCCACTAGGGGTAGTGTCTAGAGGTGTTGCGGGACCAAGGAATGCCACACGTGGGATCCGGTCCGTGACCCCCGACAGACACCGCGGTCATCCACAGGCCGGGCGAGAGCCCGGCTCCGGGAAGCCGTAACGAGAAGAGCCCCTCGCGCCGACCGGGCGCCGTGCCGAAAGAGGTCCTGAGACTCATGGTCACCGTCTACACCAAGCCCGCCTGCGTCCAGTGCAACGCCACCTACAAGGCGCTCGACAAGCAGGGCATCGAGTACGAGATCATCGACATCTCGATGGACGACGAGGCTCGGGAGTACGTCATGGCCCTCGGATACCTCCAGGCGCCCGTCGTGGTCGCGGGTTCCGATCACTGGTCCGGCTTCCGCCCGGACCGCATCAAGGCGCTCGCCACCGTGGCTGCCTGACAGCGCGGTCACTCCAGAGTTCCTTCGACAAGGGGGCGGCGATGGCGGCTCCGATGCCGGCCGAGATGCCGGTGAGGATCGTCTACTTCTCCAACATCTCCGAGAACACCAAACGATTCGTCGACCGGCTCGGTCTCCCAGCACTGCGCATACCGGTGCGGAGGACCGAGCTCGTCCCCGTGGTGTCGGACCCGTATGTTCTGATCGTTCCGACCTACGGGGGAAGCCTCGAGATCACAGGCAAGAACGGGGCCGCGGTCCCGAGGCAGGTGGTCGCGTTTCTCAACAACGCGCACAACAGAAGTCTCTGCCGGGGAGTCATCGCCGGCGGTAACACCAACTTCGGACGGGATTTCGGTCGCTCCGGCGACGTGATCGCAAAGAAGCTGGGGGTCCCGTACCTCTACCGCTTCGAGTTGATGGGCACACACGAGGACGTCATCCGCGTCCGAGAGGGATTGGAAGAGTTTTGGCAGCACCAACCGTGAACCCCGAGATCATCGCCGCGGGAGAGGCGGGCGAGGGTCAGCGCCTCGACTACCACGCCCTCAACGCGATGCTCAACCTCTACGACGCGGACGGGAAGATCCAGTTCGACGCGGACCGCCGTGCGGCGCGGGAGTACTTCCTCCAGCACGTCAACCAGAACACCGTCTTCTTCCACAACCTCGACGAGAAGCTCGACTACCTGGTCGAGAAGGACTACTACGAGCGTGACGTGCTGGACCAGTACGCGCGCAACTTCGTGCGCGAACTGTTCGACCACGCGTACGCCAAGAAGTTCCGCTTCCCGACGTTCCTTGGTGCGTTCAAGTACTACACGTCGTACACGCTCAAGACCTTCGACGGTAAGCGCTACCTCGAACGCTACGAGGACCGCGTGTGCATGGTGGCGCTCACCCTCGCCGCCGGTGACCAGGTGCTGGCCCGCCGGCTGGTGGACGAGATCATCGACGGCCGGTTCCAGCCGGCCACGCCGACGTTCCTCAACTCGGGCAAGAAGCAGCGTGGAGAGCCCGTCTCGTGCTTCCTGCTGCGCATCGAGGACAACATGGAGTCCATCGGCCGCAGCATCAACTCCGCGCTGCAGCTGTCCAAGCGGGGCGGCGGCGTGGCACTGCTGCTGTCGAACCTCCGTGAGCACGGCGCGCCCATCAAGCACATCGAGAACCAGTCCTCCGGCGTCATCCCCGTGATGAAGCTGCTGGAGGACTCGTTCTCCTACGCCAACCAGCTCGGAGCCCGCCAAGGTGCCGGCGCCGTGTACCTGCACGCCCACCACCCGGACATCTTCAAGTTCCTCGACACCAAGCGCGAGAACGCCGACGAGAAGATCCGTATCAAGACGCTGTCGCTGGGCGTGGTGATCCCGGACATCACCTTCGAGCTCGCCAAGCGCAACGACGACATGTACCTCTTCTCGCCGTACGACGTCGAGCGGATCTACGGCAAGCCCTTCGCCGATGTCGACATCTCGGAGCATTACCACGAGATGGTCGAGGACAGCCGGATCAAGAAGACCAAGATCAACGCCCGGCACTTCTTCCAGACCGTCGCCGAGCTGCAGTTCGAGTCCGGTTACCCGTACATCATGTACGAGGACACCGTGAACCGGGCCAACCCGATCGCCGGCAAGATCACGCACTCCAACCTGTGCTCCGAGATCCTGCAGGTCTCCACGGCGTCGGAGTTCAACGAGGACCTGAGCTACTCGGAGGTGGGCAAGGACATCTCCTGCAACCTGGGCTCGCTCAACATCGCCAAGGCCATGGACTCCCCGGACTTCGGTCAGACCATCGAGACGGCGATCCGGGGACTGACCGCGGTCTCCGACCAGACCCACATCAACTCGGTGCCGTCGATCGAGCGGGGCAACTCGGAGTCGCACGCGATCGGCCTGGGGCAGATGAACCTCCACGGCTACCTCGCGCGCGAGCGGATCCACTACGGATCCGAGGAGGGCATCGACTTCACGAACATCTACTTCTACACGGTGCTCTACCACGCACTCCGGTCGTCGAACGCGATCGCACGCGAGCGCGGGACCTGGTTCGCCGGGTTCCCGGAGTCGAAGTACGCCTCGGGTGAGTTCTTCGACAAGTACACCGATCAGGTGTGGGAGCCGGCGACCGACCGGGTCCGCCAGCTCTTCTCCGAGGCCGAGGTGACCATCCCCACGCAGGAGGACTGGCACGCGCTGAAGGCCGACGTGCAGAAGTACGGCATCTACAACCAGAACCTGCAGGCGGTGCCGCCGACGGGATCGATCAGCTACATCAACAACTCCACGTCGTCGATCCACCCGGTGGCCTCGAAGATCGAGATCCGCAAGGAGGGCAAGATCGGGCGCGTCTACTACCCGGCGCCCTACCTGACCAACGACAACCTGGACTACTACCAGGACGCGTACGAGATCGGCTACGAGAAGATCATCGACACCTACGCGGCGGCCACCCAGCACGTCGACCAGGGATTGTCGCTGACCCTGTTCTTCAAGGACACGGCCACCACCCGTGAGGTCAACCGCGCCCAGATCTACGCGTGGCGCAAGGGCATCAAGACCCTGTACTACATCCGCGTGCGTCAGCTCGCGCTCGAGGGCACCGAGGTCGAGGGCTGCGTCTCGTGCATGCTCTGACCGCCCGGCCGCAGGCCTGCGCCCCGAACCCCACACGCCACCAGGAGGAGATCCGATGACCGCCGAGCTGCACGCTCCGGGATCCCACAGTCCCGCCGCCGGCATCCAGCCCAAGCTCGTCGACCGGGTGTCGGCCATCAACTGGAACCGCATCCCCGACGAGGTCGACGATCAGGTCTGGGGCCGCCTCACCACCAACTTCTGGCTTCCGGAGAAGGTGCCGGTCTCCAACGACATCCCGTCGTGGCAGACCCTGACCGAGTACGAGCAGCAGCTGACCACCCGCGTCTTCACGGGCCTGACCCTGCTGGACACCCTCCAGGGCACCGTCGGCGCGGTCAGCATGATCCCCGATGCGTCGACACCGCACGAGGAGGCGGTGCTCACCAACATCGCGTTCATGGAGTCGGTGCACGCCAAGAGCTACTCGACGATCTTCTCCACCCTGTGCTCGACCCCGCAGGTGGACGATGCGTTCCGCTGGGCGGAGGAGAACCCCTTCCTCCAGAAGAAGGCCAAGATCGTGCTCGGGTACTACTCGGGGGACGATCCGCTCAAGCGCAAGATCGCTTCGGTGATGCTCGAGTCGTTCATGTTCTATTCGGGCTTCTACCTCCCCATGCGGTGGTCCTCGCGGGCCAAGCTCACCAACACCGCCGACGTCATCCGGCTCATCATCCGCGATGAGGCGGTGCACGGCTACTACATCGGGTACAAGTACCAGCGCGCCCTCGAGCACGTCACCCAGGCCGAGCGGGACGAGCTCAAGGACTACACCTTCGAGCTGCTGTTCGAGCTGTACGACAACGAGGCGGACTACACCGAGGATCTCTACGATCCGGTGGGCTGGACCGAGGACGTCAAGAAGTTCCTGCGCTACAACGCCAACAAGGCGTTGATGAACATGGGCTACGAGGGGATGTTCCCCAAGGACGAGACCGACGTCGACCCGGCCATCCTGTCGGCACTGAGCCCCAACGCCGACGAGAACCACGACTTCTTCTCCGGCTCCGGCAGCTCCTACGTCATGGGCAAGGCCGAGGCCACCGAGGACGAGGACTGGGACTTCTGACCCGCCGGTTCTGACCCGAGACGCCCCTGCGACCGAACCGGTCGCAGGGGCGTCGTCGTAGTTGGGGGCGGTGTGTGCGACTAGCCGTCGGGGGCGGTGTGTGCGACTAGCCGTCCGGGGGGCGGTGTGTGCGACTAGCCGTCGGGGGCGATCCCGTTGATCGAACTCCGGATGTCGTCCAACACCGCCCGCGCAGCCACCGGACCGGCACCCTCCCACACCGCCCGGTCCATCACGAACACACGGCGGGACCCCACGGCGTCCAGCTCCGTCCACCGGTCCGACGAGAAGACCTCGCGGGCCGCGTCCTCGGAGCCGGGCTCGCCTCCGACGACAGCGAAGATCACGTCACCGTCGAGCTCGTCGCCCAGCGGGGGAGACTCGGGCAGTGGCGGGACACGCTCGCCGTCCCGGGTGCGCTGAGCGGGAGGTCGCCCGGCGCCCACGGCTTCCAACATCAGGGAGCCCAGCGTGTCCGGTCTCTGCACAACCACACCATCGCCGTCACCACCGGTCACCGAGAGCAGGGAGACCTGGGTGTCCGACGGCGTGGCCGCGTCTGCTGCGCGCCGCGCTCGGTCGATCACGTCCAACAGGAGATCCCCACCGGCGCGCGGTCGGCCGTAGGCGTCGGCGATCGCCTCGGTGGCATCAGCCCACGCGAGGATGTCGGCGTCGTAGACGACGGTGGGGGCCACGCCCGTCAGGGCGTCGACCACACCCGGCTCCAGGTCGTCCGATCCCGCGAGGACGATGAGGTCCGGTCGCAGCTCCCGCGCGGCCCGCGCGACCTCGTCGGCATCCGCGCCGGATTCGAGCCCCACCGTCGGCAGTCCGACCAGGGAGGCCGGCAGGTAGACGTCCGCGTCACGGGGCAGCCCGGAGGTGCCGACGACGAGGTCCTGAAGTCCGAGCGCACAGGCGGTGTCCACCGCGCCCGCACCGAGCGCGAGGACCCGTTCCGGTGCCCGCGGGACCGACACCGTGCTCGTGCCCGGGCCCTCGGTGGGGACCCTCCGGTCGCCGGTCCCCGCGAACTCCGCAGAGACCGGGGTGGGGGCGCACGACTCCTCCGGCTCGGCCGAGCGTTGGAGCTCCTCGCCGGCCATCCGCGACGGCGTGGTCGTCATCGGGCTCTCCACCATGTCGACGGGGGAGGGGCCGCAGGCGACGAGAGCAAGACCTGCCGCCAGCGGAACCGCGGCCCACGAGGCGCGCCGCGCATACCCCCGCGCGGGGTCACGGCGGGGCACGGTCACGGAATCGGTCATGGGTCAACAGCCTAGGAGATCGGCCCCGAGGGGTCGCTCCCGCGGAGGTCGTGGGTGGGTGATGCACGCCTGTCCGGGCGGGCCGGACCGCCGCGCGATTATCGGGGGTGACCACCGGTGACGAGTTCGGCGGGGTGGGTGGGCCTTCCTCTCAGGCGGGGGTTAGGATTGCGGTCACGCACTATTCCTATGCGTTCGACGTGGGGTCGGTGGTTCGACCCACGACGTCGGGTGAGGCGTTCAGGAGGACCCTTATGACCGCAGTGGCCCCCAAGCCGGTCCACGAACTCGACCACCCGCCGGGTGAACCCACGGGTAATGCCCGGCCGGGCTCGTTCGTGTGGAAGATGCTGACGACGACTGACCACAAGATGCTCGGCATCATGTACATCGTCTCCTGCTTCATCTTCTTCTTCATCGGCGGCCTCATGGCGCTGCTCATCCGGGCGGAGCTCTTCTTCCCGGGCATGCAGTTCCTGTCGAATGAGCAGTTCAACCAGCTGTTCACCATGCACGGCACGGTGATGCTGCTGCTCTACGGAACCCCGATCGTGGTCGGGTTCGCGAACTACATCATGCCGCTGCAGATCGGTGCCCCCGATGTGGCGTTCCCGCGGCTCAACGCGTTCGGCTTCTGGCTGTTCACCGCCGGCGGCGTCATCATGCTGTCGGGCTTCCTGACCCCCGGTGGCGCGGCGTCCTTCGGCTGGACCATGTACATGCCGCTGGCGGACAAGATCCACTCGCCGAACGTGGGCGCGGACCTCTGGATCCTCGGCGTCGGCATCGGCGGCATCGGCACCATCCTCGGTGCCGTCAACTTCGTCACCACCATCATCTGCCTTCGCGCACCGGGAATGACCATGTTCCGGATGCCGATCTTCACGTGGAACATCCTCGTGGCGTCGGTGCTCATCCTGCTGATCTTCCCGCTGCTCACCGCCGCCGCGCTCGGCGTCTTCTACGACCGCACCTTCGGTGGCCGTATCTACGATCCGGGCAACGGTGGCGCCATCCTGTGGCAGCACCTGTTCTGGTTCTTCGGACACCCTGAGGTGTACGTCCTCGCGCTGCCGTTCTTCGGCATCGTCTCCGAGGTCTTCCCGGTCTTTTCCCGGAAGCCGCTGTTCGGCTATGCCGGCCTGGTCTTCGCGACCCTGGCCATCGCCGCACTGTCCATGGCCGTCTGGGCGCACCACATGTACGTCACCGGTGCGGTGCTGCTGCCGTTCTTCTCCTTCATGACGTTCCTCATCGCCGTTCCCACCGGCGTGAAGTTCTTCAACTGGATCGGCACGATGTGGCGCGGCAAGATGACTTTCGAGACGCCGATGATGTTCGCCCTCGGCTTCATCGTCACCTTCCTCTTCGGTGGTCTGACGGGCGTCATGATGGCCTCGGCGCCGATCGACTTCCACATCTCCGACACGTACTTCATCGTGGCGCACTTCCACTACACGCTCTTCGGCACCATCGTGTTCGCCACGTTCGCCGGCGTGTACTTCTGGTTCCCCAAGATGACGGGTCGGATGTACGACGAGCGACTCGGGAAGCTGCACTTCTGGCTGATCTTCATCGGCTTCCACACCACGTTCCTCGTCCAGCACTGGCTGGGTAACCAGGGCATGCCCCGCCGGTACGCCGACTACCTGGATTCGGACAACTTCACCGTCCTCAACCAGATCTCCACGGTCGGTTCGTTCATCCTCGGCATCGCGATGCTCCCGTTCATCTGGAACATCATCAAGAGCTGGCGCTACGGCGAGATCGTCACGGTCGACGACCCGTGGGGCGCGGGCAACTCCCTCGAGTGGGCCACGTCCTGCCCGCCGCCGCGCCACAACTTCGTGACGCTGCCCCGCATCCGCTCCGAGCGCCCCGCGTTCGAGCTGCACTACCCGCACATGAGCGAGCGGATGCGCAGCGAGGCACACGTCGGTGGCCGGACCAAGGCGCAGGACCCGGACTCGGCCAAGGACGTCGCCGACCGGGGACCGTCTCCGCAGAAGGGCTGACCGCCCGCCCGTACTCACCCACGGGCGTAGGTCCCGGGAACCCCGTCGGCTGGCTCGTCCACCGGCGGGGTTTCCGCTTGTCGGGCCCCGCAACCACAGCAGCGCCTTTTCCGATTCCCCTGTCAGGAGTACATGTGAGCACCACCGGCACCCCGGCTCTCCTCACCGTCACCGGACCCGACCGCCCGGGCGTGACCGCGCGCGTCATGTCCGTTCTCGCATCCCACCACGCGGACCTCGTCGACGTGGAGCAGGTCGTCGTCAACGGACACCTGTCCCTGGGCCTCATGGTCAGGGTGGACGACGGTGCCGATGTCGTCACGGTCGTCCGGGAGCTCACCGAACAGGTCCACGACCTCGGGATGCAACTGGAGGTCCAGTTCGACGACATCGCCCCCGCGGCCCCGCCCTCCACGCACGCGGTCGTGATCCTCGGCAGTCCGGTCCCGGCGTCCGCGTTCTCCGCCGTCGCCGGTTCGCTGGCCTCCATCGGCGCGAACATCGACACCATCCGTGGCATCGCCGACTACCCGGTCACGGGTATCGAGTTGCACGTGTCGACGGCCGGCCGGGACTCGGCCGACGATTCGCGTCTGCGCGAGACCCTCGCCCCGCTCTCGGACGCCCACGGCGTCGACATCTCGGTGGACCGGGCCGGTCTCGGCCGCCGGTCGAAGCGACTCGTGGTCTTCGACGTGGACTCCACCCTCGTCCAGGGCGAGGTCATCGAGATGCTCGCCGCGCACGCGGGCAAGGAGGACGAGGTCCGGGCCGTGACGGAACGGGCCATGCGTGGCGAGCTCGACTTCGCGCAGTCCCTTCACGAGCGTGTCGCGACCCTGGCCGGGCTGCCGGCCACAGTGTTGGACGAGGTCGCGTCGAACATCGTGCTCACGCCCGGCGCCCGCACGACGATCCGCACGCTCAAGCGGCTGGGGATCCGCTGCGGTGTGGTCTCCGGAGGCTTCATCCAGGTGATCTCGGGCCTCGCAGAGGAGCTGGGACTCGACTTCGCCCGTGCCAACACTCTCGAGATCGTGGACGGCACACTCACCGGCCGGGTGGTCGGGGAGGTGGTCGACAGGGAAGCCAAGGCGGCCTATCTCCGCGAGTTCGCCGAGGAACTCGGGATCTCGCTGAGCCAGACCGTCGCGGTCGGCGACGGCGCCAACGACATCGACATGCTCACCACGGCCGGTCTGGGGATCGCGTTCTGCGCCAAGCCCGCCCTGCGCGAGGTGGCGGATGCGTCGCTGTCCAAGCCGTTCCTCGACACCGTGCTGTTCGTACTGGGGATCACGCGCGACGAGATCGAGGCCGCGGACACCGCCGCCGGTACGTACCGTCGCGTCCCACTGACGTGACCGGGGCGCCCGGACCGGACGGGTCCGAGTCGGATGCCCCGGGGCCGGGCGCGTCCGGGACCGATGCGCCCATCAGTGGTGGTCCGGCGTCCGGCGCGGCGCTCGACTGGTGCCACGCCAGACTGCGCGCGGGGTCGGCTGGTGCCGAGGACCCCGACGATCGCGCGACGGTGCGATCAATGCCGATCGTGCTGCACCTGCCCAAGACGGACCCGCCGGACCGGACGCCACTCCTGGAGTCGGTGGCCGGCGCGGTCGCTGCCCTCTGCCTGGACGAGCGGGTGGCGCCGGGAGGGCAGTGGCACGAGGCGTACTCGGCGTGGCTGGACGCCCGGATGCGCAAGATCGCCCGTCGTGCCCGCGGCGCGCAGTGGAGGGCCTCGCTGGAGGTTCCCGGGGTCACGTGGGAGATCGGCGGGGCGAGCGCCCGGGCGTTCGTCCCCGGCCCGGTGGACGAGGTGGACCCGCGGTTGGCCCGACTGCAGATCGGCGGCACCGACCTCGCCCGCGACGAGCCCGGCACACCGCCCGTGGGGAGACCTGTCGTGTGGATCGACGGGGCGCTGGAGATGTCGACGGGCAAGGCCGCGGCCCAGGTGGGCCACGGGGTGATGCTGCTCATCGCCGAGATGGGGCGCGATCGCCTCGACCAGTGGCTCGCGGACGGGATGCCGCTCGCCGTCCGGGAGGCCGATCCCGCGCGGTGGCGGGAGCTCTCGGACGCGGTGGCCTCGCGGGCTCCGGGAGTTGCCGCGGTCGTGGACGCCGGGTACACCGAGGTGGCACCGGGGTCGCTCACGGTCATCGCGGTCGACGGCCACTGACAGACGACCACCGGCCCGAGTCGTTCAGGCGTCGCGCAGGCGCTCCAGAGCGCCGATCACGACGTCCTTGTCGGTGGTCTGCCAGAAGGGCGGCAGGGAGGCGCGGAGGTATCCGCCGTACCGGGCGGTGACCAGGCGGGAGTCGAGCACCGCCACCACGCCACGGTCCTCGGTGCGCCGCAGGAGTCGGCCCACGCCCTGGGCGAGCAGGAGGGCGGCGTGGTTACCGGCGACGGCGAGGAATCCGTTCCCCCCGCGGGCCGCCACCGCACGCTGACGCGCCGAGAGCAGCGGGTCGTCCGGACGGGGGAACGGGATGCGGTCGATCACGACCAGTGACAGGGTCCGCCCGGGGACGTCGACGCCCTGCCACAACGAGAGGGTGCCGACCAGCGTCGTCTCCTCGTCCTCGGCGAACTTCGCGACGAGGTTGGCCGTCGAGTCCTCTCCCTGGCAGAGGACGGGGGTGTCGAGTGCGTCGCGGAGGAGTTCGGCCGCGGCCTTCGCGGCCCGCATCGACGAGAACAACCCGAGCGTGCGGCCCCCGGCTGCGGTGATGAGGTCGACCAGTTCCTCCTCCGCCGCGGGTGACGGGCCCTCCCGGCCCGGCGCGGGCAGGTGCGATGCCACGTAGAGGATGCCGTTGCGGCGGTAGTCGAACGGAGATCCCGCGTCGAGGCCCGTCCAGCGCAACGAGCCGGCGTCGTCGTCGGAGGGGGGCTCGAGCGCCACCGCGCTCGCGGTGTCCGGGCGCGCCGACGAGGCGGGCGGCAGTCCCCACGTCGCGGCGAGGCCGTCGAATTTCCCGCCCGTGGTGAGGGTCGCGGAGGTGAGGATCACCGTGGACTCGGCGAACAGTCGGGCTCGGAGGAGTCCGGCGACCGACAGGGGAGCGACGCGCAGGATCCGTCCCCGCCGTTCCTCCACGCTCATCCACACGATCTCCAGCCGTTCGGTGACCGGCCTCTCGAAGGACGAGAGGATGCGGTCCGCGGCGTCGGTGATCTCGTCCAACGCCGCGAGGGTCTTCTGGCGGTCGGACGCACCCTGTGGGTCTCCGGCGGCCTCGCCCGGTTTCGGGCCGGGCACCGCGCTGCGACAGTTCTCGGCGGTGTGGCGGACGGCGGCCAGTGCGAGGTCGGCACCCTCGGGCATGAGGTCCCACCGTGCCTCGGGGCAGATCTCCAGCAGCGTCGCGAGGCCTTCCCCGGCAGCGACCATACGGTCCGCCGTCTGCTGGTCGACGAGCTTGGCGGCCCGGCGCGCGGCCTGGATAACCGCGGCGCCGGTCAGCTCTGCGGTGGTCACGCCGGTGACCCGGTCGGAGAGCTCGTGGGCCTCGTCGATCACCACCGCGTCGTGCTCGGGCAGGACGGAGACGTCCGTCATCGCGTCGATCGCGAGCAGGGCGTGGTTGGTCACCACCACGTCGGCGCGGCCGGCCTCCTGGCGTGCCAGTTCAGCGAAGCACTCGGAGAACTCGGGGCAGACCTGCCCCAGGCATTCCCGGCTCGTCACCGACACCTGCCGCCACGCCGCGTCGGAGACGCCACGGGGCAGGTCGTCACGGTCGCCCGTGTCGGTCTCCTGTGCCCAGTCGTGCAGTCGTGCGATCTCACGACCCAGCCATGAGCTCGGACCGGTGTCCCGGGGCGAGGTCTCGCGCGGGGTGCGCGCAGCCGTGGACTCACCTCCGAGGGGGAGGTCGAACAGTTCCTCGGTCTCGATCTCCTCGGGATCGGCCTCGTCGACCGGTCCGGTGCTCACCCGGTGCAGGCACAGGTAGTTGCCCCGGCCCTTGAGGATCGCGTGGGAGGGGCTGACACCGAGTTCCGGGCGGAGCGCCTTGGACAACCGCGGCAGGTCGCGGTCGACCAGTTGGTTCTGCAGTGCGATGGTGGCCGTGGAGACCACCACGGTATTGCCGGTGGCCACAGCGTGGCGTAGTGCCGGGACCAGGTAGGCCAGGGACTTGCCGGTACCCGTGCCGGCCTGGACGGCGAGGTGTTCACCGGTGGCGAGCGCATTGCCGACGGCCTCGGCCATCGTCACCTGGCCCGTGCGTTCGCTCCCGCCCAGGCTCTCCACCGCGGTGGAGAGCAGCTCGGAGACGGGGGGAAGCGAGTCGGTCACGCGGATACCCTAGCGGCCCGGCCGGACATTGCGCCCGGCCGGACAGTGCGCCCGACCGGACAGTGCGCCCGGCCGGACACTGCGCCCGGCCGCTCAGCGGGCGGCCGGGGGGATGACCCTCACGGGGATGGCGGGGTCGCCCTCGCTCAGTGCGAGCCCCTCCCACGGCAGGGACACCATCACGGTGGCGTGGTGGGCGCGTGATTGCTCGAGGGTGGGCAACCCGGGGACGGGCTCGCCGCCCCGGATGAGCGGGATCACGAGGTCGCGCTTCTCGAGGCCCGGCTCGTCGGGAGCGCTACCGGACCACGGCATCAGTACCTCCTCGACAGCGGTGCCGGTGCGGCGGTGGAGGCGGACCGCCCGCTTGGCGCCGGGCAGGGACTCCTTCTGCGCGGAGCGCTTGGCCACCGGTATCCCGTCGACCTCCACGAGTTTGTAGACCATGCCGGCGGTCGGGGCGCCGGAGCCGGTCACGAGCCGTGTCCCGACGCCGTACACGTCGACCGGCTCCGCGCGCAGCGCGGCGATCGCGTACTCGTCGAGGTCGCCCGAGACCACGATCCGGGTGTTGCGGGCGCCCAGGGCGTCCAGCTGCCCCCGGACCTGCCGGGCGAGCACGCCCAGGTCCCCGGAGTCGATACGGACGCCGCCGAGTCCGGGCCCGGCCACCTCGATCGCCGTATCCACGCCGCGGGTGATGTCGTAGGTGTCCACGAGCAGGGTGGTGTCCACACCGAGGGTCTTCACCTGCGAACGGAACGCCGCCGCCTCGTCTGGGCCCTCCGGGCCGGTGTGCAGCAGAGTGAAGGAGTGGGCGGACGTCCCGGCGGACGGCACCCCGTGCCGGCGCGTCGCCTCCACGTTGGAGGTGGAGTCGAACCCGGTGAGATACGCGGCGCGTGCGGCGGCGACCGCCGCCTCCTCGTGCGTGCGACGGGACCCCATCTCGATGATCGGGCGGCCGCCGGAGGCCGAGGTCATCCGTGCGGCGGCGGAGGCGATCGCACTGTCGTGGTTGAGGACGGACAGGACGAGGGTCTCGAGCACCACACACTCGGCGAACCCGCCCCGGATACTCAGCACGGGCGAGCCCGGGAAGAACAGCTCTCCCTCGGGGTAGCCGTCGACGTCACCGGTGAATCGGAAGTCGCGGAGCCAGGCGGTGGTGCGCTCGTCGAGCGAGTCCGCGAGCGCCTCGATCTCCTCGTCGCCGAACCGGAAGTCCGCCACTCGCTCGAGGAGTCGTCCGGTGCCGCCGATCACCCCGTACCTCCGGCCCGAGGGCAGGCGTCGGGCGAAGACCTCGAATACACAGGGCCGGTCGGCGGTGCCGTCCGCGAGGGCCGCCCGGATCATGGTGAGCTCGTACTTGTCCGTGAGCAGGGCGGTGGACGGCCGCCCCGCGGGGGGCGTGACGTGGGAGGGTGTCGGCGGGGTCACCGGGCCGACTCTACGGCGTGGCCGACCCGGCCGGAATCCGTATCCTGGGTTCCATGCACCCTGTGACGACACCGCTTGCGGCCGTCCGGAGCACCGCCCCCGTGATGGCGATGCCGTCGGCCGCGCCCGTGGAGTCCGCGGACGCGGACCTCGACGGCGGGGTGGACAACCCCTGGCTCACCGTGGTCTGGGACGACCCGGTCAACCTGATGAGCTACGTGACGTACGTGTTCCAGCGGGTGTTCGGCTACAGCAGGGAGAAGGCGCATGACCTGATGCTCAAGGTCCATAACGACGGTCGGGCCGTGGTGTCGTCCGGTAGCCGCGACAAGGTGGAGAGCGACGTCCGCAAGCTGCAGGAGGCCGGACTGTGGGCCACGATGCAGCGGGAGGCGTGAGGCGGTGAAGGCCTGGCAGCGCAAGTCGTCCCTGGGCGGGGCCCGAATCAAGTCGGTCATGGAGAGCCACGAGGTGCAGATTCTGCACGCCCTGGTCTCCAACGTGGTGGACATGTTGGAGCAGCGCCGGGATTCCGCGCCCCGCGACGAGTTGGCCGAGATCACCGGGATGCGCAGTGGTCACTCGCAGGTCCCCGCCGAGGCGCCACTGGCGCGGTTGTTGCCGGACTTCCACCGCCCCGAGGCCGCCGACCGGGTGGACGGCTCCGACGCGGACCGGGCAGCCGTGGCGCGGGCCCACAACTCGGGCATGCGGATGATCCACGAGCCGGCGATCATCGACGCCAAGCTCGACTGCGCGGGCGCGGTGCTGCGCTCGTTGCCCTCGCGCGGCGGGACCGTGTCGCTGACCCTCGAGCAGGCGAATTCCTGGATGCGCTGCCTCAACGACGTGCGACTGGGACTGGGCGCTGTTCTGCTGGAGGCGGGCTCGTCCGACGGGACCGCCGCCACCGACATCCCCGAGTACGTTCCTGACGACGATCCCCGGTCCGCCCAGCTGGATGTGTACCACTGGCTGACCTTCATGCAGGACTCCCTGTGCACGGCTCTGGACGGGTGATGGACCGGGCAGCGGGACGAGGGGCAGCGAGACGACGGGCAGTGAGACGACGGGCGATGAGGAGAACACCGTGAACCGAGACCCCCGTTCCCCGTGGCCGGGCACCGACTCGACCCGGCCGGCCGCCCCGGGACCGCGGCGGTGGCCCGCTCTGGTCCTGCTGTGGTCGTTCGTCGCCCTGATGTGGGTGGTCGAGGCGGCGGACCAGGTGCTCATAGCGGCGGTCGGACCCCAGCAGACCCTCGACGGGTACGGAGTCCAGCCGCTGGCGACGGACGGGCTGCTCGGCATTGTGTTCCAGCCGTTGCTGCACGGGGACTGGGCGCACCTGATCGGCAACTCGATCGCCCTGCTCGTCCTGGGCTCGATCATCGCGCTGTCCGGGATCCGACCGCTGGTGAGCGTCACGCTCGTCTCGTGGCTGATCTCGGGGGTGGTGTCCTGGCTCCTGGGCGGCGCCGGCACCGTCCACATCGGGGCCTCCGGAATCGTGTTCGGTTACATCTTCTACGTCATCGTCCGGGGCTTCTTCTCCCGGCGCATCCTGCACCTGGTGATCGGCCTGGTCATCGGTTTCTACTACGGGCTCGAGGCGCTGGCGGGCCTGTCGCCGATGCTGGACGGCGTGTCCTGGCAGGGGCATCTCGGTGGCGCGATCGGCGGCGTGGCGTCGGCGTACGGGCTCAAGCGTGACCGGAGGCCGCAGCCGCAACCCGCCGCGCAGCCGCGGTGGTCCGCCGGGCCGCGGAGGTGACGCACCGCGACCCGCAGGCTCCCATCGGGGTGTTCGACTCGGGCGCCGGTGGACTGACGGTGGCCCGGGCGATCGTCGACCAACTGCCCGACGAGTCGGTCGTCTACGTCGGTGACACCGCCAACGGACCGTACGGCCCGCTGCCGTTGGCTCAGGTCCGTGCCCATGCCCTGGCGGTGGCGGACCAGCTCGTCGACCGCGGGGTGAAGGCGTTGGTGATCGCGTGCAACACCGCGTCGGCGGCGATGCTCCGGGACGCCCGCGAGCGCTACCCGGTGCCGGTGGTGGAGGTCATCCAGCCGGCCGCCCGACGCGCGGTGGCCACCACCAGGTCGGGCCGGATCGGGGTCATCGCCACGCGCGCGACGGTCGCGTCCCGGGCGTACGACGACGCGGTGGCCGCGGCCGCCGGGATCGAGCTCACCTCGGTGGCGTGTCCGAAGTTCGTGGAGTTCGTCGAGCGCGGCATCACCAGTGGCCGTCAGGTACTCGGGTTGGCGGAGGCGTATCTCGCCCCGATACGCGACGCCGACGTCGACACCCTGGTGCTGGGCTGCACCCATTACCCGTTGCTGTCCGGGGTGGTGCAGCTGGCGGCGGGGGATCACGTCACGCTGGTCTCGAGCGCGGAGGAGACCGCCAAGGACGTGCTGCGCGTCCTCACCGCGGAGGACCTGCTGCGGCCCCACGACCCGGCGGACCCGGCGACCCACGAATACCTCGTCACCGGCGATCCCGACGCCTTCCGGAGGGTGGCGTCCCGGTTCCTGGGACCCGGCATGGTGTCCGTCGGGCGGGCGGGAACGTCCTGATGGGCGGTGACGCGCGTCGCGCGCAGGGGCACGAACCCCACGACGCGTGGGGCGGCGTGGCACGATGGTGCCCATGTTTCTGACTGTCCTCGGGTGCTCGGGAAGTATCGGCGGACCCACCTCGCCGGCGTCCGGGTATCTGGTGGAGGTCGACGGGCTGGCTCCCGTGGTGATCGACATGGGTCCCGGTGTCCTCGGAGCGCTGCAGCGGCACGTGGCCCCTGAGGACGCGACGGTCCTGCTGTCCCATCTCCACGCCGACCACTGCCTGGACGTCCCGAGCCTGTTGGTGCTGCGGCGCTTCGGCCCCGGCGCGAAGGGCGCGGGCAGGGTGCCGCTGGTCGGGCCGTCCGGGACGGCCTACCGGATCGGTGTGGCGTCGGCGGAGGAACCGGGGACGGTCGATGACCTGTCGGACACGTTCGAGGTGGCCACGTGGGATGTCACCCCCGAGGTGGCGATGAGGGGCGACGACGACGAGGTGGCCCTGCGCGTGCGGGCCGACCGGGTGGAGCATCCGCCGGAGTCGTACGGGATGCGCCTGACCTCCCGTAGCGGCCGGGTCCTTGCGTACAGCGGGGACACCGCCTATTGCGACGCCCTGGTCGAGCTCGCCGGTGGCGCGGACGTCCTACTCTGTGAGGCGTCCTGGACGCACGAGGAGGGACGCCCGCCGGGCATCCACATGTCGGGGGCCGAGGCGGGGCTGACAGCGCACCGCGCCGGCGTGGGTCGACTCGTGCTGACCCACATCCCTCCGTGGGTGGACCGTGAGGCGGTACGCGCTGAGGCGGCCGTCGAGTTCGCCGGTGAGATCCTGCTGGCGGAGCCGGATCTGCGGATCACCGTCTAGCAGTCGGTCGACGGGGGCGCGGCGCGGCTAGGATCGGCGGTCGTGACCTCATCGAACAGCAGCAGAGCAGACGGACGCGGCGACGCCGACCTGCGGGACGTGACCATCACGCGGGGGTTCACCTCGCACCCGGCGGGGTCGGTCCTCGTCACCTTCGGGCAGACCCGCGTCATGTGTACGGCCAGCGTCACCGAGGGCGTGCCGCGGTGGCGCAAGGGTTCGGGCCTGGGATGGCTGACGGCGGAGTACGCGATGCTGCCGGCCGCGACCCATGAGCGTTCGGGCCGGGAGTCGGTCCGCGGCAAGGTGGGCGGACGCACCCACGAGATCAGCCGGTTGGTGGGCCGCTCGCTGCGCGCCTGCATCGACTTGTCCGCGCTGGGGGAGAACACGATCGCCTTGGACTGCGACGTGCTGCAGGCAGACGGTGGGACACGGACCGCGGCGATCACCGGCGCGTACGTGGCGCTGGCGGACGCGGTCACGTGGCTTCAGTCCAAGGGCGCGGTCACCGGTAACCCGCTCACCGGGGCCGTCGCCGCGGTGAGCGTCGGCGTGGTCGACGGCCGGGTGCTGTGCGACCTGCCGTACGAGGAGGACTCGCGGGCCGAGGTGGACATGAACGTGGTGTGCACCGACGGCGGCAAGCTCATCGAGGTCCAGGGCACAGCCGAGGGGGCGGCGTTCGGCCGTGACGTGCTGGACGCGATGCTCGACTCGGCGCAGGCCGGCTGCGAGCGACTGTTCGAGATGCAGCGTGAGGCCCTCGCGGCGCCGTACCCGGGCGAGTTGCCCTCGCCGCCGGCCGCGCGGAACCGGGGGCGGTAGTCGTGACCGTCCGTCTGTTGGTCGCGAGCCGCAACGCCAAGAAGTTGGCCGAGCTGCGCCGGGTGCTGGAATCGGCGGGGATCGTCGGCATCGAGCCGGTGGGGCTGGATGAGGTGCCGGATTTCCCGGAGGAGCCCGAGGACGGCGCCACCTTTGCGGACAACGCATTGATCAAGGCCCGCTCCGGCGCCCGGGCCACAGGCCTGCCGTGCCTGGCGGACGACTCCGGCCTGGCGGTGGATGCACTGGGCGGGATGCCCGGGGTGCTCTCTGCACGCTGGTCGGGGCGCCACGGTGACGACGCCGCCAACAACGCTCTCCTGCTCGCGCAGCTGTCCGACGTCCCGGACGAGCGCCGGGGAGCGGCGTTCGTCTCGGCGTGCGCCCTGGTCGGTCCGGGCCTGCCCGGCGAGGTCGTCGAGGAGGGCCGCTGGCCGGGCCGCGTGCTGCGGGAGCCGAGAGGGGAGGGCGGGTTCGGATACGACCCCCTGTTCCTGCCCGAGGGGTCCGACCGCGCGGCCGCCGAGCTCAGCCCGCAGGAGAAGGACGCGGACTCGCACCGCGGCCGCGCCCTGCGTGCACTGGTCCCGGCGCTGCGCGCGCTGGCCGAACGCGGCTGAGGTCTCCGCGGCCCGCCAGCAACACAGCCTGACAGAGATACAGCGCTACAGCCCCTCGGCACCGCACCCCGACGAGAAGGACGTTCCGCACACGTCGTCCGAGAGGGGAGTGTGCGGAACGTCCTTGTCGATGAGGGGAGGGTCAGACCGCGTACTCGGCGTGGACGTCGCGGGTGCGCTTGTGCTCGAACCAGAACGACAGGAACGGGATCGTCCCCGCCAGAGCGGTGAGCAGGGTCCGAACCGCGGGCCAGCGGGCCTTGATCGCCAGGTCGAGCGTCATGAACAGGTACAGGATGTAGAACACGCCGTGCGCCTGGCCGATGTAGGTGAACCACTCCGGGGCGTCCGACGAGCTGTCCAGGATGAGGTACTTGTAGATCATCTCCACCGTGAGCACCAGCAGCCATACACCGGTGATCCAGGCGAGCACGCGGTAGCGCTTGAGGGCGCCCGCGATCTTCCCGCCCGGGTCCGGCTTGCGGTTGTCGGTCGGCGTGGTGGTCGAGGCGGTCATGAAGCAGGCTTCTCCTGGTGGGTACCGTCGGCCCGGTCCTTCCGGGCGAGCTCGGCGAGATAGGCGTTGTAGGCGTCCAGGCCCTCGTCCCGGGCCCCCTCGTCGCGGGCGGGCCGACGCGTCGGGAGCAGGTCTGCGGGGATCTCCGTCATGACACCGAAGCGGTCCCGGCCCGTTCGGTCCTTCCCGGCGGCCGGCAGGTCGGCCGCGCGGTGGTCGACCTCGTCGTCGTCCTCGTCGTCGGAACCCGGTCCGTTTGCGGCACCCGCCGACGCGGAGGCCCAGTCGTCCTCACGGGCCTCCATCCGAACGTACTTCAGGTAGGCGTAGACGAGGAAGCCGGCAAGGAACGGCCACATGAACGTGTAGCCGAGGTTCTGGACGGTGCCGCTGGCCTCCTGGTAGCGGGCGAGCTGCCACAGACCCATCCCCATGCAGAAGATCGCGCCCAGGACCACGAACGCGATCCACGCCGGGCGGTGCCTGACCTTGGTCGGCGCCGGATCCACGGAAGCGGCTGCACTTCCGGTCGCGTGGGAACCCAGGGTGTCGGACACGCCTCCACGGTACCGCTGACCACCGGGTAAACTCATCTCGCCCGGTACCCCCGGGTGACGCGCCCGTGGCGGAATTGGCAGACGCGCTGGATTTAGGTTCCAGTGTCTACGGACGTGGGAGTTCAAGTCTCCCCGGGCGCACCACGGCGTTTCCGGAGCGCAGCCAGGCACTCCTCGGCGATCTCGGCGGCGGGCAGGGAGATCGGGCAGACGATCCCGTTCTCGTCGGGCTCGAGCGGTTCCAGGTCGTCCAGCTGGGACGCCAGGATCCGGCGGGAGGCGAAATGCCCACGGCGGGCGGCGAGGCGGGCCGCGATGAGCTCCGGATCGGCGCCGAGTTCGACGAAGAACACCGGACGGCCGACATCCCGCAGCACATCCCGATAGGTACGGCGCAGCGCCGAACACGCGACGACGAGCCCGGAGCCGAAATCCGCCGGATGGTCGCGATCCCGCATGCGGTCGCGGACCGCGGCCAGCCAGGGCGCGCGGTCATCGTCGCCGAGTGGTTCGCCGGCGCCCAGTTTCCGACGGTTCGTGGGCGGATGCAGATCGTCGGCGTCGAGGAACGGCGAACCCGCGCGTTCGGCGATAGCACGGGCGACGGTCGTCTTCCCGGCACCGGAGACGCCCATGACCACGATGTGCGGTGAGGGCAAGGGAGACCGCCGGTCAGATGGTGAAGGCCAACGACCCGAGTATCGCGCGGCCCAGGGTCTCGTCGCCGCTGATCCCCACGCCGCTGCCCGGTTCGGCGGTGATCCGGCCGGTCGTCGCGCGGACGAAGGTCGGGGTGTCGAAGACCAGCTCGACGGTGGGCTGCACCGTGTCGTCGACGTCGACGAGGGCCGCGCGTCCGTCCACGACGACGTCGGTGGCCAGTGGCAGATCGTTCCCGCCGTCGCCCGTGACGCGGAACCGGACGCGGGCGCCGTCCGGCGCGCCGGCCTTCTTGCCGACGATCCGGGGGAGGGCCCGCAGGATCTCCCCGACCGCGAACCGACCCGTGTCGCCGCCGAGGCCGTGCTGCATTCCGATGGCCTGCCGGATGTCGTCCTCGTGGATCCAGCAGTCGAAGACCCGCACTCCCATGAAGCGCCGGTACGGTACGCGGCCGACGGGAGAGTCGGTGTCGGCCTCGAGGTCTGCGGCGGTCATCTCGGAGAGCTGCTCCGTACGCTCGGCGACGACGTCGCGGAAGTCCTCGAAGGCGTCCTCGATCGCCAGCGGCCGGGCCTCCTGCACGAACTTCTCGTTGAGTTCCCCGATGGGATTGCGGACGTACCCGCTCGTCGACGCGGGCAGCTCGACGTCGGGGACTGACTCACCGGCGAGCATGTGTTCGGTGCCCGCCACGTGCGCCACCACGTCGCGGACCGTCCACCCCGGGAGAGCGGTCGGCGCGGTCCAGTCGCCCCTCTTCAGCCCGGCGAGCAGCTCGTCGAGACGATTCCACTGCTGGATGAGGTGACGGATCTCCTCGGGAGCCTGTCCGGCGGGGTCGGCTGCGGGGGAGTCGGTCGCGGTGGCGGGGTTGTCGGTGTCCATGGCCACACGCTACTGCGGCGCCGCCCCGCACGAGGAGTGCCAGGCGGTTTCCCACCGTCCGGCCGTGAGATGGGGACGTAGTTAACGAGCCTGGCGTCAACGAGCCCGGCGTCTACGAGCCCGGCCCCGGGTCCGTGGGCGGAACCGGGGCCGGGGGAGCAGACGGGTGGGGTCAGCCCCGCTCGCGTTCCGCCGCTTCTCGGACGGCACCCTCGTCGACCCCGTCAGGGTGGCCCACGTAGTGGACGATGCTGGCGACGAGACCGCCCCAGATCACGAGCAGGAACAGGACCATCATGATGATCGCGGGAGCATCCATGGCTCAGGCCTCCTTGGTCTTGCGCGGGGACGCCGTAGCACCGGACGGGCGGTCGGCGGCGGGAGGGGTGAGGCCCTCCTCGTAGGCGAAGTCGCTGGGATCGTCGTCGACCGGCGGGGGTCCGTCGAGCTGACGGGACCCGCGCCAGGGCAGGACGGACAGGACCACCGAGAGGACGAGGATCGTGGCGATCATGCCCCAACCCCAGACTCCGAGGACGGACGCCTCGTACCCCTCGTAGGGCTCGGATATCAGGGTCATGATCTCGCGGATGAGGGAGTAACCGAGTACGAGCGGCGTGATGACGGCCAGGCACACGATCCAGAACGTGCCCACCCTCCACGAGGACACCGAGTTGAGGTGGTCGCGCAACTGCGGGGCGAGTCGCATGCCGAAGATCACCACGACCAACGCGATGAGCGAGATACCGACGATGCCCAGACTGTTGACGAACTTGTCGAGGATGTCGAGGTTCTGCAGTCCGGTCTCGGTGGGCATGAGCAGCAGGGAGACGGCCGCCATCGGGACGCCCACCGCCAGCGTGGCCGCGGTGCGCGAGGACCCGATCTTGTCCTGGAAGGAGGAGATGACCACCTCGACGATCGAGATGAGCGAGGTGAGCCCGGCCAGAATGAGGCAGACGAAGAAGACGACGCCCCAGATCGGGCCGCCCGGCATCTGCGAGATGAGGGCGGGGAAGGCGATGAAGGCCAGGCCCGGGCCGCCTCCGACGTCATCCCAGCCGGCTCCCGCCGACGTGGTCACCAGGAAGCCGAGCGTGGCGAAGACGCCGATGCCGGCGAGGACCTCGAACGCCGAGTTGGAGAACCCGACGACCAGGCCCGAGCTGGTGAGGTTGGTCTTGCGCTTGAGGTAGGACGAGTAGGTCAGCATGATGCCGAAGCCGACCGAGAGGGAGAAGAAGATCTGACCGTAGGCGGCGATCCACACGGACGGCTCGGTGAGCACTCCCCAGTCGGGCGTGAAGAAGTTGTTGAGCCCGTCCAGCGCCCCCTCGAGGAAGAGGGAGCGGACCACCAGGGCTGCGAACAGTGCCACGAGGAGCGGGACGAAGAACATCGCGGTGCGTCCGATGCCCTTCTGGACGCCGGCGAGGAGGACGCCGAGCGTCACGGCCCAGACCACGACCAGGACCATCGCGATTCCCGGTACGAAATCGATGCCGAACCCACTGCCCGCGCGGAGGAAGTCCTCGGCGAAGAAGGTCGCGGACTCCTCGTAGGTGGAGCCCCACCGCTCATCGAGCGAGAACCAGGCATAGCTGGCAGCCCAGGCGATGATGACCGCGTAGTAGACGGCGATGACGAAGGAGACCAGGACCTGGATCCACCCGATGGGTTCGGCGAACCGGTTCATCCGTCGGAAGCTCAGCGGGGCGGATCCGCGGAAGCGGTGACCGATGGCGTAGTCGAAGAACAGCAAGGGGAGACCTGCGGTGAGAAGCGCCACCAGGTAGGGCAGCAGGAAGGCGCCGCCACCGTTGTCGTAGGCGACGAAGGGGAATCGCCAGATGTTGCCCAGGCCGACGGCGGAGCCGATGGCGGCGAAGACGAAGACGGAGCGACGGGAGAACGTCTCCCGGGGCTTCACCCCGCTTCGGGTTGTTGGTCGTGTCATGGGACGACTCCTTGTCGACGGGCGGGTCCGCGGGCCCGCGCGGTCCTGTCATGGGACGGTGCGTGCGTCCCCGGCGTGTACCAACTTCTAGCCCGGTCGTTGCGCGTTAGTGACCGGATCGACGCAATCTCTGCATCGAGATGTGTGACTCGTGGGAATACGGTAAGCCCATGAGGACCGATATCGGCACACAAAGCGCGGAGAGCCGTACGTCTGTATTCCGCGCGGTGGCGTCGTTGTTCGTCGCCGGTGTGCTCGCGGTGGGGGCGGTGAATCCGGCAACCGCGTCCGCTCCGAGCCCGGCACGCCCGGTCGGTTCGCCGGCCCCCGTGGTGACGCCGGTCCCGGTGCCGGCGAACCTCGTGGAGGAGACGGGGTCGTGGTTCGCGCACGGATACACCCTGGATCTCCGCGCGGACGGGACGGGAACGTTCGCGGTATGGGTCGGCGCCTTCGACGGGACCCGGATCGACGTGAGGCTCATCCCCGCTCCGGGGCCTGCCACCGTCGCAGAGGTGGTGGGTGTCGAGACGGTCGGCGTCGGCGCCCTGGAGTCGGACGGGACACCGGGCGTCGGGGGACTGGTGACCATCGCATTCGGTGCTCCGGTGCGGACCGCGCATGTCGAGTGGACGTCGGGGCCGCGACGCCTCACCGCGGATCTTTGTCCGACGGAAGGCCTGGACGCGGTCGCCATGGCGATCCTGCGCTGCGGCGCCTGACGCGATCGGGCCCGGCCCGCTACCCGCCGCTCGGGGTGCCCGCGACACGCCGCGACGGGGCCGGAGAGCCCTGAGAGCAGCGTAACGATTCGATAACGGACGATTTCTAAAACCTGAGGGTGTCCTCACCTGTATATATGAGGCTCGCGTCATGTCCTCCTGTGGGGTGGATCACTCGGGGCCGGGTGGCCGAGCCCCCCGTTTCGGTCGGGTGTACCCCGTCAATCTGAGGAACCCCTCAAGTTCGTGTGGCAATCTGTGGCCTGCGCCGAGACCGCTGGCCGGTTGACGCGATGCCCCTGACGCAGTGCCCAAGGAGTTCCACACGTGACGATCGACGACCGCGACCTCACCCCCCGTCCGCTCGAGACCGGTTTCGCCGCCCGCCGCGGCGCCCGCGCCCTCGCGGACGAGCTCCGTGAGGGGACGGCCTACGCTCTCGCCTTCGGTGGACAGGGGATCGCCTGGCGGGACGCGCTGAGCGACCTCATCGACGGCACCGGCATCGGCCCGGAGCTCCAGGACCTCGTGGACGCCTCCGTCGCGTTGACCGAGCCCGTCCACGATGAGATCGCCGTGGTCCGCACGCACGGCTTCCGGCCCATCGAATGGGCCAACACCACCACCGGCGAGGACGAGGACGGCGCGGACCTGCCCGACGACGCCTCGCTCTCCGCCGCGGCCGTGTCGCTGCCCGCGGTGCTGCTCACCCAGATGGGCGCCCTGCGCGCCCTCGCCGCCGAGGGATTCGACGTCAACGACACGGCCCCTGCGGCCGTGGTCGGCCACTCCCAGGGCATCCTCGCCGTCGAGTCGGTGGAGACCTTCGGGTCCATCGACGACCGGCTGCTGGCCGTCGCCGAGCTCATCGGTGCCGCCGCAACCCTGATCGGGCGGCGCGTCGGCCTGTTCCGCCGCGGTGAGGCGAGCCCCATGGTGGGCGTCTCGGGGATCGACGGCGAGGACCTGCGCACGCTGGTCGACGAGCTGTTCGCCGGCGTCGACGCCTCGATCCGTCCCGTCGTCTCCATCCGCAACGCGCAGCGTCGCCACGTCGTGGTCGGCCGACCCGACGATCTCGAGGAGCTGCGTCGCCACTGCGCCGACCTCGAGGCCGAATCGCGTCGTCGGCGCGAGGCCAAGCTCACCGGTGGCGAGATCTTCGCCCCCGTCTTCGACCCGCTCGAGGTGGAGGTCGGGTTCCACCACCCGGCGATGGCCCCGGCCATCGACGTCGTCTCCCGCTGGGCGGAGCGCTGTGGCCTGGACGCCGATCGCGCCGCCCACCTCGCCCGCCAGGTCTTCGCCGAGCCGGTCGACTGGGTCGAGGAGATGGCCGAGACCCTGCACGCAGGTGCGCAGTGGGTCCTCGACATGGGCCCCGGCGAGGCGCTGACCCGCCTCAACCGGTCGGTCATCCGCGGCCAGGGCGTCGGTGTGGTCGCCGCCGCCACCCGCGGCGGACTGCGCAACCTGTTCACCCCGGGTGCGACCCCGCCGATCGAGCGGCCGTGGACCGCGTTCCAGCCGCAGCTGGTCACCCTGCCCGACGGCAGCGTCCACGTCGAGACCTCCTTCACCCGCCTCACCGGCTGCTCGCCGATCCTCCTGGCCGGCATGACGCCGACCACGGTCGATCCCGCGATCGTCGCCGCCGCGGCCAACGCCGGCCACTGGGCCGAGCTCGCCGGCGGCGGGCAGGTCACCGAGGCGATCTTCGCCGAGAACACCCAGCGCCTGGCCGAGCTCCTGGAGCCCGGCCGCAGCGCCCAGTTCAACTCACTGTTCCTCGACCCGTACCTGTGGAAGCTGCAGGTCGGCGGCAAGCGTCTGGTGCAGCGCGCCCGCGCCGCCGGCGTGCCGTTCGACGGCGTGATCGTCACCGCGGGCATCCCCGAACTCGACGAGTCGGTGGCCCTCATCGAGGAGCTGACCGAGGCCGGCCTGCGGCACGTGAGCTTCAAGCCCGGCACCGTCGCCCAGATCCGCCAGGTCGTGCGCATCGCCGCCGAGGTCCCGCACATGCCGGTGATCGTCCAGGTCGAGGGCGGCCGCGCCGGCGGCCACCACTCGTGGGAGGACCTCGACGCCCTCCTGCTGGCCACCTACGCCATGCTCCGTGACCGGCCCAACGTCGTCCTGTGCGTCGGCGGCGGCATCGGCACGCCCGAGCGTGCGGCCGACTACCTCACCGGCTCCTGGGCCAACGCCCACGGCTACCCGGCCATGCCCGTCGACGGCATCCTCGTCGGCACCGCCGCGATGGCCACCCTCGAGGCCACCACCAGCCCCCAGGTCAAGCAGATGCTCGTCGACACCGTGGGCGTCGACGCCTGGGTCGGTGCCGGCCAGGCCGACGGCGGCATGGCATCCGGCCGCAGCCAGCTCGGCGCGGACATCCACGAGATCGACAACACCGCCGCGCGCACCGGGCGCCTCCTCGACGAGGTCGCCGGTGACGCCGAGGCCGTGGCCGCCCGACGCGACGAGATCATCGCGGCGATCAACGGCACCGCGAAGCCCTACTTCGGCGACCTCGACTCCATGACCTACGAGCAGTGGTTGCGCCGTTTCGTCGAGCTCTCGCTCGCCTCCGGTGCGTCCGTCGACGGGTCGATCACCCACATCTCGGGCGACTTCGACCTGGGCGCCGACTTCGGTGGCGACGTGGCCGACTGCACCCGCTCGGTGTGGCTCGACCCCACCATCCGCGAGCGCTTCCACCGCATGGTGCAGCGCACCGAGGCCCGCCTCGATGCCGTCGACACCGGCCGGATCGTCTCGGCGTTCCCGCGCGAGAAGGCCATGGAGCGCCCGGCCGAGGTGATCGCCACCCTCGCCGCCCGGTACCCCGGGCTCGCCGACGCCGTGCTGCACCCCGCCGACGCCGCCGAGTTCCTCGACATCTGCCGCATGCCCGGCAAGCCCGTGCCGTTCGTGCCCGTCATCGACGGTGACGTGCGCCGCTGGTGGCGCTCGGACTCGCTGTGGCAGGCCCACGACCCGCGCTACGACGCCGACGCCGTGTGCATCATCCCCGGCACGACCGCCGTCGCGGGCATCACCCGCGTCGACGAGCCGGTGGGCGACCTCCTCGACCGCTTCGAGGCCGCGACCGCCGACCGGGTGTCCGGCTACCTGCCCTCCACCGAGGCCGTGAGCAGCCGCCGCCGCGGGATCGTCACCACCGCCAGCGGGCCCGTCGCCGACGTGCTCAACAGCCCCGACGTCACCTGGGCCGGTCGCCTCGTCATCAGCCCCGTCCACCGTCTCGGCGTGCTCCACGCCTGGGAGATCGACGCCGACGGCATCGGGCGCCACCCGGTCTCCGGCGCCGTGCTCACCCCGGCCGCCGACGGGCAGACCGTCGACCTGACGCTGCCCATCGGCCCGACCGAGATGACCATCACCATCACCCTCGGCGACGCCGTGGCCACCGGCGCCGCGCCGGTCGTCACAGACGCCGCCGCCGAGGCGGCCATGCGTACCCTGCTCGCCACCGCCGCCGGCGTCGGCCGCGGCGGTGCGGGGGGTGCCACGATCGACGCCCTCCCCGAGGTCGACGGCAACGTCGCCACGGCCCGCTTCACCTTCGAGCCCACCCTCGCCATCGACCACACGGGCGTCACCGCGGGCAGCCTGCCCACCTCGCTCGTGCCGTCCGCCGGCGTCCCGGACGCCCTCGTGGGCGCCGCGTGGCCGGCCGTGTTCGCCGTACTCGGTGAGACGCGCCGCCCGCGCGGCACCGGCACGGTCGTCGAGGGGCTGCTCGATCTGGTCCACCTGGACCACGGTGTCCGCATGCACGCGGCGCTGCCCCAGCAGGAGACCGACCTCGTCGTCGTCGCCCGGTCCGGCGGTGTCCGCGACACCGACCTCGGCCGCGTGGTCGAGGTGTCGGTCGAGGTGGCCACGGAGGACTCCGACGGCGCCCGCACCCCGCTGTGCACCCTGTCCGAGCGGTTCGCGATCCGCGGCCGCACCGGTCGCGCCGAGGTGGGCGACCCCCGCCCCGCCGGCGGCGCCCTGGTCACCCCGTCCGGTGGCGTCGCGGAGCCCGCCGAGACCTCCCGCCAGCTGCGCGTGTCCACCACGCTCACGGCACCGCACGACATGACCGCGTTCGCGCTGGTCTCCGGCGACCACAACCCGATCCACGTCTCCGACACCGCGGCCGAGCTGGCCGGACTGGGCGGAGTGATCGTCCACGGCATGTGGCTCTCGGCCGCCGCGCAGCACGCGGTGCAGGCCTCCGACGGCAAGACCCCCGCCCTCCGGCTCGCCGGCTGGACCGCCCGTATGCTCGCCCCGGTCCGCCCGGGCGACCACATCAGGGTCCGCGCCGTGCAGACCGGCCGCCACGCCGGCGGCCAGGTCCTCGAGGTCACGTGCACGGTCGACGGCGCCACCGTCATGGCCGCCACCGCGCTGACCGAGGCCCCGCGCACCGTCTACGCCTTCCCCGGCCAGGGCATCCAGGCCAAGGGGATGGGCATGGAGGGCCGCACCCGCTGCCCCGCGGCCCGCGAGATCTGGGACCGCGCCGACAAGCACACCCGCTCCGCGCTCGGCTTCTCGATCCTGGCGCTCGTCCGCGAGAACCCCACCGAGGTCACCGTCCGCGGTGAGGTCCACCGGCATCCGGACGGCGTGCTCTACCTGACGCAGTTCACCCAGGTCGCCATGGCCTGCCTGGCGGTGGCGCAGCGCGCCGAGCTCGAGGCCGACGGCCTGCTCATCGAGGACGCGTACTTCGCCGGTCACTCGATCGGCGAGTACGACGCCCTGGCCGCCATCTCCGGCGTGCTCGCGCTCGAGCCGCTGCTGGAGATCGTCTTCCAGCGCGGGTCGACCATGCACCAGCTGGTGCCACGCGACGCCCACGGCCGTTCGGACTACCGCATGGCCGCGATCCGTCCGTCCCAGATGGGGATCTCGGACGACGAGGTCGCCGACTGGGTGGCCGGCGTCGCCCGCGAGTCCGGCGAGTTCATCGAGATCGTCAACTACAACCTGGCGGGCTCGCAGTACGCGCTCGCCGGCACCGTCGCCGGATGCAAGGCACTGGAGAAGGCCGTCGAGCGCGAGCTCGAGCGGTCGGGTGGCAAGAACGCCTTCATCCTGGTGCCCGGCATCGACGTGCCGTTCCACTCCACCGTCCTGCGTGGCGGGGTCCCGGACTTCCGGGCCACCCTCGACGCGCTGATCCCGCACGACATCGACATCTCGGTGCTCGTCGGCCGGTACGTGCCGAACCTCGTGCCGCGCCTGTTCAGTCTCGAGCGCGACTTCGTGCAGGAGATCGCCGACCTCGTGCCGGCCGAGTCCCTGGCCGAGGTCCTCGCGAACTGGGACGAGTGGGCCGCCACCCCCACGCGACTGGGTCGCCTGCTGCTCGTGGAGTTGCTGGCCTGGCAGTTCGCCAGCCCGGTCCGCTGGATCGAGACCCAGGAGCTGTTCTTCACGCCCGTAGAGCGTGGCGGACTCGGTATCGAGCAGTTCATCGAGGTCGGTGTCTCCAACGCCCCGACCGTCGCGAACCTCGCCTCCAAGACCCTCGACCTGCCCACGCACCGCGGCCCCCGGGCCCAGGTGATCAACGTCGAGCGCGACTCGGCGACGTTGTACGGCACCCTGCCGCCCAGCGTGGAGGTCGACGACGACGAGCTGGACGCCGGCGACGGCTCCGCCTCCACCGGATCGACCACCACTGGTTCGACCAACACCGCGGCCGCCGACCAGGCGGCCCCCACAGACCCCGCACCGGCCGTCAACACCCCCGGCACGGCCGGTGCGGACCGATCAGACGCGGCTCCGGCCGCGACCGCCGCCCCCGGTGCACCCCGCCCGGACGACCTCGAGTTCGGCGCGCCCGCCGCCACCCGCATGCTGGTGGCGCTGCGCACCAAGGTCCGTCCCGAGCAGATCGCGTCCGGCGACTCCATCGAGACGCTGTGCGACGGCGTGTCCTCGCGCCGCAACCAGCTGCTGCTGGACCTGGGTACCGAGCTGAGCCTGGGCGCCATCGACGGCGCCGCCGAGGCGGACTTCCCGACCCTGGCCGACCAGGTCTCACGACTGGCGCGCGGGTACGCCCCGTTCGGCCCCGTCCTGTCCGACGCGGTCGGCGAGGCGCTGCGCGCGGTCCTCGGCCGCACCGGAAAGCGGGCCGCCTACATCACCGAGCGCGTGACCGGCCCGTGGGAGCTCGGCTCCGGCTGGGCGCAGCACGTGATCGCCGAGATCGCGCTGGGCACCCGTGACGGCGCCTCGATCCGCGGTGGCGACCTGGCCACGCTCGATGCCTCGGGAGTCAAGGACGTGGCCGGACTGGACTCGCTCATCGACGCGGCCGTGTCGGCCGTCGGTGCCGCACACGGCGTGGCCGTGGCGATGCCGTCGTCCGGAGCCGGAGGCGGGGGAGTCGTCGACTCCGCCGCGCTGACCGAGTTCGCCGACGAGATCACTGGCGCCGACGGTGTCCTGGCCCGCGCCGCCCGCGGCGTGCTCACCCGCCTCGGACACCTCGAGCCCGAGACCGTCGATCTGCTCGCCGAGGCCGACCCGGACTCCGAGCTGGCCGATCTCGTGGCCGCCGAGCTCGGCGCCGACTGGCGCCGCGTGGTGGCCCCGGCCTTCGACGCCGGCCGCGCCGTGCTGATGGACGACCGCTGGGCCTCGGCCCGCGAGGACCTGGCCCGCCTGTGGACCCGGTCCGACGTCCCCGCCGACGTGGCGGAGGCCTTCCGCGGCGCGGGTGAGATCGTCGCCGAGCAGGCCCGCTGGTGGGCGGCCCGGGCGACCGATGCCCGCCGCGACGCCCTGGCCACGGCCTACCGGGAGATCTCCGAGGTCGCCGTCGAGGAGTTCGTCGGCGAGTACGCGAACGACGTCGCCGTCGTCACCGGTGCCGGCAAGGGCTCCATCGCCGCCGCCGTCACCGGACGCCTCCTGGCGGGCGGGGCCACCGTGGTGGCCACCACCTCCAACCTGGACCAGTCCAAGCTGGCCTTCTTCAAGGACCTCTACCGCACCAACGCCCGCGGTGGCGCGGCGCTGTGGGTCCTGCCGGCCAACCTGACCTCCTACTCGGACGTCGACGCGCTGGTCGAGTGGGTCGGAACCGAGCACGCCGAGTCGGCCGGTGGCCAGACCACCGTGCTCAAGGCGCCGCTCACCCCGACGCTGCTGTTCCCGTTCGCGGCCCCCCGCGTCCAGGGCTCGATGGCCGACGCCGGCCCCCGCGCCGAGACCGAGATGCGCGTCCTGCTGTGGGGCGTGGAGAAGCTTGTCGCCGGTCTCGGAGCGATCGGCGCCGACACCGACGTCGACTCCCGCCTGCACGTGGTCCTGCCGGGCTCGCCCAACCGGGGCATGTTCGGCGGCGACGGCGCCTACGGCGAGGCGAAGGCCGCGCTCGACGCGATGATCGCCAAGTGGGGCTCGGAGAAGTCCTGGTCCGAGCGCGTGACGTTCGTCCACGCGATCATCGGCTGGGTCCGCGGCACCGGGCTCATGGGCCACAACGACCCGCTCGTCGAGGCCGTCGAGGCCGCGGGCGTGTCCACCTGGTCGACGGCCGAGATGGCCGCCGAGCTGATGCGCTGGTGCACCCCGGACTTCCGCTCCGCGGCCGGTGACGCCCCCGTCACCGTCGACCTCACCGGCGGACTCGGCACGGCCGACCTGGACATGTCCGCCCTCGCGGCGGACCGCCCGGCCGTCACCACCGAGACCTCGACAGAGGACGCCGCGGGCACGATCGCCGCGCTGCCCTCGCTGCCGACGGTCACCGCCGACGAGCGCCCCGAGTGGGGCGAGGTCACCCAGCAGCTCGAGGACATGGTCGTGATGGTGGGCGCCGGCGAGGTCGGCCCCTACGGCAGCGCCCGCACCCGCTTCGAGGTGGAGACCACCGGCGACCTCACCGCCGCCGGCGTGGTCGAGCTGGCCTGGTCGACCGGGCTCATCACCTGGGAGGACTCGCCGCGCGCCGGCTGGACCGTCACCGAGTCTGGTGACCCGATCGACGAGGCCGACATCGCCGAGCGCTTCCACGACGAGGTCCTCGCCCGGGTGGGCGTGCGCACCTACGCCGACGATTCGCGCGCGGAGATGTTCGCGGGCACCTCCCCGCAGCTCACCTCGGTGTTCCTGCCGGAGGACCTGTCCTTCGTGGTGGACGACGAGGCGCAGGCCCGCGCCTACCAGTCCGATGACCCGGAGAATACCGTCGTCACCCGCAGCGAGGACGGCGAGTGGACGGTCACCCGCAAGGCCGGCACCGAGATCCGGGTGCCGCGCCGCGCGACCCTCACCCGCGTGGTCGGTGGGCAGATCCCCACCGGCTTCGATCCCACGGCGTGGGGCATCCCCGCCGACATGGTCTCCGGTATCGACCGGGTGGCGGCGTGGAACCTCGTGGCCACCGTGGACGCCTTCATCTCCTCGGGCTTCACCCCGGCGGAGCTGCTGGCCCACGTCCACCCCGCCGATGTCGCCAACACCCAGGGCACCGGCATGGGCGGCATGACGAGCATGCGCTCGCTGTACATCGACGGCATCCTCGGCCGCAGCCGCGCCAACGACACGCTGCAGGAGGCGCTGCCGAACGTCGTGGCCGCGCACGTCATGCAGTCCTACGTCGGCGGCTACGGCTCGATGGTCCACCCGGTGGCGGCCTGTGCCACCACCGCGGTGAGCGTCGAGGAGGGCTTCGACAAGATCCGCGCCGGCAAGGCCGAGTTCGTGGTGGCCGGCGGGTTCGACGACCTGTCCACCGAGGGCATCCAGGGCTTCGCCGACATGTCGGCCACCGCTGACTCCGCGGCCATGGCGGCCAAGGGGATCGACGAGCGGCACTACAGCCGGGCCAACGACCGGCGGCGCGGCGGGTTCGTCGAGTCGCAGGGCGGCGGCACGATCCTGCTGGCGCGCGGCGACGTCGCGGCCCGCATGGGCCTGCCGGTCACCGGTGTCGTGGCCTGGGCCGGGTCGTACGCGGACGGCGCGCACACCTCCATCCCGGCCCCCGGCCTGGGTGCGCTGGGTGCCGGTCGCGGCGGGCGGCGCTCGCCGCTGGCCCGCGGGCTGGCGCAGCTCGGCCTGACCGCCGACGACGTGGCCGTGGTGAGCAAGCACGACACCTCGACCAAGGCCAACGACCCCAACGAGTCCGACCTGCACGAGCGGCTCGCCGCCGCGATCGGTCGGTCGGAGGGCAACCCGCTGTTCGTGGTGTCGCAGAAGTCGCTCACCGGGCACGCCAAGGGTGGCGCCGCGGCGTTCCAACTCATCGGGCTGACCCAGATGCTGCGGTCGGGCACCCTGCCGCCGAACCGGGCGCTGGACTGTGTCGACGACGTGCTCGACCGGCACCGGCACCTGGTGTGGCTGCGGGAGACCCTGCAGCTGGGCGGTGACCTGCCGCTCAAGGCCGGTCTGCTCACCTCGCTGGGCTTCGGACACGTCTCGGGCCTCATCGCCGTCGCCCACCCGGAGGCCTTCCACCGGGCGGTCGCCGCGGAGTACGGCGACGACGAGGCCGAGCGCATCCGCGAAGCCGGACTGCAGCGCGAGCGTGCGGGCGCCCGTCGCCTGACCGACGCCATCTACGGTGGCGAGGCGCTCTACGCCCGTCCCGAGGCGCGTCGACTGGGCGAGGGCTCGGCCGACGAGGTCAAGGAGCGCGAGGCCGCGGTCCTGCTCGACCCGGCCGCGCGACTCGACGCAGACGGCATCCTCGCGGCTGCCGGGTACCCGGACCACGTGAGCGCTGACGCCCGGACCGCGGAGATCATCGCGAAGTGACGACAGGGGTGAGAGGCGTCGGGGTCGACATCGTCGACCTCGGCGCCTTCGCCGCGTCTCTGGCAGAGCCGGGGACGCGGCTCACCCGGGCGTTCTCCCCCCTCGAGCGGAGGCAGTGTCGCGAACGCGCCGAGGCCCGGGGCGCAGTGCAGGGCGAGGCCGCGGTGTCGTCGTCATCAGGTGCGTCGGGGACCTCGGCGCCTGGGACCTCGGGGCTTGGGACCTCGGGACCTGGGAGCTCGGGGCCGGCGCCCGCCCGCCGGGAGGACCCGATGGCGCGTCACCTCGCTGCCCGCTGGGCGGCGAAGGAAGCCGTGGTCAAGGCATGGTCGGCCGCGCTGTACGGTGCACCTCCGCCCATCCCGCCGGACCTGCTGCGGTGGTCGGAGATCGAGACCGTGTGCGACAACTGGGGTCGGCCTTCGGTGCGACTCGGGGGAGAGGTGGCCCGGCAGGTGGCCGCGACCGTCGGCGAGGGCGCGCGCTGGAACGTCTCGCTCAGCCACGATGGCGGATCGGCGATCGCGTTCGTGGTGCTCGAGGGCCCGGGCGGGCAGTAGCGCGGTCGCCAGCCGCCCAGTCGCCCAGCCGCCCGTCCGCCCGTCCGCGCCTGGCCACCGCTGGGCCCAGCCACCGCTGGGCCCACCACCGGCGCACTGCCTGCGCTCGGCCACCGACCCGCCGCCCTGCGGCCCTGCCGCCCGATCCGCCCTTCGGAATCTCATACGCCCGCGGGAAGCGTCGCTCAGAGGGCCCGTGACCCGATCCGCCCCTCGGGATCTCGTACGCCCGCGGGGGCCGGAGCGCGGATCGAACTCTGAGGGGTGCCTCGTTCCGGTGGCCCAGACGGACCGGATTCCTCCGCACGCCCGATCTACCGGGTGCGAGACGTTCTCAATGTGAATCGGGGCCGCCGCCGGACACATCCCGCTTCGCTCGTCGACCTCACCGGTTCGAGCCGAGGTCGGTGGGAGGCGCGCTGTTGTCCACAGGGCTCGGCGCGTCCACAGCGGGCCGGCTCCGCATACGCGATCCGGCGGACCCGGCGGTGTCGCGCGAGAGTATCGCTGCATGATCAGCATCGATGAACTACGTTCCCGACTCCTGACCGCCGAAGGGTTGATCGCCGCCGGGCACAGCACCCAATCGCTCGCCCGGGCGGTGGCGACAAGAGAGCTCGTGCGGCTGCGGCCGGGCTTCTACGTAGAGGGCAGCGCCCGCGAACTCGACAGGGGAGCACGTCATCTGCTGTCGGTTCTCGCCACGGACGCTGCACTGCACGGCCCAGTGTTCACTCACTGGTCGGCCGCCATGGTCCACTCGCTGCCGAATTGGGGGCTCCCACTTCGCAAAGTCGCGGTCTCCCGGCACGGACATGCGCAGCGGTCCAGGACCACCAGACTCCTGCGGCACGACCTGTGCCCGATCGCCCCGGATGAGATCGTGAATATCGAAGGCATCTCCGTCACGTCTGCGGACCGGACGATCATCGACATCGCCAGGGTCTGTGATCCGGTTCCGGGCGTCGCGGTGGCTGATGCCGGGCTGCAGCGGGAACTCGTCACGGAGGTCTCCTTGCGGGAGGCGCTGGACCGTGCCTCGGGACGGGCCGGTGTGGGGAGGGCTCGTACTGCGATCGGGATGACCGACCGGAGAAGTGAGAGCATCGCTGAGACGCGGAGTCGTCTCTACTTCGCCGAGTACGGGCTGCCGGAGCCCGAGACACAGGTCGAGATCTACGACGACGACGGCCGCTTCATCGGTCGGGTGGACTTCCTGTGGCGGGAGCTCGGGGTCGTAGGAGAATGTGACGGGTTCGGGAAGTACTTCGACGGCGCCGACGAGATGGAGACCCGCCGCAGGCTCGGCGTGGAGAAGGACCGCGATGCGATCCTGACTGCCCTCGGGTACCGGGTGATCCATTGGCGATGGGCCGACTTCGAGCGACCCTGGTTACTTGTTCAGAGGATCCGGGCCGTCCTGCTGGCGGCAGAAGCTGCCTGAACTGGTCGCCGTCCACAACCGGGGGCGGGTTTCGGGTCAGTCGCTCTGGGCTGCTTCCTTCTCCGCTAGCCAGAGGTAGGCGGTGAGCATCCGCTTGAGTTCGGTGACGGTGGCGTCGTGAATGTCCTCGCCGCCCGCCGAGGCGCTGCTCCCGCCGGGGGAGACGCCGCCGCTGTCGCCGGTGCTGGTGCCGATGCCGGTGCCGGAGGCGGCGCCGGGGGTCACGTGGCCGGCGCTGACCGAGAAGTTGAGCATCGAGTACGCCACGTGCACCAGTACCTCGGCCATGAACGCGCGACGCTCACGTTCGGTGGCGGGCATGAGCGGGGCCAGCACGCTGGCGATCATCCGGGCGATCTCGCGTTCGTTCACCGCCGCCGTGGCCCGGGTGGCGGGGGTGGCCTGCGTTGCCAGCCAGACCGCCCTACGGGAGGGGTCGCGCAGCCACAGGTCGGCGAGGTGGTCCAGGAAGTCGTTGAGCAGCTCGGGCCAGTCCAGCGCGGGGATCTTCTGGGCGAACCGCTCGACCTCCTCGATCACCCCGTGGGCGTCCTGGCGGTCGAGCTCGCAGACCAGCACGTACTTGTTGGCGAAGAACTGGTAGAGGGTTCCGATCGGCACGCCCGCGCGCGAGGCGACTTCCTCGCAGGTGAACGAGTCGAAACCCACCTCGACCAACACTTCCCGGGCCGAGGACAGCAGTGCCTGGAACTTCTTGCGGCTACGTTCCTGGATGGGTCGGCGGCGGGGGACGAGGATGTTCGGCTCGTCCTGGACGGCCTCGTCGGCGGAGTCCCGCGTCGGCTCCTGTGGACGTTCGGACGAGTCGGTGGTCATGGGTGGGTCAGCCCTCCGCGGGTTCGGACTCGGGCAGCTCGATCTCGAGCAGCTTGGCGACCATCGCCACGTGACCCTTTGCCCGGACGTTGTACCGGGCCATCGACACGGTGCCGTCGGACTCCACGACGAAGGTGGAGCGGATCACTCCCATCACGGTCTTGCCGTAGTTCTTCTTCTCGCCGTAGGCGCCCCACTCGGTGAGCATGGACTTGTCCGGGTCTGACAGGAGCGGAAAAGTGATGCCGTACTTGTCGCGGAACCGCGCCAGCTTCTCGGGCGCGTCGGGGGAGACGCCGACGACCGCGAGACCGGCGTCCTTCAGCTGCTGCAGGGCGTTCTCGAAATCCACCGTCTCCGTGGTGCAGCCCGGCGTCATGGCGGCCGGATAGACGTACACGAGGACCTTCCCGTGCTCGGCGAGGAGCTCCCGGAGCGACGTGGGTGTGCCGTCGGCGTCGGGGAGGGTGAAGGCGGGGGCCGTCTGGCCCACCTCGAGCCGTGGTGCGGTCACCGGTGCTCCTGGGGGTCGAGTCGGGGCGTCGGACCATCCCAACCTATCCGATGGTCCGGCGGACGGGCGCGGATCCACGCCGGGTGCAGTAGCGTGGGCGGGGTCAAGAACCCGCGGGGCGCCCTCGCGGACGAGCGATCGACGGAGGTCTCGTGTCCAGGAGTTACGACAGCATCGAAGGCGACATCGCCAAGGCGCGTGACGATCTCGCGACGACCCTGGACGAGATCATCGACCGGGTCAACCCGAAGAACCTCGCGACCGAGGGCAAGGAGCGCGCCACCGCGGCGCTCAAGGACCCGCGCGTTCTGGCGGTGCTCGGGGGTATCGCGACGCTGGTCGTGGGCGGGATCACCGTGTCAATGGTGAACAAGCGCAAGGAGCGTCAGCGCATCGAGGCATACCTGGCGGCTCGTCGGGCCCTCTGAGGCGACCGGTCCGTCCCCGGCGGCTCCCTGTCGCGGCGGGAACCGTCCGGAGACGCCGTCGCCTGGCGTCTGAGAGCGTTCCGCGCACCCCCGAGACCGGGGCGTGAGCGGGACGCTTTCGTCATTTCCAGTGTGTCCACCCGGACGCTCGTCCACGCGGGCGCACCAAAAAGCCCCGGGTCATGGACCCGGGGCTTTCTGTGTTGTGCGCCATCAGGGACTCGAACCCCGAACCCGCTGATTAAGAGTCAGCTGCTCTGCCAATTGAGCTAATGGCGCTTGCTTGGTGCGAGAGAAACAGTAACAGCAGCCGAGTCGGATCACGAAATCGCCTGTTCAGAAGGGGTGAACCGGGGTTGAGGTCGCTGTCTCCCCCGGCGTTTCGATATGGAGGGAGGGCATGTGACCAGGCATACTGGGGGAGACGTCCTCCCGGCCGTGGCCACGTCCGGGGGGAAGCGGCAGTCGGAAGGGGCCATCAGTGAACGTGAGCACGAGGGATCGGACGGGGCGGCGAGCGACCGGGATCCGGTCGAAGGCCCGACTCGGCCTGGCCGCGGTGCTCACCGGAGCCCTCGTCCTCACCGGCTGCACCATCGGTGACGGGGGCGCCCAGAACGCCCAGGTCGCGGAGGAGCCGGCCGGCCCCTCGGCCGCGATCGACGTGTCGGTGGCGGACGGCTCCACGGATGCCAACCCGGTCGAGCCCATCGTGCTCACCGCCGCGGACGGTCGATTCGATTCGGTCGTGGTCCGCAACCCGGAGGGGCAGCAGGTCCGGGGCGAGTTCAACACCGAGCTCACCGAGTGGCGTACCACCGAGGAGCTCGGCTACGGGCGGCAGTACACGGTGGAATCGACCGCCACGGACGAGGCCGGCCTGGTCACCCGCAAGAACACCACCTTCACCACGTTGACGCCGAACATCATGACGGCCGCCTATCTGACGACGGGCGAGGGGTCCGTGGTGGGGATCGGGCAACCGGTCGCGGTGATGTTCGACGAGCCGATCGCGGATCGTCGCGCGGCGCAGGACAACATCCACATCAAGACCGAGCCCGCGGTCGAGGGCGCGTTCTACTGGGTCTCCGACCAGGAGGTCCGCTGGCGGCCGGCGGAGTACTGGGCCCCCGGCACCAAGATCGACGTCCACGTCGACATCTACGGCAAGGACCTCGGCGGCGGGATGTACGGCCAGCAGGACTCCCAGAGCAGCTTCGAGATCGGCGATGCCGTGATCTCCCGCGTCGACGACTCCACTAAGCAGATCGTGATCGAGCGCAATGGCGAGGTGGTCAAGACAATGCCCACCTCGATGGGCAAGGCCGCCACCCCGACCCCCAACGGGGTCTACGTCATCGGTGAGAAGCACGCCTCGATGATCATGGATTCCTCGACCTACGGAGTGGCCGTGGACTCCGCCGAGGGCTACCGCACCCCGGTGCAGTACGCGACCCGGATGTCCTACAGCGGGATCTTCGTCCACGCGGCCCCGTGGTCGGTCTGGGCGCAGGGCAGTCAGAACACCAGCCACGGCTGCCTCAACGTCACCACCGCGGACGCGAAGTGGTTCTACGACAACGCCAAGCGGGGCGACATCTTCGAGGTCACCGGCACGGTGGGCGACACGCTCCCGGGCTGGGACGGCCTGGGCGACTGGAACGTCCCGTGGGAGACCTGGAAGGCCGGCAACGCCGATCAGGGCGCGGCCTGAGCCGATGGATTCCTCCCGTCTGGGGCTCTGGATCGGGATCGGTATGGGGATCGGCGTGGCGTTCGGTGCCGCGCTGGACAACATCGGGTTGGGCGTGGCCCTGGGCCCGTCGGTCGGCGTCATGATCTGGGCCGTGGAGGCCGCCCATCGCGAATCGCGCGGCCCCGGTGGTGACGAGCTCGACGCGGGGACCGACGACGGTCGGGACCTCGACTAGGACCCCGGGGCGACCAGTGGTGCCCCGGGGCGAGGGTGAGTACCCCCGGGGACGGCGCTCAGGTCGGTGACGGCGACGACGACGAGGTGCGCGACTGCGGGTCGCGTTCTGCGGCCGCCCGGTACAGCGCGCGTCCGGGTGCTGCGGTGAGGCCGTGCGCGACGGTACTGGCCACGACGATCAGCGTGCCCGCTCCGAGAAGTACCGGGTCCGCACTCGCGCGGGAGGCCTCCTCCGTCAGGTAGAACACGGCCGCGACGCCGACGGGCCCGAACCAGCCGAGGTAGGCGGCGCCCCGCATCTTGAGACCCAGCGGTCTCGTCGCCGCGAGGATCAGCGGCGGCCTGCGCAACAGCAGCACCGCGACTGAGAGCCATACCGCGCCCCAACCGAGATCGCCCCACGCCTCCCAGGGGATCATCGCGCCGAGGGCGACGAAGAAGGGGATCACCGCGAACTGGTTGACCGCCTCGTCGATCTCCACCTCGGTCCGCCGTTCGCTGCCGGAGCTGGTGACGTTGAACGCCAGGCCGGCGACGAATGCGCCGAAGACGCCGTTGACCCCGGTGATGCCCGAAACTCCCAGGACGAGCAATGCCAGGAGGAGCGTGTACAGCAGCATCGGCCCGGTCTCGGTGTCGTGGTGTCGTTCCGAGAAGTGCAGCGCCTTGGCGGCCGTCACGCCCGCGACTATCCCCACGACGAGGGCGCCCGCGATCTGCCAGGCGGCCTCTCCGGCAGCCTGCCCGGCGGTGAGCGGGGTGGCGACCGCCAGGGCGACCAGGACGAGGGGAAGGGCGAGCCCGTCGTTGGCGCCCGATTCGAGCGACAGGAGCTCGCGGTCGTACTCCGGCAGGTCCTCCTCGGCCTCCTGTCCGGTGACCACACTCGACGCGAGGACGGGGTCGGTGGGGCAGATGGCGGTTCCGAACAGCAACGCCAGCGCAAAGGGGATGCCGAGGGCCCACATCGCCAACCCGGTCGAGATGAGCGCCATCCCGGGCAGGACGAGCACCAGCAGCAGCGCCAGCCGCCGCCAGTGGGTCCTGATCGCCGCGAAGGGGTAGCGCAGGGCCACGCCCATCACCGAGATCGCCAGGAGGATCTCCGCCCCGTGGTGGAGGGTCGAATGCTCGGCGACGATGTCGGGCACATCGAACACGCCGAGGACCGCCGGCCCCAGGACGATCCCGGCGGCGAGAGCGAGGAGCGGCTCCGTCACGGGCCAGTGACGCAGTCGCGCGGAGAAGGCCACGATCACCACCCCGAGCGCCCCGACGATCGCCAGCAACACATCGAGCGTGGACAACGGTTCCTCCCCGGGTCAGTCGGATCACCCGCACCATAGGAGAGCCCGGGCGCTCTCGCATCCGTGCCCTCCGCCCGCCGCGGCCCCTCGCCCGCCGCGGCGTAGGCACCTGCAAGAGTGATCCCATGACCGAGCGCGAGATCACCCGGCCCGTCGACCTGGCCCACGGCCGCCGACTGAACCCGGAGGCGGTCGGCTGGTCCCGTTCGCCCGTGCACCGCACACGGATCGCTGGCTGGGGTCGAACCAAGCGCTGGGAGTACTGGGGGATCGTCACCGACCGGTTCGTAGTGGGACTGACGGTGGCGGGTCTGGACTACCTGGCCAACTGCGCGGTCTACGTCCTGGACCGCCGGACGGGCCAGGAGACGACCCGAGGCGGCATCCGGCCCCTGCACCGGCCCCGCTTCGGCGACGACCCCGGTGACGGGACCCTCCACGCGTCGGCCGGCGTGGGTGCGGGGCGCGTGGGGATCGGGATCGACGACGACGAGGGCCGCACCTCCATCAGTGTGCAGGCGCGGGGACTGCAGGTGAGCCTGGACGTCTCCCGGCCGGGGCATGACGGCCTCGCGGTGGTGGTGCCGTGGAGTGAGCGCCGGTTCCAGTACACGCTCAAGGATCTCGCCAATCCCGTCACCGGCACGGTGACTTTGGACGGCACGACACACGACCTCGGCACGGGGTGGGCGGTGCTGGATCGTGGGCGGGGCCGCTGGCGCTACGCCACCACGTGGAACTGGGGCGCCGGCAGCGGCGTCGTGGACGGGTCGACCCGCGCGATCCAGGTCGGCGGGAAGTGGACCGACGGCACCGGCTCGACCGAGAACGGGATCCTGGTCGACGGCCGGATGCACAAACTCGGTGAGGACCTGCGGTGGACCTACGACCTGTCCGAGCCGGGGGGACCGTGGCGGGTGCGGGGTGAGCGCCTCGACGCCACGCTCACGCCGTTCCATCTGCGCCGCGACGTCACCGAACTCGGTGTGCTGGCGGTAAAGACGCACCAGGCCTTCGGGCTGTGGCACGGGACCGGGGTGCTGGACGACGGGTCGGAGGTCTCGCTCGACGGACTGGTCGGCTGGGCGGAGCAGTCCCGCAACCGCTGGTAGCCGGCGGCGGGGCGATGCTCGCGAGAACTCGAGGCGAATCGGGAGAAAGGGGCAGGGCCCGGACCGTGAGGTCCGGGCCCTGCGCTCGGGGTGGCTGACGGGGCTCGAACCCGCGACATCCAGAATCACAATCTGGTGCTCTACCAGCTGAACTACAGCCACCACCGCCGTCCTCGCGGACAGCGCTGACGACTTTACCCCGTGGCCCCCGCCCCCGAGAAATCCGCAGGTGGGGCCGGTCGAAGGGCCCGGGTGGTGGTCAGTCGACCGCGGGCAGGTCCGCGGCGGCCTGCTTGACCTCGTCGCTGGTCGGTCCGGGCTGCGGCACGAACGCGGTGGCCCGGTAGTACGCCAGCTCGCGGATGGATTCCTTGATGTCCGCCAGGGCCCGGTGCGACATGCCCTTCTCCGGCTGGCCGAAGTAGATGCGGGGGTACCAACGACGGCACAGTTCCTTGATGGAGCTGACGTCGATCATCCGGTAGTGCAGGTAGGAGTTGAGCTCGGGCATGTCCCGGGCGAGGAAGCCGCGGTCGGTGCCGATCGAGTTGCCCGCCAGGGGAGCGGATCCGGCCACGGGGACCCATTCGCGGATGTAGGCGAGGACCTGCTCCTCGGCCTCGGCGACTGTCACGGTGGACCGGCGGATCTCCTCGGTCAGTCCGGAGGAGGCGTGCATGTCGCGCACGACCGGGACCATCGCGTCGAGCTTGGCGTCGGGGGCGTGGATGACGATGTCGATCCCCTCGCCGAGGACGTTGAGTTCAGAGTCGGTCACTAGGGCGGCGATCTCCACGAGCGCATCCGACGAGGTGTCGAGGCCGGTCATCTCGCAGTCGATCCAGACGATTCGGTCGTTCTTGGACTCCTGGTGCGGCGTCCGTGAGGACGCTGGGGAAGGGGTCTCGGCGGAGGTCGGCTCTGACATTGTTCGACTATATCGCCGGTGGTCCCCCGCGCCCGCCCCGGCCGATCAGGCCCCGCCCTGCTGCCCCTCGCCGAGCTTGGCGTAGAACTTTCCGACGATCGGCGCCATGATGCCGCGCGGGGTGTAGTTCCCGGCCACGGACATCGCCTGGCTCAGCGGCCCGGGCACGATCCGCATCTTGTTGCGGGCGAGCGCGTCCAGCGACACACGGGCGGTGTACTCGGTGTCCACCCAGAGGCGGTCGGGGACGAGCCGGTCGACGAAGGTCTTCTCCTCCTCGGCGATCTCCTCGGTGCGCACCGGACCGGGGGCCAGCAGCGTGACGTTGACGCCGGAGCCCTTGAGCTCGCCCCGCAGCGACTCGGAGAAGGTGTTGAGGAACGCCTTGGACGCGGCGTAGGTGGCGTTGTTGGGGATCGGCATGTTGCCGGCCGCGGAGCCGACGTTGAGGATCGCCCCCGAGCGCCGCTCGACCATCCCGGGCAACACCGCCAGGACCAGGTCGTGACACGCCACCGCGTTGACCTGCACCTGGTGCTTCTCGTACTGCGGGTCCAGCGTGGCGACCGGGCCGAACGTGGCGATGCCGGCGTTGTTGCACAGGACCGAGATCTCGCGCCCTGCCAGCTCGTCCAGCAGCGGCTGCCGCGCGGCGGGGTCGGCGAGGTCACACGCGCGGACCTCCACGGTCACGCCGAACCCGGCCTCGAGCCGGGCCCGCAGCTCCTCCAACACGGACTCACGCCGGGCCACCACGATCAGCGAGTGCCCACGCCGGGCGAGTTCGGTGGCCAGGGCCATGCCGATCCCCGAGGAGGCGCCGGTGACGACTGCTCGGTTCGACGCGGTGGGCGTGGGCAGGGACATGGGGCTCCTCGGTTCTTCCACTCGGTTCGCCCGCGTACGGCGGGTGTGGCAGCGCTGACCTTACCCGCGTGCCGCCTTCCGGAGCGTGGTGGAGGTCCTAGCCTGATCGGCGTGAGCAGCATCGGAACACCGCACCCGTCAGGGTCCACCATGTCGGCGACCACCTCGTCGTCACCATCGCGTCGTGGCGTCGCCCGCGGTCAGGTCCTCGCGTGGGGGATGTGGGACTGGGGGTCGGCGGCGTTCAACGCGGTGATCGTCACCTTCGTCTTCTCCGTCTACCTGACCGACTCGGTGGGCGCGGACCTCGACGGGCCGTTCTCGGCGGCCACGTGGCTGTCGATCTCCATCGCCGTGGCCGGGCTGGTCATCGCGCTCACCGCGCCGGTGATGGGCCAACGCGCCGACCGCGGGGGCCGGCGCCGCCGCGCGCTGGGCCTCTGGACATATGCGACGGTCCTGCTCACGGCGCTGATGTTCCTCGTCGACTCCGACGCGCCCTACCCGTGGTTCTTCGTCGGCCTGGTGCTGCTGGCGGTCGGGTCGATCACGTTCGAATTCGCCGAGGTCGCCTACTTCGCGATGCTGCGCCAGGTCTCCACGCCGTCCACCGTCGGCCGCGTGTCCGGGTTCGGGTGGGCGATGGGCTACTTCGGCGGGATCTTCCTGCTGCTCGCGGCGTTCGTCGGCTTCATCTACGGCGACGGCCCCGTGCGCGGGGTGTTCGGCATCACCACCGACGGTGGCCTCAACGTGCGGCTGGTCTGCCTCGTCGCCGCCGTGTGGTTCGCGCTCTTCGCGCTGCCGGTGCTGCGGGCGGTACCCGAGCACCGCCCGGGGGCGGGGAGGAGCGACGACAACGGCAAGGTGGGCTTCGGCGAGTCGTACCGCATCCTCTGGCGTGACCTCAAGGCCCTCTGGCGGCGGGATCCGCGGACGGTGAGGTTCCTCCTCGCGAGCGCAATCTTCCGGGACGGGCTGGCCGGCGTGTTCACCTTCGGGGCGATTTTGGCCGTGACGGTCTACGGGCTCGCGCCGGGGGACGTCCTGATCTTCGGTGTGGCGGCCAACGTCGTCGCGGCTCTCGGGGCGGCGGTCGCGGGACTGGTCGACGACACGGTGGGTCCCAAGGCGGTGATCGTCGGGTCGCTGGTGGCGATGATCGCGACGATGACCGTCCTGCTGTTCGTGGACGGTACCGGCATGTTCTGGGTCTTCGGGCTGCTGATGTGCCTGTTCGTGGGGCCGGCGCAGTCCGCGTCCCGGTCGTTCCTGGCGCGGCTGGCCCCGCCCGGCGGCGACGGCCAGATGTTCGGGCTCTACGCCACCACCGGGCGCGCGGTCTCGTTCCTCGCGCCGGCACTGTTCGGGCTGTTCACCTGGGCGTTCGCCGCCGACCGTGCGGGCATCGCGGGCATCGGCCTGGTGCTGCTGATCGGCCTGGCGCTGTTGTTGCCGGTGCGCACGCCGAGCCGCGCCGAGGCGGAGAGCACCTGGGAGGACGCGGAGCCCGCCGTCTGACCGCGTGGCGGGCACTCCCCGGTATGCGCGCCCGGAATGCGCGTGTCGGGTAGGGGTGCGAGCCCGGAACGGTCCATAGAGGGCACGTGACCGGGAACGGGGCGGGGCCGGGAGGCGCCTGGGCCGGGAGGCGTGGTGCGCAGCAGTGGGGAGCGCGTGGCGGGGCCCGGCAGGTCAGAGCGTGCCCGAGGTCAGCAGCTCCAGCACCGCGGCGGCGTCGTCGGCGATCTGCGAGAATCCGGCGTCTCGGAGCTCCGAATCGCCGATTCCGCCGGTACGCACCGCCACCGAGCGGATGCCCAGCTTGGTCGCGGCGATGGCGTCCCAGGTCGCGTCGCCGACCATCACCGCATCCGCGGCGTCGACGCCCGAGCGTTCGAGGGCGATAGCCACGATCGTGGGATCGGGCTTGGCCCGGTCGACGTCCTCACCGGTGGTCGCGGCGTCCACGTGGGCGTCGATGTCGAGCAACTTGCGGGCCTCGGCGAACTCCGACGGCGGCGCGGACGTGGCCAGCACCGTGATCCACCCCTGCTCCTTGGCGCCGCGCACGAGGTCGCGGGCTCCGGGGAGCACCCGCAGAGACCCGGCCTGTTCGGCGTAGTACTCACCGTGCAGGTCCTTGGCCCGGCCCGCGATGCTCTCGCGCTCCTCGTCGTCGTCGACTCCCGCTATATCGAGTAACTCCTCCACGATCGTCGAGCCGTCCTTGCCGATCCGGCGGTGCACCTCCACGAACGGCACCGGCGCTCCCGCCTCCGCGAGAGCGCGGACCCAGGTCCAGACATGGACGTAGGTCGAATCCACGAGGGTGCCGTCGACGTCGAGGAGGAGAGCGCGCTGGGTGGTCATGCCCTCGACGGTGCCGCGCCCCGCGCCGGGCGGCAACCGATTGCCGGTGTGGCGTCGGGCACGCGGGCCCGCGTGCCCGACGCTCGGACCGGTGGCGTCGCGGCCCGGCCGCGCGCACGATCGGTAGGCATGACGCGCTTCGGATACACCCTCATGACCGAACAGTCCGGACCCAAGGAGCTCGTGCGCTACGCCGCCAAGGCCGAACAGGCGGGCTTCGACTTCGAGGTGGCCTCGGACCATTATTTCCCATGGCTGAGTTCGCAGGGGCACGCTCCGTACGTGTGGAGCGTGCTCGGGGCGGTCGCGCACGTCACCGAACGGGTCGACCTGTGCACCTATGTCACCTGCCCGATCCTGCGGTACCACCCGGCGGTGGTGGCGCAGAAGGCCGCGACGATGCAGATCATGTCCGACGGTCGGTTCATGCTCGGCATCGGCGCGGGGGAGAACCTCAACGAACACGTGGTGGGGCAGCGCTGGCCGTCGGTCGACGAGCGCCACGAGATGACCGTCGAGGCGCTCGAGATCATCCGCGACCTGTTCGACGGCGGGCTCGTCACCTACTCCGGCGAACACTTCCGCGTGGACTCCGCCCGCCTGTGGGACCTGCCCGAGAAGCGCGTCCCGATCGGCGTGGCCGCCGGCGGCGAGAAGGCCCTGGCGCACCTGGGGCCGCTGGGCGACCACCTCATCGCCACCGAGCCCGAGAGCAGCTACATCGAGGAGTGGAACGGGCTCGAGGGGCAGACCCGGATCGGTGACGGCGCCCGCGCGATCGCGCAGATCCCCATCAGCTGGGACCCCGACTCGGAGTCGGCCGCCGTCGAACGCGCGCACGACCAGTTCCGGTGGTTCGCTGGCGGGTGGGCCATGAACTCCGACCTGCCCACCACCGCCGGGTTCGCCGCCGCCACCCAGTTCGTCCGGACCGAGGACGTGGGGGAGCAGTTGGCGTGCGGGCCCGATCTCGACGCGATCGTGGAAAAGGTCCGGCCCTACTGGGAGGCCGGGTACACCGACATCGCGCTGATCCAGATCGGCGACTCCACCCTCGACCGGTTCCTCGAGGAGGCCGCCGAGCCGCTGCTGGCGCGGCTGCGCGAAGCCGCGGGCTGACCGCGCTGCGGCGCCCCCGAGAGGATTCGAACCCCTGACCAGCCGGGTAGAAACCGGATGCTCTATCCACTGAGCTACGGAGGCCTGCGACGCCCGCGTGCGGCGTCGCCGGGAGAATGGTAGCCGATCCGGGGGGTGCGTCCGACAGTGGCGAATCGGCCCGGGGGCGTCGGAGTTCCTACGATGGAGCCCATGACGTCGTCGAAGACCGCCCCCGCCACCGCCGGGCGGTTCGGAGCCCGCAACATCGTGGCCCTGGTGCTACTCCTCGCGGCGGTCGCGGCCGCGGTGGTCATCCCGCTCTCGGCCATGTCCGCCGATGTCGCGCTCGAGCTGGTGGGTGTGCCCGACCCCGGCGCGCTCACCACGTCCGGCCTGCCGGCGCTCCGGTCGATCGGCGAACTCCTCGCCTCCGTCGCGGTGGGTGCAGCGCTGTTCGCGGCGTTCTTCACCCCGCCGCAGAAGGACAAGACCCTCGACGTCGACGGCTACCGGATGCAGCAGATCTCATCGTGGGCGAATATCGCCTGGGCGGTCGCCGCGGCGTTGCTCATCCCGCTGACCCTGTCGGACGTCTCCGGTCGAACCTTCTTCCAGACCCTGCCGCCGGACCAGTGGCTGGTCGCGATCAACCAGATCGACGTCGCGTCCTCGTGGCGCTGGGCCGCGGTCATCGCCCTGGTCGCCGGCATCGGGCAGCGGCTGACGCTGAGCTGGCGCTGGTCTGTCATCTGGCTGGCAGTCTCGGTGATGTCGCTGCTGCCGGTGGCGGCCACGGGCCACGCGTCGGGGAACACGGCCCATGACATCGCCACCAACTCGCTGATCATCCATCTGTTCGGTGCGGCGTTCTACGTGGGCGGACTCGTCGCGCTCATCGTCCACACCTGGCGAGGCGGCTCCCGAGTCGCACTGGCCCTGCGTCGCTACTCGGTGGTGGCGACGGTCGCGATCGTCGCGCTCGGCCTCACGGGCGTGATCAACGCGCTGGTCCGCCTGCACCCGGGCGACCTGCTCACCTCGACCTACGGGCTGCTGGTGGTGTCCAAGGCGCTCGTACTGTGCCTGCTGGCGATGTTCGGCCTGGCGATCCGCCGTCGGATCATCGCCACGATCGAGTCGACGGGGGCCAACGCTCCGGTCGACCGGCCCACGCTGCTGCGGATCATCGTGGTGGAAGCCGTGGTCATGGCCGGCACGCTGGGCCTGTCGGTCTCGCTCGGCCGCACCCCGCCGCCCGCGCCCCTGTACGTCCCCACGCGGCAGGAGGCGCTGCTGGGCTTCGAGTTGCCCGGCCCGTTCTCGTTCGGCACGGTGTTCGGGACCTGGCGGTTCGACCTGGTCCTCGGCCTGGCCGCGGTGGTCCTCCTGGGCCTGTACGTCTGGGGCATCCTGCGCCTGCTCCGCCGCGGCGATTCGTGGCCCGCGAGCCGTACCGCCTTCTGGGTGTCGGGTTGCGTGATCCTCTTCTTCACCACCAGCTCCGGCATGGGGATGTACATGATGGCCGACTTCGCGAGCCACATGGTGGGCCACATGCTCATCTCGATGTTGGTGCCCGTCCTGTTGGCCCTCGGCGGCCCGTTCACTCTGGCGCTGCGCGCGCTCCCGGCCGCCGGCCGCGGCAACCCGCCCGGTCCACGCGAGTGGCTGGTCGAGTTCATCAACAACCCGCTCTCGCACTTCCTCACCCACCCGATCGTGGCGTCGGTCCAGTTCGTTGCAGGTTTCTACCTCATCTACTTCGGCGGCTTCTATCAGATGTTGGCCTCGGAGCACCTGGGCCACATGTTCATGAACGTGCACTTCCTCATCAGTGGCTACCTCTTCTACTGGGTGATCATCGGCGTGGACGCCGCGCCGCGGCACTTCTCGCCGATGTACAAGCTCATGGTGCTGTTGAGTTCGCTGCCCTTCCACGCGTTCTTCGGCATCCTCCTGATGAACACCAAGACCGTGCTGGCGGAGTCGTGGTACTCGGGCATCGGCCTGCCGTGGATCCCGGATCTGCTGCAGAGTCAGCAGGTCGGCGGCGGTGTCGCGTGGGCGGCGGGGGAGGTCCCCCTGGTGATCGTCATGCTGGCCCTGGCATGGCAGTGGTACCAGAGCGACATGCGCGAGGCGCGGCGCGGGGAACGGCAGGCCGACCGCGACGACGACGCCGAGCTCAAGGCCTACAACGAGATGCTCCGGGAGATGTCCCGCACCGACCGCCGGCACTGAGACCGCGAACCTCGTCGTCGTCACGACCGACCGTTCTCCACACCCCGTTCCCCCTCCACAGGGCCGCCGCCGCGGGCGGTGGGAACACGGGGTGACGACGACGAGGTGGGGCACGCTGAGGGTCACGAGGCCGATGCACGGTCGGCCGAACGTGACAGGAGTCCAGCCCATGAACGAGACCCACACGACAGTCCGCGGCACGGTGATCACCGACCCCACCACTCGACGGGTGGGCGACGACCAGGTGTTCACCTTCCGGGTGGCGAGCAACAGCCGCTACCAGGACCGGCTCACGGGGGAGTGGAAGACCGGCGGCACACTGTACTTCTCGGCCAACTGCTGGGGCAGGCTGGGGCAACGGGCGTCCGGTGCGCTCTGCAAGGGCGACGGCGTGATCCTCCACGGCCGGCTGCTCACCAACGAGTACGAGCGTGACGGCCGCATCATGCGTGACCTGGAGATGCGGGTCAGCGCGGTGGGGCCCGATCTGTCCCGGATGGACGTCACCGTGCGCCGCGCCAGGACGGACGCGCCCGTCGACGGCACTGGCGCCGGCGCCGACGGCGACGAGGGCGAACCGCAGGGCGTGGCCGAGGACCCGGACGCCATGGCGATCGGGTCGCTGGACGTCGACGCGCCGGAGCCCGACCCGAGCGGGGCGGACGAGTTCGTGGGGGCGGCCGGCGCCTGAAGCGGCAGGGGGTGGGGCCGGCGTCCGCTGCGGACGCCGGGGCCGCGGGTGGACACGTAACATGGGGGTCGTGCCCGCGGCCCACCCGCGGCGATGTGAACTATTTGCGCAGGTGAGAGGGTAGAATGGCCGAGTTTATCTATACGATGAAGAAGGTACGCAAGGCGCACGGGGACAAGGTGATCCTCGACGACGTCACGATGTCCTTCTACCCCGGTGCGAAGATCGGCGTCGTGGGCCCCAACGGCGCCGGCAAGTCCTCCATCCTCAAGATCATGGCCGGGATCGACCAGCCCTCCAACGGCGAGGCGTTCCTCGACCCCGAGGCCAGCGTCGGCATCCTGTTGCAGGAGCCGGAGCTCGACCAGTCCAAGACCGTCAAGGAGAACGTCGAGGACGGTCTCGGCGAGACGATGGTGCAGCTGCGTCGGTACAACGAGGTCGCCGAGGAGATGGCGACCAACTACACCGACGAGCTCATGGAGGAGATGGGTCAGCTGCAGGAGCAGCTCGACGCCGTCGACGCCTGGGACGTGGACTCCCAAATCGAGCAGGCCATGGACGCACTGCGCTGCCCGCCGGGCGATTCGCCGGTGACCAACCTGTCCGGTGGCGAGATGCGCCGCGTGGCGCTGTGCAAGCTGCTGCTGAGCAAGCCCGACCTGCTGCTGCTCGACGAGCCCACCAACCACCTGGACGCCGAGTCCGTCCTCTGGCTGGAGCAGCACCTGGCCGCCTACCCCGGCGCCGTCCTGGCCGTCACACACGACCGGTACTTCCTCGACCACGTCGCACAGTGGATCTGTGAGGTCGACCGCGGCCAGCTGCACCCCTACGAGGGCAACTACTCCACCTACCTGGAGAAGAAGGCGGAGCGGCTCGAGGTCCAGGGCAAGAAGGACCAGAAGCTGCAGAAGCGGCTCAAGGCGGAACTCGAGTGGGTCCGCTCCGGCGCCAAGGCCCGGCAGACCAAGTCGAAGGCTCGTCTGGCGAAGTACGAGGAGATGGCAGCGGAGGCCGAGAAGCACCGCAAGCTCGACTTCGAGGAGATCCAGATCCCGACGCCGCCGCGCCTCGGCAACGTGGTGGTGGAGGTCGACGGCCTGCACAAGGGCTTCGACGACCGGATCCTCATCAAGGACCTCAGCTTCACCCTGCCCCGCAACGGCATCGTCGGTGTGATCGGCCCCAACGGTGTCGGTAAGACGACCCTGTTCAAGACCATCGTCGGGCTCGAGGAGCCGGACTCCGGCACCGTCAAGGTCGGCGACACCGTCAAGTTGAGCTACGTCGACCAGAACCGCGCCAATATCGACCCGGAGAAGTCGGTGTGGGAGGTCGTCTCCGAGGGCAACGACTTCATCGAGGTCGGCCAGAACGAGATGCCGTCGCGGGCCTACGTCAGCGCCTTCGGTTTCAAGGGACCGGACCAGCAGAAGAAGTCCGGTGTCCTGTCCGGTGGTGAGCGCAACCGCCTCAACCTGGCCCTGACCCTCAAGGTCGGCGGCAACCTGATCCTCCTGGATGAGCCCACCAACGACCTCGACACCGAGACGCTGGGCAGCCTGGAGAACGCGCTCGAGGACTTCCCGGGTTGCGCCGTGGTCATCTCGCACGACCGCTGGTTCCTGGACCGGACCTGTACCCACATCCTCGCCTGGGAGGGCAACGTCGCCGAGGGGCAGTGGTACTGGTTCGAGGGCAACTTCGAGGGCTACGAGAAGAACAAGGTCGAGCGTCTCGGACCCGACGCGGCGCGCCCGCACCGGGTCACCCACCGCAAGCTCACCAGGGACTGACCGCACATGGCCACACCGACCACCCAGAGCGCGGGCACCCCGGCCGCGGGCGCCACGACCGTCACCGAGTCGGCGGGAGCCGTGCACCGGGTGCGGATCCCGCTGCGGATCTCCGACTTCGTGGGCATGCACGTCAACAACGTGCGGTTCCAGGAGTTCTCCCAGGACGCCCGGCTGATGTGGTTCCGCGAGAAGTTCGGGGTGCCGGGCTCGCGGGTGCCGATCGCACTGGCGCGGTGGATGGAGATCGACTTCCGCCGCACCATCGCCATGGGTGTGGCCGAGGTGTGGGTGGACGTGCAGGTCCTGCGGGTGGGTCGTACCTCGTTCACCATGCGGACCTCGATCGGCTCCGAGTCGACCGGCGCCGAACCGTGCGCGGTGGTCGACACGGTGATGGTCGTGACGGCGGATGACGAGACCACGACACTGGAGATCACCCCCGAGGAGCGAGCCGCGCTGCTGGGGGACCGGGAGGAGGCGGGATGAGTTCACTTCACGACGCGACGGACGCCGACACGTTCCGTTGCACTCTGCAGGTGCGGTGGGCGGACTTCGACCAGTACGGGCACGTCAACAACGTCAAGTACATCGAATACGCCCAGGAGGCGCGGATCCTGTTCATCCGCAGCCGCTTCGGCCCGTTCGGACTGGGTAACCTGCCGCAGGTGGTGCGGCGGGTGGAGATCGACCATCTGCGGCCGGTCCTGCGTGACTCGACCACCGTCGAGGTCGAGATCGAGGTCGAGCACGTCGGTACGACGTCGTACCAGATCCGCCAGACCATCCTGGATGCGGCGGGCGAGATCTGCTGCGCGCTGCGGGTGGTCATGGTGGCCTACGACACCTCCACCTCGACGGCTGTGGAGATCCCGTCCGGGGTGCGCCACGTACTCGAGGCGGCGCAGCAGCGGGCGGCCATCACCGACCAGGGGCCCGCCACGTGACCGAACAGCTCGTCCTGGAGGCCGGGGGGCCGCTCGGGGTGTCGGGGGAGCCGGGTCGTCGGGTGTTCACCTCGGCGATGCCGGTCCGGTGGTCGGACCAGGACCTCTACCACCACGTCAACCACGCCCGGATGATCACGCTCATCGAGGAGGCGCGGATCCCGTGGCTCTTCTCCGAGGGCACGCCCACCGCGACGCTCACCGCCGGAGCGGTGATGACCGACCTCTCGGTGAAGTACCGCGGCCAGGTCAAGCACGCCGACGGTCCCGTCCGCATTCGGATGTGGTGCGAGAAGGTGGGTGGCGCGATGTTCGTGGCCCGCCACGAGGTCCGCGGCCGCACCACCCCGGACTCGGCGCCGCCGGCCGTGGACTGCGCGGCCACCATCGCCGCGTTCGACCTGACCACCCAACGCCCCCGGCGCTTCTCCCGCGCCGAGCGCGACTACCTGCTGGAGTTCCGGCACGAGGACCCGGCGTGATCGGACCGGGGTCTGATACCGGGATGATCCGTGTGCCCGACCCCGCCGACCGCGACGACCTGCGCACCCTGCTCCGCCGCATTCTCCGCCTGGACGAGGCCGCCGTCGTGCGATTGACCTCCGGGGGAGACGGCCGGATGCGCGTCTGGGCCCGAACCCCCTTCGGGGCGCTGGTCGTCCGCGTGCTCGGGGGAACGTGCCCCGGTGGCGACGTCGTGGCCGGGGCGGACCACCTCCTCACCGAGCTCGACGTCCTGCCGCGCGGGGACGGCGAGGGGCTGATCGACCCCGGGATGCCGCTCCTGTCCGCCTGGCAGGGACTGCTGCCGCCCACCGACGGGTTCCAGCGCGTCGAGGACGTACCGGCGCAGGTCCTGCTCGACCTCACGCGGTCGGGACGGGAGGCCGCGCGGGAGAACGCCGGCCCCGCGGGTCTGCCACCGTCCCTGCTCGACCAGGTCGCGCTCACGGTCCGGGCGGACACGTCCCACCCCGTCGGGGTGGACATGCGCACGGTGTTCTCGGTGGTGATGTGCGGTTTCGTGCCGGAGAAGGCCGGCCGCGCCCCGGAGGGTGAGCCGGTCCGGGTGAGCGAACGCGGCGCCTGGATCCGACTGGACGCCCGCTACGGCACGGTGTTCCGCCGGACCGATTCCCTGACCCTCGAACCGCTGCGGTGACCTCTCCCGACTTCTCGATCTCCTGGCCCGGGCGGGGTGGCGCCGGGTCCTCGGGCGCGGACGGGCCGGTTCCCCGGGTCGCCGCACTGTTCGCGCGCCGCGCGGACGTCGCCCACGAGCCCGATCGAACCGTCGTTCCCGGCGGAGCAGGCGGCACGAACCCCGTCGACGGGGCCGTGCTGGTCGGCGACGGCGCACGCATCGCCGACGCCCACGACGCCCTCGCGGAACACGGCCTCGCACCGTCCGGCACCGCGCAGCTGGTCTATCTCGACCCGCCGTACAACCGCGGGGGCCGGTTCGACGGGTATCACGACAACATGCCGCGTCACGAGTGGCTCGACTACATCGAGACCCGGCTCGCCGTGGCCCGTGACCTGCTCGCGGAGACGGGAACCGTGTGGGTGCACCTCGACGACGCCGAAGCCCACCGCGTGCGCTGCCTGCTCGACGAGATCTTCGGCGCCGAGGCGTTCATCGCGGACCTCACGGTGGAGAGCAATCCCAAGGGGCGACAGCTGGACCGCTTCTTCGCGGGCTCCCACGACCGCCTGATGGTGTACGCCCGCGACCCCGAGCAGGTGCGGTTGGCCGGGGGGGTCGCCTCGGCGGTCGACCCGGCGGACTTCCCGCACCGCGGCATGGACGGTGTCAGCTTCCGGCTCCTGCCCCTGCGTAACACCAACAAGCGCTTCAACCCGCGGACCACACCCACCATGACGTATGCGCTCTACGGCGACCCGGACACCGGCGAGGTGTCGGTGGACGCGATTCCCGGTCTGCAGGAGATCCTCCCGGTGTTCGGCGATCTCACCCCGGCGGTGTGGCGGTGGTCGCGCGAGAGGGCGAGGGAGCGCGTCGGCGACCTGGTGTGCCGCACGGTGAAGGGCCGTTCGGGTCCCCGGGTGGACATCTACCAGCGGGACCGGTTCGAGGCCGGGCGGATCAAGAAGCTCAAGACTATCTGGCTGTCCCAGGAGGTCGGGTCGACCGACACCGCTCGCGCCGAACTGCGGGCGGCCGGGGTCGACGGATTCCGCACCCCCAAACCGGAGGCCCTGATGCGGCGGATCGTCGAGCTGGCCACCGAGCCCGGCGAGCTGGTCGTGGACCTGTTCGCCGGGTCCGGGACCACGGCGGTCGCGGCCGGTGCGCTGGGCCGGCGCTGGGTGGTGGTCGAACGCAACCCCGAGACGGTCCGCGACGTGCTGGTGCCGAGGTTGCGTGTCGGCTCCGGCGACGGTTAGCGGAGCATGAGCCCGCCGCCGTCGACCATCATCGTCTGCCCGGTCATGTAGGACGCGTCGTCACTGGCGAGGAAGACCGCGACCCGGCCGATGTCCGACTCCGGGTCGCCGAAGCGGCGCATCGGGGTGCCGGCCAGCAATTTCTTCTCGATCCCCGGGTTCGCTTCGATGTAGGCCTCCACGCCCTCGGTGAGCGCGAGGGGGGAGATGACGTTGACGTTGATCCCGTCGCGCGCCCACTCGTTGGCGGCCACCCGGCTGATGGCTCGGATCGCCTCCTTCGCCGCGGCGTAGGACGCCTGGGTGGGGCTGCCGTCGATACCGGCGCCGGAGGCGAAGTTGATGACCGATCCGTCCCGCTCCGCCAGACGGGGGTGAGCGGCCTTCATCAGCCAGAAGGTGGGGTAGAAGCCGGTGCCGAAGGACAGGTTCATCATGTCGCCGGTGGTCTCGAGCAGCGGGGCCTGGCGGGAAGCGTGGGCGTTGTTGACCAGGATGTCCAGGTGTCCGAACGCCTCGACGGCGGCCGCGACGATCATGGCGGCGTTGGCCTCGACCGAGATGTCGCAGTGGAGGTAGCGCACCTTCCCGCCGAGTTCGGCCGCCAGCGCGTCCCCGGCCTCGTCGTTGATGTCCACCACGAGGACGTTGGCGCCCTCCTTGACGAACGCACGGGTGATGCCGCGGCCGATCCCGCCGGCGCCGCCGGTGATGATCGAGGTCTTGTCGTTCAGTCGCACGTCGAAGCCCTTCAGGAGTCCTGCAGCCACACGGAGGTGTCCGGTGGCAGATCCCTCCCGTCGAGCGGGCCGGAGGCGAGAAGGACCTCGCCGTGAGGCAGAGGCACCGACCGAGGGGATGTGTTGATCATGCATAGGACCCCGCCGCCCTCGCGCCGAAACGCCTGACACTCGTCAAGTTCGCTCTCCCAGACGATCGCCGCCGTGTCCGCGGACGGCCATGAACGCCTCATCCCGATCGCCGCCCGGTACAGCGACAACACGGAGTCGGGGTCCTCCTGCTGGGCGGCGACCGTGAGGTGGGGCCACCCCTCCGGCATCGGAAGCCAGGTGTCGGCTGCCGTCGAGAACCCGTACGGAGGTCGGTCGCCCTCCCATGGAATGGGCACCCGGCAGTGGTCACGGCCCACCTCGGCGTGGCCGGTGCGTTCCCAGGTGGGGTCGGTGAGCCGGTCGTGGGGGATCGCGAAGTCGCTGGGCAGTCCGAGCTCGGCACCGTTGTAGACGAACGCGATCCCCGGCAGCGCGAGGGTCACCAGGAGCATGGCGCGGGCGCGGGCGGTGCCGACGGCGCCGTTGCCGTAGCGGGTCACCTCGCGGACGACGTCGTGGTTGGACAGGGCCCACGTGGGCGCCGCGCCCGAGACCCGCGCGGCCTCGAGCGTGGAGTTGATGGCCTCGCGGATCGCCGCAGCGTCGAATGGGGCGCCGGTGAGGGCGAAGTGGAAGGCGAAGTGCAGCTCGTCGGGTCGGAGGTAGCGGGCGAACCGCTCGATCGGCCCCACCCACACCTCGCCGAAGGTGGCCGCGCCCGGATAGTCGTCGAGAACTCGCCGGATCCGTCGGTGGATGTCGTGGACGCCCGGCCGGTCCCAGCGTGCATCGCGGGGGTCGACGATGAGCTGGGCGATCTCCACATCGTCGGGCAGGTCGGCGAGGTCGTCGGGTTTGGCGAGTCCGTGGGCCACATCGATCCGGAAGCCGTCCACTCCCAGGTCGAGCCAGAACCGCAGGGTCCGCTCGAGATCGTCGGCGACCTCGGGATTCGTCCAGTCCAGGTCCGGCTGTTCGGGGGCGAACAGGTGGAGGTACCACTGGCCGGGCGTGCCGTCGGGCTCGGTGACCCGGGTCCAGGCGGGACCGCCGAACACCGACGGCCAGTTGTTCGGAGGTTCGGAACCGTCGTCGCCGCGGCCGTCCCGGAACAGGTAGCGCGCGCGTTCCGGGCTGCCCGGCCCGGCGGCGACCGCGGCGGGGAACCAGGGGTGCTCGACGCTGGTGTGGTTGGGCACCAGGTCCATGATGAGCACCTTGCCGACGGCGTGGAGCCGCTCGAGAAGCTCGCGCAGGGTGTCGACGTCGCCGAAGAGCGGGTCGACATCCCGCGGGTCGGACACGTCGTACCCGTGGTCGGCGCCGGGCGAGCGCATGATCGGGGAGAACCACACCCCGTCGACGCCCAAGTCGTCCAGATGGTCGAGGCGGTCGATCACGCCACGCAGGTCACCGACGCCGTCGCCGTCGGAGTCGGCGAACGACCGCGGGTAGATCTGGTAGAGGATCATGTCCTCCCACGGGCGCGCCGCGTCGGAGGGAGGTCTCACCCGATCTCCGCGGTGTTGACCATCATCGCGGCGGCGCGGGTGAGGTAGTCGATCAGGGCCGCCCGGTGCTCGTCGTCCAGGGTCTCGCCGTCGATCGTGTCGACCGCGGCCAGCATGTGGGTGAGCCAGGCGTCGTGGGCGGCGCGGTCGACGACGTACGGGTTGTGCCGCATCCGCAGCCGCGGGTGCCCGCGCTGCTCGGAGTACGTGGTGGGCCCTCCCCAGTACTGCTCGAGGAACATCCGCAGGCGGTCCTCGGCCGGCCCCAGGTCCGCCTCCGGGTACATCGGGCGCAGCACGGGGTCGTCCGCCACCCGGCGGTAGAACTCGTGGACGATCTTCCGGAACGTCTCCGCTCCACCGATCTCGTCATAGAAAGTGCTGCTGCTCATGCCTTCCATCATGCCTGTGCGGGTGCCTGCGGGGTCTCCGGGTAGGAGGTGCCGCCAACCCCGACTGTTCCGTCGCCTCGGTTGCCTGCGTTCCTCCGCAGCCGCGCGCTCCAGAGTCATACGGACGCGATATATCCCGGCCGGATGACTCTGGAGCGCGCGGATGGATCGGCGGCGGGACCCCGGATCCGCCCGCCTGACGGGCCGAATCGGCCGGGTTGGTCACCTTCTGCTATGCGTTAGCCGCACGAAGTGTTCATCGAAGGTGCATCATCGTGGCAGGCGAGGTTCACGACGAGCCCGGACGCGGCTGATGCACTGGGCTCGGGGCAGACGAGCGGAGACCGACCATGGGCGCTGCAGTGCGCGAGAACACGGAGTACCGACAACGGGGTTCACGAGCCCCCTCCCGGCTGGAGCCGGTCCCGGACCGGCATGTCCCGCTCGCGTCGGCCCCACGCGTCCTGCTGCTCAACGCCAGTTACGAGGCACTCACGGCGCTGCCCGCCCGTCGCGCGGTGGTGATGTTGATCGGCGGTAAGGCCGACGTGGTCCACGACCACCCGGTGGAGGTCCTCGTCCGCTCGGTGGACACCGCGATTCGCGTGCCGTCGGTGATCCGACTTCGCGAGTACGTCCGGATCCCGTACCGCTCGCAGGTCCCGATGACCCGCGCCGCGCTCATGCACCGCGACGGCCACCGGTGCGGATACTGCAGCGCCAGGGCCACGACCGTGGACCACGTCATCCCGCGCAGTCGCGGGGGAGCGCACGGTTGGGAGAACTGCGTGGCCTCCTGTGCCCCGTGTAACCACCGCAAGGCCGACAAGCTGCTCTCGGAGCTGGGGTGGGAGCTGCGGGTTCCCCTCGCCGCCCCGCGAGGCAGGACGTGGCGGCTGGTCTCCCAACTGCGCGAGATCGGCCCGCACTGGGAGGACTACCTCTACCTCGACGCCGCCTGAGGCGATCGGGTGCCCGCCTGACCGACAGTCCGGGCGCCTGCCGCCGGGGTCAGCCGAGCGTCAGGCTGTAGACCCCGTCGGAGTCCGTGTCGGCGAAGTACAGGGTGCGCCCGTCCTCGGACACCGCCAGCCCGGTGACACCGGCCATGCCGGTCTCGATGACCCGGCCGGGGGAACCGTCCCAGGCGAACTCGAGGATCCGGCCGGTGGCATTGTCGGCGACGAACCACGAGTCGGTGCCTGCCGCCAGCCCCGACGGTCGCTCCGCGGTGGCCGGGCCCGCGGCCTCGACGGTGGCGTCCCACACGTAGGAGTACTCGGCGAGGGTCTCGCGCGGCATGATCCAGCGGTCCCCGGCGGCGTCGATGGCGTCGCGATCTCCGTGCTCGTCGACCCACGTCCGGACGGTGTCCGGGTCGTCACCGTCGCCGGGGCCGTCGGGGAGGTGGCTCCAGTCGATCACGCCGGGGCCGTGTTCGCCGTGGCCGGCGGGGGAGTCGTTCCAGTTGGAGACCATGACCTCGGTGCGCCCGCTGTCCGGCTGGAAACGGCGGACCACGCCCGCGCCGGTGTCGGCGTAGTAGATCCAGCCGTCGTGGGCCATCATCCCGCTCGGGACGCCGTCGACGCGCTCGTAGGGCAGGTCGATGTAGCGCCGGGTGGTGCCGTCCCCGTGGAAACCGTTGCCCTCCTGGTGGTCGCGGTTGAAGTCGACGCGGGCCACGTGCCCCGGCCCGCTGCACCGCCCCTCGGTGTCACCGACCCCGCAGCCGTCGAGGACGTAGTACGCGTTGACGGCGTCGTGGAGGATCCCGGTGCTCAGCGGGTTGCCGTGCAGCATGTCCAGGTGGCTGCCCTGGCGGGGCCACACGCACCGCGCGATGGTGTCCGACCAGTACTCGGCCGGGCACTGGTGCTCGGGGATGTCGTCCGGCGGGTCGTGACTCAGGCCCGGCTGCGGCCAGTCGGCGAGGTAGGGCTTGTTCTGGCCCGCGAGGGCGAAGGTCTCCGGCGAGAAGAGCGAGGGCCCCATGAAGTTGTTGTTGCGGAAATGTGCATCGCGCTCGGGGTTGAGCACGAACTCCATGTCCCTGACCTCGTTGGTGGAGTCGTTGGACACGGCGAAGAACGACCCGTCCTCGTTGAAGGCGATTCCCGAGGGCCTGGCCGTGAAGTGCTCCCCGTACCCGTCCCGCAGCGTGCGGGCCGAGGAGGGGTCGGCCGGGTCCACCACGGTCAGCGAGTCGTCACCGGCGTTGGTGATCCACAGTTCCGCCGTGCCGGGCCGCACGGCGATCGAACTCGGATCGGCGAGCAGTCCGCCCACCAGCACCGGCTCGGGACCCGGTGCCCCGCGGCCCCCGGCGCCGTCGGCGGGCTCGGCGTCGGCGGAGCATCCGCTCACCAGCAGGACGAGCGCGGCGGCGGCGGCCACCGCCGCGCCTGGTCCCCGGCGGGTGCGCCCCGCAGGTCGGTTGTCGGTCACAGGCCATCCCGTCACTTCGGGCCCGCACCGCTGCGCCGACCATCAGGCCTGGAATTCTGCCACGAGCGGGATGTGAGTCCGCTTATCGGGGCAGTTGGAACCCGCCTTTCGTCCCGACCCCGACGGTCAGTCCGACTCGGCGGTGTCGACGGCGCGGGCGTCCAGCGCCCGGATCATGTCAGCGGTCTGCTCGGCGATGATCCGGCGCAGAGACGCCGGTCGCGACTCGTCGGAGAGGACCTGCTCGAAGCGCTCCACGGTCTCGCGGTCCACCGCCCACGACGGGAAGGTGCCCTCGGCGACGGTCTGGGCAAGGTCACCGGGGCGTGCGGTCCACAGGGCCGTGACGTTGTCCAGGTAGCGCTCACACAGGCCGGTGAGCAGGTGCTCCTGGCCGGGGAGGTCGAGACCGAGGAGCGTGGCGCGCACGATCGCGTTGCTCGGGGCGTCGGCCCCGGTCGCGAGCAACAGCTGCTCCGCCTCGTCCTTGGCCCCGACGAAGGGGCGGGCGGCACGCGCGGTGGCGGCGCGACGGGCGCCGCCGGCGGTGTCGTCGACCGCGAGTTCGGCGTCGATGCGGTCGGTGTCCGCGGCGCCGGCGGCGACCAGTGCGGTAAGGACGGTCCACCTCAGGTCGGTGTCGACGACGAGACCGGGCAGCCCCGCCTCGTCCGCACCCGCGTCGAGGAGAGTGCCGAGCACCCGCCCCTGGTCGAAGCCGATCGGGCAGGCGCAGAGCGCGGTGAGGAAGGCCAGCTGGTGGTCCGACCCCGGCTCGGCCTCCCGCGCCGCGGTGAGCATCGCACCGGAGAACGTCCTCCACCCGGTGGCGGCGGCCCAGTCCGGGTCGGCGTAGCGGGCCAGCGCGGTCTGCGCCTGGGTGAGCACCCGCTGCACCACGCCGATGTGGGTCTCGCGCGGGGCCGCCCGGGAGACGACCTCCACGAACCTGCGGGCGGGCAGCCTCGCCTCCCGCGTCATCTCCCAGAGCGCGGACCAGCACAACGTGCGCGCCAGCGGATCCGCGACGTCCTCGAGCGAGTCCAGGACGGTGGTCAGTGACCGCTCGTCGAGCCGGACCGAGCAGTAGGTCAGGTCCTCGTCGTTGGGCAGGACCAGATCGGGCACGGGTCGGCCGGCCAGTTCGGCCACCTCCGTCCGTTCGCCGGAGATGTCCAGCTCGGCCCGCTCGGTGCGCACGATGGCCCCGGAGGCGTCGCGGCTGTACAGGCCCACCCCGAGCCGGTGCGTGCGCAGCTCGCCGGCCCCCGGGGCGGCCGGGCCCTGGACGACGGTCAGCTCCGAGATCGTGCGGGAGTCGCCGCCGGTCGTGATGTCGACGGTGATCGGGTTGATGCCGGTCGTGCGCAGCCACTGGTCGGCCCAGCCCGACAGGTCGCGGCCCGACGACTTCTCGAGCGCCGACAGCAGGTCGTCGAACTGGGCGTTGCCGAAGGCGTGCTCGGCGAAGTAGGCGCGCAGCCCGGCCAGGAACGGCTCGCGCCCGACGTAGGCCACGAGCTGCTTGAGCACCGAGGCGCCCTTGGCGTAGGTGATCCCGTCGAAGTTCGCCTCCACCGTCTCGAGGTCGGTCATGTCCGCAGCGACCGGATGGGTGGACGGCAGCTGGTCCTGGCGGTACGCCCACGCCTTCTCGACGATCGCGAAGGTGGTCCACGCGTCGGTGTACTGCGTCGCGTCCACCTGGGCCAACACCGAGGCGAAGGTGGCGAACGACTCGTTGAGCCACAGATCGTCCCACCAGCGCATGGTCACCAGGTCGCCGAACCACATGTGGGCCATCTCGTGCAGGATCGTCTCGTTGCGCCGCTCGTAGCGGTAGCCGGTGGCCCGGGAGCGGAAGACGTAGTCCTCGAGGAACGTCACGGCCCCGGCGTTCTCCATGGCACCGGCGTTGAACTCGGGGACGAAGATCTGGTCGTACTTGCCGAACGCGTACGGCAGGCCGAACTCCCGGTGGTAGAAGCCGAAACCCTCCTTGGTCTCGGCGAACAGGCGGTCGGCGTCGAGGAACTCGGCCAGCGATGCCCGGCACAGCAGACGTAGAGGGATCGTGCCGTGCTCGTCGGTGTAGGTGTCCTCCACGACGTGGTACGGCCCCGCGATGAGGGCGACCAGGTAGGTCGACATGATCTCGGTCGGCGCGAAGTGGTGCACCACGCCGCCCCCGTCAGCCGGGGCCTCCTCGGCCGGAGTGTTGGCCACCACCACCCATTTCTCCGGAGCGGTCACCGTCAGGGTGTAGCGCGCCTTGAGGTCGGGCTGGTCGAAACAGGCGAAGACCCGTTTGGCGTCCGCGGTCTCGAACTGCGAATAGAGATAGACCTCCCCGTCGGCCGGGTCGACCATCCGGTGCAGGCCCTCACCGGTCGTGGTGTAAGCGAGATCGGCGTCCACGATCAGCTCGTTGGTCGCCTGCAGGTCGGTCAGGGTGATGCCGTCCTCGTCGTCGTACCGCTCTTCTCCGGCGGCCGGGAACAGCTCCCGGCCGTTCAGGGTCGCGGACCGGATCACCGCGGCGCGGAGGTCGATGAACGTCTCCGCGCCCGGGCGCGTACAGGAGAAGCGCACCACGGTGCGTGAACGGAACGTGTCGGTCCCGGGCCCACCGCGGCCGTCGGTGAGATCGATCTCCACGTCGTACGACTCGACGGTGAGCAGTTCCGACCGGGCGGCGGCGTCGGCGCGGGTGAGATTGAGCGAGCGCATCGGTGAGGACCTCGGTTCGGTGGGTGTCGGATACCGCACCAGTCCTACCACCCGGCGGGCACCGAGTCGGCCACAGTGGCGGCAGCCGCCGCGGGCAGGGAGTATGGGGTCATGACATCGAATGCCCGGTCCGCCACCCGTTCCGTCGACTTCTGGTTCGACCCGCTGTGCCCGTTCGCGTGGGTCACCAGCCGGTGGATCCTCGAGGTCGAGAAGGTCCGCGACATCTCCGTGACGTGGAACGTCATGAGCCTGTCCGTGCTCAACGAGGGCCGTGACCTGCCCGAGGACTACACGGCGCTCATGCAGCGCGGCTGGGGTCCGGTGCGCGTGGCCATCGCCGCCGCGCAGCGCCACGGCCAGGAGGTCCTCGGCGCGCTCTACACCGAGCTGGGGACCCGGATCCACGACCAGGGGCGCGGCATCGAGGACCCCACCGTCATCACCGAGGCGCTCGAGGCGGCCGGTCTGGACGCCGGCCTCGCGGCCGCCGCGGGGACCGATGAGTACGACGACGAGCTGCGCGCCTCGCACCACCGTGGCATGGACCCGGTGGGCGACGAGGTCGGGACCCCGGTCCTCCACGTCGACGGCACCGCGTTCTTCGGGCCGGTCCTGACCCGCATCCCGCGTGGTGAGGACGCCGGCAAGGTCTTCGACGGTGCCGCGCTGCTGGCCGACTACCCGTACTTCTTCGAGCTCAAGCGCAGCCGCACCGAGGCGCCGCAGTTCGACTGACGCCCGGGGGTGGGGTTGCGGTCGCGCGTGGCAGAATCGGCGCCATGCGCATCTACCTGGGGGCGGACCACGCCGGCTTCGAGACCAAGAACGCCATCGCCGAGCACCTGAAGGCCTCCGGGCACGAAGTGGTCGACTGCGGCGCCCACACCTACGACGCCGAGGACGACTACCCGGCCTTCTGCATCGACGCGGCCGCCAAGGTCGTTGCCGATCCGGGCAGTCTCGGCATCGTCCTGGGCGGCTCCGGCAACGGCGAACAGATCGCCGCGAACAAGGTGCCCGGCGCGCGCTGCGCCCTGGCGTGGAGCGTCGAGACCGCGCGGCTGGCGCGTGAGCACAACAACGCCCAGCTCATCGGCATCGGCGGTCGGATGCATTCGCGCGAGGAGGCGCTCGCGATCGTCGACGCGTTCCTCGATCAGGAGTGGTCGGAAGCCGAGCGGCACCAGCGGCGCATCGACATCCTCGCCGAGTACGAGCGCACCGGCGAGGCCCCCGCCGTCCCCGGGGCCTGACGACACCTGAGTCCGACGACACCCGGAGCCTGAGTACCCGTGCCCGAGGGGCACACCCTCCACCGGCTGGCCCGCCTGCACACCGAGTATTTCGCAGGCGGGCCCGTCCGTGTGTCCAGTCCCCAGGGGAGGTTCGCCGACCAGGCCACCGCCGTCGACGGCCGGTACTTCGACCGCGCCACGGCGGTGGGCAAGCACCTCTTCCACCACTACGAGGGCGGCCTCGCCGTTCACGTCCACCTGGGCCTGTACGGCTTCTTCGACACCCACCTGGTCCCCGAGGGGCAGGACCCGCCCACCCCGGTCGGGCAGGTCCGGATGCGGGTGGGCGCCGCGCCGGGGGACCGGGTGACGAGGGACGGGGTGGCGGGGGACGGGTCCGTCCACTACGTCGACCTGCGGGGCCCGACCCGCTGCGAGGTGATCGCCGACGAGGCGGTCGCCGGAGTGCGCGAACGCCTGGGCCCGGACCCGTTGGACCCCGACGCCGACCCCGCCCGCGCGTGGGCACGGATCAGTCGCAGTGCGCGGACGATCGGTGCCCTGCTGATGGACCAGAAGGTCCTGGCCGGCGTCGGCAACGTCTACCGCGCCGAGGTGCTCTTCCGGCACGGGATCACCCCGTTCCTCCCCGGGGTCGAACTGCGTGAGCAGGAGTTCCGAGCCCTCTGGGACGACCTCGTGGAGTTGATGGAGATCGGTGTGGAGACCGGCGCCATCCATACGATCCGCCCCGAGCACGACCACGGCGACGTACCCCGCCGGGGGGCCGATCGACCTCGCAACTACGTCTACCAACGCGACGGCTGGGAGTGCCGGGTGTGCGGCGACGAGATCGCCCTGCAGACGATGGAGGCCCGGACCCTCTTCTGGTGCCCGACGTGTCAGGCGGGCCGACCGCGCTGAAGCCGCGGGCACGTTTATCGTAGCCGCCCGCCGCCATGTCGTCTGGCCTGCACCGAAGTGCGCGCGCGACGCCAGGCCGAGGGGCGGCTGCGAGCTGATCGAACAGGCGCTCGCGCGAGACGCCATCCGCGGGAGCGCCTGCGGGGCGGAGGTGGGGATGTCGCGGGCGGGAGGCACTGCGTGGGAACTCCGGCCGGGAAATCGACGATGCCCCGCTTCGTCAGTGTCTGACGGGGCGGGGCATCCAGTGGAGCGGGTGACGGGAATCGAACCCGCGTAGCCTGCTTGGAAGGCAGGGGCTTTACCATTAAGCTACACCCGCATCGAAGCGCTGACCTGGGCTTTTCCGCCGGGTCACGCTCACGCCCGGATAACACTACCGGACCGTGCCGGTGCTCCCAACTCCCGGCCCGAGAACGCGGAATCGGCGCCCCGATGGGCCTGTCGTACACTGGGCGAGTTGGTTTGGCGGCCCGGCAGATGTCCCGTGCTCGATCGCGGGATGGTCGGCCGCGCGACTCACCGGGATGTGGCGCAGCTTGGTAGCGCATCCGCTTTGGGAGCGGAGGGTCGCAGGTTCGAATCCTGTCATCCCGACCAGCGGAGCCGAAAGACACGAACCCCGAGAAACTTCCTAGGAGAACATCACCGTGAAGAGCACTGTCGAGCAGCTCAACCCGACCCGGGTCAAGATCACCGTGGAGGTGCCGTTCGCGGAGCTCGAGCCGGATTTCGCCAAGGCCTACAAGTCGCTCGCCGGCCAGGTCAACATCCCGGGCTTCCGCCCGGGTAAGGCTCCGGCCAAGCTCCTCGAGTCGCGGATCGGCCGGCCGGCCGTCCTCGAGCAGGTCATCAACGACATGATCCCGTCGCGCTACAGCCAGGCCGTCGACGAGCACGAGCTCGTGGTGCTGGCGCAGCCCGAGATCGAGGTGACCAAGCTCGAGGACAACGACGTCGTCGAGTTCACCGCCGAGGTCGACGTCCGTCCGGAGATCACCCTCCCGACCTACGAGGACCTCGAGGTCACCGTGGAGGCCCCGGAGACCGACGAGGCGGCGGTCGACGCCGAGCTCGACAACCTGCGTGCCCGCTTCGGCACGCTCAAGGGCGTCGAGCGTGGCGCCACCAAGGGTGACTTCCTGTCGGTGGACCTCGCTGCGACCGTCGACGGTGAGCCCGTCGATGAGGCCTCCACCGAGGGCCTGTCCTACGAGCTCGGCTCCGGAACCCTCGTCGAGGGCCTGGACGACGCGGCGGAGGGTCTGAAGGCCGGCGAGTCCAAGGAGTTCACCTCCTCGCTCGTCGCCGGCGACCACGCCGGCAAGGAGGCGGTCATCACCGTCACCGTGCAGTCCGTCAAGGAGCGCGAGCTCCCCGAGGCCGACGACGAGTTCGCGCAGATGGCCAGCGAGTTCGACACCCTGGACGAGCTCAAGGCCGACCTGTCGGAGAAGGTCGCGCAGCAGGCCAGGGCCGGCCTCGCGGGCGAGATCCGCGACAAGGTCCTCGACGCCCTGATGGAGGCAACCGACGTGCCGACGCCGGAGGCGGTCGTCGAGTCCGAGGCCCACGCCCAGATGCACCAGCTCATCGACCAGTTCGGTGGCGACGCGTCGATCCTGGACCAGGCGCTGGCCGCCGAGGGCACCGACCGCGAGACGTTCGAGGCCGAGACCCGCGAGGGCGCCGCCCGCGCCATCCGCAGCCAGCTCCTGCTGGACGCCGTCGCCGAGCAGAACTCGACCGACGTCTCGCAGGAGGAGCTCACGCAGCACATCCTGTTCCAGGCCCAGCGCTACGGCATGGACCCCAACCAGTTCGTGCAGCAGATCCAGCAGGCCGGCCAGCTCGGCTCGCTGTTCTCCGACGTCCGCCGGTCCAAGGCCCTGGCCGACGTGATCCAGAAGGTCACCGTCAAGGACACCGAGGGCAACGTGGTCGACACCAGCGAGTTCTTCGGCACCGTTGAGGCCGCCGACGCCGACGCCGACGCCGTCGAGTCCGACACCGCCGCCGAGGCGACCGCGGACGAGAAGGACGCCGACGCCTGACCGTCAGCTCAGACCCCTGAAAGGGCCGGGACCGCGTCACGTGGTCCCGGCCCTGTCGTTCCGGCCCCCGGGGACGGTGCTGGTGGCCCGACGCTGAGAGCGAACACCCGCCCCGGCGGGACGGTTCCGTCGTCGGTGTTGGTTAGTGTTTGACGTAACGGTTCCCCGGCCACCGGTCGGCCGGGCGCCGCACTAGCGGTGAAGACGATGAGCGAAGGTAGGTTCCCCGTGGCCCAGAACGGTTCAGCGGCTCAGCCCGGTTCGACGCAGCCCGCACTCAGCTCGCCGGGGTCGCACGGACTCACCCTCGGCGACTCGGTGTACGAGCGCCTCCTGCAGGAGCGGATCATCTTCCTGGGTTCCCAGGTGGACGACGACATCTCCAACCGCCTCTGCGCGCAGATCCTCCTGCTCGCGGCGGAGGACCCCACCCGCGACATCGCGCTGTACATCAACTCGCCCGGTGGTTCGGTGACCGCCGGCATGGCGATCTACGACACGATGCAGTTCGTCGAGTGCGACGTGGCGACCTACGGTATGGGCCTGGCCGCCTCCATGGGCCAGTTCCTGCTGACCGCGGGCACGAAGGGCAAGCGCTACGCCCTCCCGCACGCCAAGATCATGATGCACCAGCCGTCGGCCGGCGTCGGTGGTTCCGCCGCCGACATCGCCATCCAGGCGGAGCAGTACGCCGCCACCAAGCGTGAGATGGCCGAGCTGATCGCCTTCCACACGGGCCAGACCTTCGAGCAGGTCACCGAGGACTCCGACCGTGACCGCTGGTTCTCGGCCGAGGAGGCCAAGGAGTACGGGTTCGTCGACCACGTGATCTCGCGTGCGTCCCAGACCGGCGGTACCGCGCCGTCGTGATCCAGTCCTCCGCCCACGGGAGCGCTCCCGCAGCCCACCCAGCCTCGACCACCACCACGGAGTCACCGATGACCTCACTGCCTTCCTCCCGGTACATTCTGCCGTCCTTCGTCGAGCACTCCAGCTACGGCGTCAAGGAGTCCAACCCCTACAACAAGCTCTTCGAGGAGCGCATCATCTTCCTGGGCACCCAGGTCGACGACGCCTCGGCGAACGACATCATGGCCCAGCTGCTGGTCCTCGAGGGTCAGGACCCGGACCGTGACATCACCATGTACATCAACTCGCCGGGTGGCTCGTTCACCTCGCTGATGGCGATCTACGACACCATGCAGTACGTCCGGCCGGACGTCGTGACGGTGTGCCTCGGTCAGGCCGCGTCGGCCGCCGCCGTGCTGCTCGCGGCGGGCACCAAGGGCAAGCGCGCGGCGCTGCCCAATGCTCGCGTCCTCATCCACCAGCCCGCCACGGGTGGCATCCAGGGCCAGGTCTCGGACCTCGAGATCCAGGCCGCGGAGATCGAGCGGATGCGTCGCCTGATGGAGACCACGCTGGCCCAGCACACCGGTCGCTCCGCCGAGCAGGTCCGCAAGGACACCGACCGCGACAAGATCCTCACCGCCGCGGAGGCCCAGGAATACGGGATCATCGACACCGTGTTCGACTACCGCAAGCTGTCGACGGGCAACTGAGGCGACGGCGGCGCGCCGCTCAGGGGAGCGGCGCGCTGTCGGGTGCAATGAACTGATCACGCGGGGGTCGGCTTTACGGCCGCCACCGCGTACCGTCGACTACGGGGCGTGACATCGGCGCCCCCGGAATGCGAGGACGTAGAACTCATGGCGCGTGTAGGTGAGAGCGGCGACCTGTTGAAGTGTTCCTTCTGTGGGAAGAGCCAGAAGCAGGTCAAGAAGCTGATCGCCGGTCCCGGGGTCTACATCTGTGACGAGTGCATCGAGCTGTGCAACGAGATCATCGAGTCCGAGGTCGACGACTCGCAGGAGAAGGGCCTGGACGAGCTGCCCAAGCCGTCGGAGATCCATGCGTTCCTCGACGAGTACGTGGTGGGTCAGGACGCAGCCAAGCGGAACCTGGCGGTGGCCGTCTACAACCACTACAAGCGCATCCGGGTGGGTGCCTCGCTCGGCCGCGGTGACGGGGTCGAGCTGGCCAAGTCGAACATCCTCATGCTCGGCCCCACCGGCTGCGGCAAGACCTACCTCGCCCAGACCCTCGCGAAGATGCTCAACGTGCCGTTCGCGATCGCGGACGCCACAGCACTGACCGAGGCCGGGTACGTGGGCGAGGACGTGGAGAACATCCTCCTCAAGCTCATCCAGGCCGCGGACTTCGACACCAAGCGCGCCGAGATGGGCATCATCTACATCGACGAGGTCGACAAGATCGCCCGCAAGGCCGAGAACCCCTCGATCACCCGCGACGTCTCCGGCGAGGGTGTCCAGCAGGCGCTGCTGAAGATCCTCGAGGGCACCCAGGCGTCGGTGCCGCCGCAGGGTGGTCGCAAGCATCCGCACCAGGAGTTCATCCAGATCGACACGTCCAACGTGCTGTTCATCGTGGCCGGCGCCTTCCAGGGTCTGGAGAAGATCGTCGGCGACCGCGTGGGTCGCAAGGGAATGGGTTTCGGATCCGAGGTCGCGAGCAAGAAGGACCTCGACACCACCGAGAACTTCAGCGAGGTCATGCCCGAGGACCTGGTGAAGTACGGTCTCATCCCCGAGTTCATCGGCCGCCTGCCGGTCGTGGCCACCGTGACGAGCCTGGACCGCGAGGCCCTGGTCAACATCCTCGCCGAGCCGAAGAACGCACTGGTCAAGCAGTACGCCAAGCTGTTCGAGATGGACGGTGTCGAGCTCGAGTTCACCGACGACGCCCTCGAGGCCGTCGCCGACCAGGCGATCCTGCGTGGAACCGGCGCCCGTGGCCTGCGCGCCATCATGGAGGAGGTCCTCCTGCCGGTCATGTACGACATCCCGGGACGTGATGACGTCGCCCGCGTTGTGGTCACCGGGGAGACGGTGCGCGACAACGTCCTGCCGACGATCGTCCCGTTCTCGGACGAAGAGCCCCGCGAGCGCTCCGCCTGACCCCGGACCCGGGTGACCCGGGTCCGTCCACTCCAGGGACCGACAGCAGAAGGCCCCCGCCCACGGCGGGGGCCTTCTCCTATCGGCGAGAGGGGCGGACCTCGCCGCGGGCCCGCGTCCGGACCGCGCCACGGGCCCGGTGTCGCGTGCCGGCCGCCACGGCCCGGTGCCGCGTTTCAGGCCGCGAGCCGGCGCTCGAGCAGGGCCGACACGGCCATGCCCAGAACGATGCCCCAGAACGGCGCGGAGATGCCGAGCAGCGAGACGTCCGCGACGGTGACGAGCAGGCACACGAGCGGGCCGAGTGCCCTGTCCGTCCGGAACGCCGTGACGAACGCCGATTGGAGGGGCGCGAGCATCGCCAGCCCGCCCAGCGCCGCGATGAACGCCGCGGGGGTGCCGAGGATGAGGCCCACGAAGGCGGGGGAGAAGATGCCGACGACCAGGGCCAGCGCGCCGTTGCCGATCGCGGCGGCGTAGTGACGATCGCGCTCACCGGAGGAGACGAGCAGAGCATTGGTCGGCCCGGTCAGGCACGTCGAGACGGCGCCGACCGCCGAGACCAGCAGGGACCAGATGCCGCACGCGACCGCGCACGCCGACACCGGCGGATGGTGCCCCTTCGCCCGCAGCACCGCGATGCCCTGACCGTTCTGCACCACCAGGACGGTGATCGCCAGCGGCACGACGAGTTCGGCCATCGCCCGGAGCGTGAACTCCGGGGCCTGCATCATCGGGGCCGCGATGAGCCCGTCGTCGAGGACCCCCCGCGACAACCCGCCGGTCAGGACCACGGCGAGGATCCCGACGATCATGGCGGCGAGGATGGGCGGTACGACCCGGGCCAGGCGGGGGACGGCGCCGACGACGAGGAACGCGATCGCCATCGGCAGCGCCACCGCGGCGGAGGCCCACACGGCCTCGACCAACCCCAACCCGAACCGGAGGAACACCCCGGCGACCATCGCCATGATGATCGGCATGGGGATCCAGTCCATGAGTCGGCGGGCCAGGCCGGACAGACCGACGAGCAGGATCACCACGCCGGTGACGACGTAGGCGCCCAGGACCTCCGACCACCGCAGGTGACTGAGCGAGTTCCCGACGATCACGGTGCCCGGGATGGTCCAGAAGAACGCGAGCGGCGTCCGGTAGGCCCAGCTCATGATGATGGTGAGCAGCCCGTTGGCGAAGAACACGCCGAAGATCCACGAGGACAGCTGGGCGGGGGACAGGTCCCCCTGCCCGCCGGCGGCGAGGATGACGGCGACGGGGCCGGTGGCCGAGAACACCAGGGCGATCAGCGCGTTGGCGAACTCGCGGGGGCCGAGGTCGGTGAGGACCCGGCGGGGTGAGGGTCGCCCGGCCGGGGCAGGAGCGGGTGGGTGGCCGGTCGTGGGCGGGCCGGCCGAGCGGACGGCGGCGGGGTTCGGGGGTCCGGTGGTCACAGGTCTCCCGTCGGGTCGGGGTCGGTACGCGGTGAGTCGATACGGGGTGAGTCGGTACGGAAGGGGTCGGTGCGGAAGGGTTCGCTGCCGCGGGAGACGTGGGCGGCCAACTCCGTGCGGCCACTGACCCCGAGCTTCGAGTAGATGCGGGTCAGGTGGTACTGGACGGTCTTGATGGACAGGAACAACTCCTCGGCCGCCTGGGCGTTGGTGCGGCCCGCGGCGACGAGGGTCGCGACCGCGGTCTCCTGGGGTGTGAGGGTGCTGTTGCCCCCGGTCCGGGTCACGTCCACACCGCCTGCACGGCGTTCGCGGTCGCACCGCTCCACGTAGGCCCGGGCGCCCAGCTGCTCGTAGATGTCACGAGCGGTGCCCAGCGCGAGGTGCGCCTCACGGCGCCGGCCGGCCCGGCGCAGCGTCTGCCCGTAGCCGAAGTGCATGCGTGCCGAGTAATAGGGCATGGCCAGTCCGTCGAGGTGGTCGAGACTGCGGCGGAAGATCCGGTTGCACTCGTCGACGTCCCCGCGCACGGCCGCGATGCGGGCCCGGACCGCCCCGAGGCGGGCCAGGGTGGAACGGTGGCCCTGGCGTTCGGCCCGGGCCTCGGCGGGGCCGATGAGCTCTTCCGCCTCGTCGATCCGGCCCGCGAGGACGAGGGCGTGGGAGTACAGGTCGTGCCACGGCCAGTAGCCGGGCTGGTCGATGTCGATCTCGCGGGAGAGGGCGACGACGGGCTCCGCGGCCAGGCGCACGGAGGTGTAGTCGCCGGAGGAGGCCGCCACCTGCATCCGGGCCATGGCGGAGGGGATGACCTGGATCGGGTAGGCATCGGCGCTGGTGGTGAGGTTGCGCAGATGCGCGGCGGCACCGAGGTGGTCCCCGCGCATCGACCGGATGACGGCGCCGGGCCAGTGGACGACCGGGGCGAGCAGGTCCAGTTCGAGGTCGTCCACCCGGCGGGCCGCGGTGTCCACCACGCGCAACGCGTCGTCCCAGTCGCCGCGCAGCAGGAGGGTGCGGGCGAGCCACGCCTGGGCCCAGATGGAGATCCGCGCGGAGCCGGAGACGTCCGCGGTGGGGACCGCGGACCCCAGGTGGCGGCGGGCGGTCTCCAGGTCGTCGTGGGCGAGGGCGATCCATCCCGACGCCATCTCGAAACGTTGCGCCACGGCCGGCGCGAGGCCGGGGAGTCGGTCCTCGACGGGAGGGGCCGCGTCGGGGCCTCCCTCGATCGCGCGCCCCAGCATCTCGATCGCCCGGGCCTCCTCGACCTCGGGCTGATCCGGGCGTCCGCTGCTGGTGACCACCCGCGCCCAGTGTCGGATGCGGGCCGGCCGCCACTCGCACAGGGAGTGGACGACGAACTTCTGGGCCAGGGCGACCGGGTCCGCGGCGGGTGATCCCGGTACGCCGTCCTCGCGCGCGGCGAGCGCGCGATCGAGCAGGACCCGGGCCTCCCCGGCGTGCCCGAGGTGGACGGCGAGGGACCCGAGCACCGCGTCCCGGCGGGGATCGGACCGCACCCGCTCCAGCCCCTGCGCGAGCGATCGGGCCTCGCTGATCCGACCGGCGTTGATCAGACCGTCGACCCCGTCGATGTGGAGATCGCGGGCGCGGTCGGTGTCCGGGGTGAGGGCCGCCGCGGTGAGGTAGGCGTGCCCGGCCGCACTCCAGCGGCCGGCGCGGGCGTGGACGAGGGCGCGGGCCCGCAGGGTCTCGGACAGGTCGGCGTCGGGACCGGTGGACGCCGACGCTCGGTGATCGAGTGCGGCGTCGAGGTCGTCGGCGGCCTCGGCGACGAGGCCGGCCAGTGAGTGCAGGTGCAGCAGTTCGCTGGGTGGTATCCCGCGCAGGACCGCCGTCCGCAGCAGGGGGGAGCGGAATCGGAGGGTCGCGGCGCCGGGGGAGAGGTCCACCTGCGCCAGGTCCGCGGCATGGGCGGCGTCCAGGGCGGCGGTGACGAGCGCCGTGCCGGGCGTGGCCCCGCTGCGCGCGGAGATGAGCGCCGTGAGTGATTCGAGCGTGACCGGGGGCGTCAGGACGGCGGCGGCCTCGATGACCTCGCGTTGCTCGGGATCCATCGCCGCCAGCCGTGCCGCCGTCTCCCGTTCGACGGACGCGGGCAGCGGAGGGACGGAGAAGGGGGCGATCCACCACGAGTCGGGCGCCTGGTCGGCCACTGTCGCCACCGCCCCCGCCTCGCCGCCCGTGTAGTCCAGCAGCCGTCGGGCCGCCGCGGCCGACGGCTCGCGCCCGGTCCGGGTCGCCACGAGGGTCCGGATCTCGGACTGGTCGAGGGAGCCCAGCCGCACCGTCTCGCGGGCGAGCTCCGCGCACAGATCGGCGGAGGGTCCGTGGGCGGGGCTGCCGAGGGTGAGCACGACCAGGACGGAGGCCCGGCCCGCGGCCTCCACCGCGGAGGCGAGGACCCGCAGGGAGTCGGGGTCCGAGTACTCCGCGTCGTCGACGACCACCACGGCGCCGGGGCCGGCGGTGACGAACGCCGGGGCCAGTGCGTCGACGAGGACCGCGTCGCCGACCGGTTCGGTCGACGCTGCGCCCACCGGCTCCGCGGCCCCGGCGCGACGGGGGGGCTCGGTGTCGGGCCGGGGCAGCCGCTCGAGGACCCTGGCGGCCACCACCCACCTCGTGTCCTTCTCCCACGGCAGGGCGCGGACGAGAACCGAGGTGACCCCGGTGAGTTCGGCGACCACGGAATCGACGAGGTGGCTCTTGCCCCCGCCGTCGGCGGCGGTGACCAGCACGATCGTCGATCGCTTGCCCGCCACCGCGCCGTGGATCGCGTGGAGGCGATCCGCGGCGCGGTGGTGACCGTAACGGGGGACGGGGTGGGCGAAGGTCATGCGGTCAGCGTAGATCCGACCCGGCGTGCCCGACCGGTTCCGCGGTGACGAGGGTCGCGGTACCCGCGGTGGCCTGTGGTTCGAAGTCCAGCGGAGCGATCTCCTCCGGCACGTCCGTGGGCTCCTCCCGCGCGGGCGACCGGGGCACGGCCAACGTCAGCGCGGCGCCGACCAGGGCGATTCCCCCGAACACCAGGAAGGACGTGTCCGCCTCCAGCCCGGCCGCCACGAGGAGGCCGCCGATCACCGGGCCGAGGATGCCGCCCAGGCGTCCGAAGCCCGCGCACCACGCCACGCCCGCGGCCCTGGCGCCCGTCTCGTAGTAGTTGGACACGAAGCCGTACAGCAGGACCTGTGTGCCGATCGTCCCCATGCCGGCGGCGGCGACCAGCGCCACGACCAGGACGAACGGCGGGGAGACGGTGATCGCGACCAGCGCCAGCGTGGCCAGCACGAACGAGCAGGCGACGATCACGCGCGGCCCGTGTCGGTCGGCGAGCCAGGAGGCCGCGAGTCCACCCACGATCGCTCCACCGTTGAGGACGAGCAGGAAGCCGAGGGAGCTCTTGGCGTTGATACCGTAGTTCTCCATGATCGTGGGCAGCCAGGTGTTGAGTCCGTAGGTGAGCAGCAGGCCCGCGAAGCTCATGAACCCCAGGAGCAGGGTGCCGAGGCGGTATCCGGGGGACAGCAGGGCGGCGAAGCCGGTGCGGGCGACCACCTTGTCGTCGTCGTGGTTGTCGTCGTCACCGCGTCGGGGCGTCGTGCCGGCGGTGAGGGGCGCGCCCGGCGCGCCGGCCATCTCGAGCGGCAGGCCCCTGGTCGCGCAGACCTCGGCGGCCCGCCCGGTCCGGCCGCGGGAGGCCAGCCACCGCGGGGACTCGGGGAGGGCGAACCAGGCGTACGGCAGGACCAGTACCAGCGGGACGGCGCCGATGAGGAACAGGCCGCGCCAGCCGATGTGCTCCCGCAGGACCATCGCCAGCGCGGAGGCCAGGACGCCGCCGGCGGGGATGCCGCTGTAGACGATGGCGTTGAACAGGTTGCGTCGGCCGGCGGGGGCGAACTCGGCGATGATCGCCCCGGCCGTGGCGACGATGGCGCCGATCCCCAGTCCGGTGAGCAGGCGGAGGACACCGAACGTGGTGATGTCGCGGGCGAATGCGGTGGCGGCCATGCCGATCGAGAACCAGGCGATGGCACCGAGCATGATCCGGCGGCGGCCGATGCGGTCGCCGACTGCCCCCGCGCTGAGGGCACCGATCATCACGCCGACGAGGGCGTAGGAACCGAGCGCACCGGCCTGGGCCGCGCCGAGGGCGCCGATCTGGCCGGGGTCCGCCATGAGGGTGGGCAGGACGGCGCCGTAGACGACGAGGTCGTAGCCGTCGAAGAGGATGGCGGCGGCGACGACGGCGAGGACTCCGTAGACGGTGCGGCGGTGGGCGGGGGACTCCCAGACGCCGGCGGCGGGGCCGGACGTCCCGGGAGGGCTGGAGGGGACGGGTCGGCTGGAGGGCACGGGAGTGCTCGGGGACACGGAAGGGCTCCGTTCGGTGGGGGTGGGGAGGAACCGGGCCGGCCTGACCTGGTCGACAGGCCGGCCTGCCCTGGTCGACGGGCCGGTCAGCCCTGATCGCCGCCGGCGACGGGGAGGACCGAACCGGTGATGTAGGAGGCCTCGTCGGAGGCGAGGAAGCAGATCGGGGCGGCCTGCTCGTGGAGCGTGCCGTAGCGGCCCATCACGGTGGAGTCGACGGTCTGCTCGACGATCTGCGAGTACCAGGTCTTCTCCTGGTCCGTGCGGGCGTCGCCGCCACGGGAGATCCGCCGCTCGGGGGCGAGGGTGCCGCCGGGGGCGGTGGCCACCACCCGGACCCCGTGCGGGGCGGCCTCCAGCGCGAGCGCCGAGGTGAGGCCGTTGACCCCGCCCTTGGACGCGGCGTAGGGGACGCGATTGACCCCGCGGGTCGCCACGGAGGAGACGTTGACGATCGTGCCCGCGCCCGCCGCGACCATGGACGGCAGGACAGCCCGGCACATCCACAGCGTCGGGAACAGGGACCGGCGGACCTCGGCCTCGATCTGGTCGGCAGAGTACTCGTGGTACGGCCGGGCCCAGATGGTGCCGCCGACGTTGTTGATGAGCACGTCGATCCGGCCGTGGGCGTCGAGAGCCGCACGGGCCGAGGCCTCGGCCCCCTCGAACGTCTCCAGGTCCGCCTCGACGGGCACGACCCGGTGACCGTCCGGGGACACCGCGGTCAGCTCGTCGGCGACCGTGGTGATGAGGTCGGCCCGGTCCACCACCGTGACCAGCCCGCCCTCGCGGACCACCCGGTCGGCTACGGCGCGGCCGATCCCCTGCACGGCGCCGGTGATGAGTACCGACCGGCCGGCGAAGCGGCCGGGGGAGACGACGGGCGGGACGGCGTCGTACTCGCCGACGGGCGCGCTCACGACGCGGCCTCCACGGCGTTCTGGTCCAGCGCGGTGCGCATGGTGGCCTTGGCGTGCTCGCTGTGCCGACGGATGAGGTATCGCGCGGCGTCGCGGTCACCGGTCTCGAAGGCCGCGACGATCTCAAGGTGCTCGGGGACGATGTCCTCGGACACCCAGCGGGCGTCGGGCAGGACGCGGTTCATCACCTGGGTCACCTCCAGCATGCGGTAGGCCTGCAGCAGCGAGTCATTGCCGGTGCAGCGGAACAGGAACTCGTGGAACTGCGCGTTCGCGGCGGTGAACCGCTCGGGATCGAGGAACCTGTCGCGCTCGATGTACTGGTTGGCCGACTCGGCGAGCAACCGGAACTCGGCGAGCCGGGCGTCGTCGAGGCGTCCCATGGTCAGCTCGATCACGCCGAGCTCGAGCGCCATGCGGGCGTCGAACTGGGCGTCGGAGTGCCGGATCGCCGGGTGCACCTCGCCGCTGACGACGCCGGGGGCCGAGGTGATGGTCTCGGAACGGCCTCCGCCGGCCAGGGACACCGTGGTCGTGGTCCCCGCGGTGGGCGCGGTCGACGCCCGCGTCAGGGTGACCTGCGGCGGGACGTAACCGACCGGGCGCGCGGCGATGGGCGCGGGAGATTCGGTCGCGGGGACGCCTGGTGCGGCGTGTCCGCCCGGGGCCGGCGGGGTGTACCCGACCGGGCGCGCGGCGATGTTCGCCACCGGCTCGGCGGTCCGGGTGACGGGCGCCGTGTGGCCGCCGGGGGCGGGCGGGGTGTAGCCGACCGGTCGGGCCTCGATGGCCGGCACGGGGTCCCCGGGGCGGCGCGAGAGGATCCGGGCCGGCCCGTGTGGTGCGGCCGGGGCCGTGGTGGCCGCGGCGGGTGCCGCGGGCTCGGCCACGGGTGCGGGCGCGGCGACGGGAATGTCCGTTGCCGTTGCTGCTGCCGTTGTCGTCGTCGTCGTCGTCGTCGTTTCCGGCGTGGTGGGGGACGGGTCGACGGCGAGGGCGGCCTCCTCAGTCGGCTCCGCCGATTCCGTGGCGCGCTCGGCGGACTGGTCGGGCACCGCGGTCGCGGGGGTGAACTTCTCGTAGTAGAAGTGCGTCACCTGCAGGCCCTCGTCGTCGAGGAATCCGCGCACCGCCTCGACCATCGGTGGTGGCCCGCACAGGTAGATGTCGGTCGTCCCGTCGTGGAGGTGCTCCGGCCGGATCAGACCGGTGACGTATCCGCTGTTCGGGTGGGTCGTCGCCGGGTCGGAGACGACCAGATCCCAGGTCATGCCCGGGATCCGGGTGGTGAACTCGTCGAGCAGGTCCGTGTAGACCACGTCGGTGTCGAACGAGGTGCCGTAGATGAGGTGGACCGGGCGGTCGGAGGTGCCCGCGGCGGCGAGGGTCTCGAGGATGGACAGCACGGGCGCCAGGCCGGTACCGCCCGCCAGCAGCAGCAGTGGACGGGTGGACTCGCGGAGGAAGAAGCTGCCCATCGGGCCGGTCAGCTCGAGGCGGTCGCCCACGGCGCAGCGCTGGGCCAGGTACTCCGACATCGCGCCGCCGGCGGCGTACTTGATGAGGAATGACAGGTTCCGGGAGTCCGCACCGGTGGAGAACGAGTACGACCGTGTCTGGTCGGTGCCCGGGACCGAGATGTTGACGTACTGGCCGGGCAGGAACGCCAGGGCGTCGCGGTCGTCCAGTTCGACGGACAGCGCGAACGCGCCCTCGGCCAGCCGCTCGACGGCCGTGACCGTCGCGGGGTGCGCCGCGGCGGCCGTCTTGGCCACATCGGAGGTGGTGGGGATCTGCACGACCAGGTCGGACCGCGGGACCATCTGGCACGGCAGGCAGTAGCCGGCCGCGGCCTCGTCCTCGGTGAGGGCGTCGTCGATGTAGTCGCCGCCGTCGAACTCGCCGGACTCGCACAGGGACTTGCACGTCCCGCACGCTCCGTCACGGCAGTCGAGGGGGATGTTGATCCGGGCCTTGTACGAGGCGTCGGCGACGGTCTCCGTCGGACCGCAGTTGACGAAGCGCGTCACGCCGTCCTCGAAGGCCAGGGCCACTGAATAGCTCATGGGGTCTCACTCCAGGTCGCTGGCGGTGTCGGCCGCGCACGGCGACCGGGGGTGTGCCGGCGCCCTGGTCGGGCGCCGGCCGGGGTGTGGGATCACACCATGTAGACGTCCACGATGTGGTGGATGTAGTCGTTCTTCAGGACCACCTTCTTGTAGGTGATCAGCGGCGACTCGCCGGTGACGTCGAGGGTGTAGAAGGACGTCCCGAAGTACTGGTCGGTGGTGTTGTAACGGAAGTACGACGACAACCAGTTGAAGCGGATGTCGACCTCGCCGGGACGGCGGTCGAGCACCTCGACGTTGCTGATGAGGTGGTTGGTCCGCGGTTCGGGAAGCGACGTCGAGGAGGAACGCTCGGTCCGGATGCGGAACACCCGGTCCTCGATACCGGCCCGGTTGGGGTAGAAGATCAACGAGATCTCCGAGTACGGATCGGTCGTGAGCTCACCGTCGTCGTCCCAGGCGGGCATCCAGTACATCGCGTCCTCGCGATAGCACTCGATCCACTGCTCGAACTGGCGGTCGTCGAGCAGTCGTGCCTCGCGGAACAGGAAAGCGGAGATCTCGTCGACGGAGATCGACGCCACGGCGGGTGCGGTCATGATCAGGCCTTTCGTGGGGCGGGGATGGGCGTGCGGTCGACTCGGGCCGGGTCAGGCGTCGGCCGCGACGGTCGTGCGATGCACCCGGGCCCCGGCGTCCTCGCGGGCCCGGCGCTCGGCCTCGTCGCGGGCGGCGGACTCGGCCTCGAGGGCACGCTGCATGGTCTCGAGCCAGTAGGCGTGCTGGATCGGGTAGAGGCCCTCGTCCTCGGTCTTGGCGCCGGAGGACAGCACGTTCTCCATCCCCAGGCCACGGGCGGTCTCGTCCGGACCGGTGAGCTGGTGGGTGCTGCCGCGGGTCATGTCGTTCCACGGCGCGGCGTCGGCGAGGTACGTCTTCTGGCAGGAGCGGAACTCCTCCAGGTCGTCCGGGGTCGCCATGCCGGTGGCGTTGAAGAAGTCCTCGTACTGGCGGATCCGCGCCGCGCGGTTCTCGGCGCTCTCACCCTTGGGTGCGATGCAGTAGATCGTCACCTCGGTCTTGTCGACCGAGATGGGCTTGAAGTGCCGGATCTGGCTGGAGAACTGGTCCATCAGGTAGACGTTCGGGTACAGGCACAGGTTGCGCGAGGCGCCCACCATGAACTCGGCCTTCTTGGTGCCGATCTGGTCGGCGAGCTCCTGGCGACGGTCCCACAGCGGCCGGTCCTCGGGGTTGCCCCACCACATCCACAGCAGCAGGTGCCCGTGCTCGAACGACCAGTAGCCGCCGCCCTGCTTGCCCCAGGTACCGGCGTCCATGGCCTTGGTCTCGTTCTTGGACTCGCCGGACGAGCGGCGTGCGGTGGTGGCCGCGTAGTTCCAGTGGGTGGCCGACACGTGATATCCGTCGGCGCCGTTCTCGGCCTGGAGCTTCCAGTTGCCGTCGAACGTGTAGGTCGACGAGCCGCGCAGGACCTCGAGTCCCTCGGGGGACTGGTCGACCAGCATGTCGATGACGGTCCGGCTGTCGCCCAGGTGCTCCTCCAGCGGGAGGACGTCCGGGTTGAGGCTGCCGAACAGGAAACCGCGGTAGCTCTCGAAGCGGGCCACGCGTCGCAGGTCGTGGGAGCCGTCGGTGTTGAACTGCTCGGGGTAGCCGGCGTCACGCGGGTCCTTGACCTTGAGCAGCTCGCCCGAGTTGGAGAACGTCCAGCCGTGGAACGGGCACGTCAGGGTGGTGCGGTTGTCGGTCTTGCGCCGGCACAGCATCGCGCCGCGGTGCGAGCAGGCGTTGATGAGGCAGTTGAGCTGCCCGTCCTTGCCGCGGGTGATCACGACGGGCTGGCGACCGATGTCGGTGGTGAAGTAGTCGCCGACCTCGGGGACTTGGCTCTCGTGCGCCAGGTAGACCCAGTTGCCCTCGAAGATGTGCTTCATCTCGAGTTCGAAGATCTCCTCGTCGGTGAAGATGCGGCGGTTGGCGCGGATGATGCCGTCCTCGGGCCGGTCCTCGAGTGCGGTCTCGAGGGTGGCCTGGACGTGGTCGAGTCGATCTGACATCGAGGGCTCCTAGCGTGGTTCGGTTCCGGCCGCGACGATGCGGCCTGCTGCCGGTGTGCCTCCACGGTGCCCTAGTGTGCGTCCGATCACACTAGGGCACCTCCTAGTCATACCTAGGTGTCCGGCGTTCGCATGGCGAACAGATTCGTGCCTCGGGCGGCGGGACCTGCGCCGATGGGGGGTTGGTGTTCGCTCCGCGGACGATTTGGCCTCTACGACTGTAGTGCACGGTGATTGACGACACAGCGAATCCCGCGCACAGTGGGGACATCGACCGGCCCCACCGGTCCGATCCACCCCCATCCCGACCCCACCTGAGGGAGCGTCATGACCAGCACCGCAGTGCCCACCGCCGCCGGCTCCGGCTCCGCCGCGACGGACAAGTTCAAGGGCAGCCGCTTCACGGCCGACACGAGCACCGAGCGCGCCGCCGCCATCTACAAGGACGTGCTCACCAAGCTGTCCGAGGTGATCTTCGAGCACGAGGTCACCTACGACGAGTACCGCGTCCTCAAGCAGTGGCTCATCGAGGTCGGCGAGGGCGGCGAGTGGCCGCTGTGGCTCGACGTGTTCCTGGAGCACTTCATCGAGGACTCCAACAGCCGCATCTTCAACGGCACCAAGGGCTCCATCGAGGGCCCCTACTACGTGCCGAACGCCCCGGACCTCGGCGCCAAGGGCGTCATGCCCATGCGTGAGGACGAGAAGGGCACACAGTTCGTGTTCAAGGGCCAGGTCCGCGACCTCGACGGCACGGGCATCGAGGGCGCGTCCGTCGAGCTGTGGCACGCCGACGCCGACGGCTACTACTCGCAGTTCGACGACGGCCTGGGCATCCCCGAGTGGAACCTGCGCGGCACCTTCACCACGGACTCGGAGGGCAACTTCCACATCACCACGGTCCAGCCGGCCCCGTACCAGATCCCGCACGACGGCCCGACCGGTGAGTTCATCGCCAGCTACGGTGGCCACCCGTGGCGTCCGGCGCACCTGCACCTGAAGGTCACCGCCCCCGGCAAGCGCCTCATCACCACCCAGCTGTACTTCCAGGGTGGCAAGTGGGTCGAGGACGACGTGGCCGGTGCCGTCAAGCCCGAGCTGATCCTGGACCCGAAGCCCAATAGCGATGGGATCGACGAGGTCGTCTACGACTTCGTCCTGGACCCCGTCTCCGAGAAGCGTTTCGTGGCCTGACCGGCGACGAACCCATCTGGAGTCCCCGCCCGCCCCGGCCGCCACGAGCGGCCGGGGCGTCGGCGATCGACCCGGCCGGACCACCAACACGAAGGGCTGAAAGATGTCTGACCTGACCATCCGTTCCGTGGAGACACGGATCCTCGACGTGCCGCTCATCAGACCGCACAAGTTCGCCACGACCACCGCCACCGCCCAGTCGATCCTGCTCGTCTCGGTCACCACCGAGTCCGGGGTCATCGGCTACGGGGAGGGCGTGACCCCGGGCGGACCGTGGTGGGGCGGTGAATCCGCCGAGACCATGCAGGTCCTGGTGGAGAAGTACCTCGCCCCGGTCGCCATCGGCCGGCGCGTCGACGAGATCCCCGCCGTCCTCGAGGCGATGGAGGGCGTCGTGGCCCGCGGCCGCTTCGCCAAGGCCTCCCTCGAGATCGCCATGTTCGACGCGTGGGCCCGGTCGCTGGACGTGCCGGTGCGTTCGCTGCTCGGCGGCGCGGTCCGGGATTCGATCGAGTGCACCTGGGCCCTCGGTGCCATGCCGCTCGAGGAGATGGTCGACGAGATCGACGAGCTGCTGGCGGCGGACCGTCACCGTACGTTCAAGCTGAAGATGGGCGCCCTGGACCCGGCCGAGGACGTCGCCCGCATCGCCGCGCTGGCCGAGCGCCTCGACGGGCGGGCCGGCCTGCGGGTGGACATCAACGCCCGCTGGGACCGGTTCACCGCGAACGTCCACCTCCCGGCGCTCGTGGACGCCGGCATCGAGCTGATCGAGCAGCCGACCCCCACGGAGCAGATCGAGGTGTTGGCCGAGCTCAACCGCTCGCTGCCGGTGCAGTTCATGGCCGACGAGTCGGTCCAGTCCCCGCATGACGCCCTCGAGGTGGCGCGTCGGGACGCGGCCGGGGTGATCGCGGTGAAGACCACCAAGCTCGGCGGCCTGACCCGTGGCAAGGAGGTCGTGGCGATCGCCCGCGCGGCCGGGATCGCGTGCCACGCCGCCACGTCTCTCGAGGGGCCGATCGGGACGGTCGCCTCGCTGCACCTCGCGTGCGCGGAGCCCGGTTTCAACTACGGCTCGGAGCTGTTCGGCCCGCTGCTGTTGGCCGAGACCTACGTGACCACCCCGATCCGTTACGAGGCCGGCCGGGTTCACCTGCCGGCCGGGCCGGGCCTGGGCGTCGAGATCGACCACGACGCCGTCGAGAAGTTCACGCGCCGCTGACCGCGGCACCACCATCCCAGAAGGAGAGTCAGACGATGGCACTGTTCCACGTCCGCATGGACGTCCACATCCCGCACGACCTGGACCCCGAGGTCCGCGCCGACACCCTGGCCCGCGAGAAGGCCTACAGCCAGGACCTGCAGCGGTCGGGCAAGTGGCGTGAGCTCTGGCGGATCGTCGGCCAGTACTCGAACATCAGCATCTTCGACGTCGAGTCGGCTGACGAGCTGCACGAGATCCTCCAGGGTCTGCCGCTGTTCCCGTACATGGACATGCAGGTCATGGCCCTTACCCGGCACCCCTCGCGCGTCGACTGACGCCCCCACGCGTGGAAAGGGGCCGAGCCGGAGATCGGCTCGGCCCCTTTCTGCGTCGGGAGCGGAGTGGGTCAGACCCGCTCGAACACCGCGGCCAGGCCCTGACCGCCGCCGATGCACATGGTCTCCAGTCCCCACTGCACGTCTCGACGCACCATCTCGCGGGACAGCGTCGCCAGCATGCGGGCACCGGTCGCCCCGACGGGATGGCCCAGGGAGATGCCGGAGCCGTGGGGGTTGAGGTGCTCGGAGGACGGATCGATGTCCCATTCGCGCATGACGGACAGCGCCTGCGCGGCGAACGCCTCGTTGAGTTCGATGACGCCCATGTCCGACAGCGTCAGCCCGAGCCGGCCGAGGGCCTTGGCCGCGGCGGGGACCGGCCCGATGCCCATCGTCTCGGGGGCCACCCCCGCGACGGCCCACGAGGCGAGGCGGACGAGCGGGGTGAGGCCGAGGGCGGAGGCCTTGTCCGCGGTGGTGACGATGCACATCGCGGCGCCGTCGTTCTGGCCGGAGGCGTTGCCGGCGGTGACGGTGGCCTCGGGGTCGGTGCGGCCCATGATGGGTCGCAGGCGCGCCAGCGCCTCCACGGTGCTGTCGGCCCGGGGGTGCTCGTCGGTGTCGACGACGAGGTCCTCACCCTTACGCTGTGGGACGGTCACCGGGACGATCTCCTCGGCGAACACCCCGGACTCCTGCGCGGCCACGGCGCGCTGGTGGGACTGCACGGCCAGCCGGTCCTGCTCGTCCCGCCCGATGCCGTACTCGCGCCGGAGGTTCTCGGCGGTCTCGATCATCCCGCCGTCGATGACGTGCGAGCGACCGCCGACCGTGGTGCGGGCCCGTCCGAGGCGGTCGACCAGCGAGATCCCGTCCCCGCGGATGCCCCAGCGGGGGCTGGGTGAGGCGTAGAACTCCACCTGGCTCATCGACTCGACGCCGCCGGCCACGACGAGGTCCATACCGCCGGAGGCCACCTGGAGCGCGCCGGTGATGACCGCCTGGAGGCCGGAGCCGCAACGCCGGTCGAGCTGCATGCCCGGTACGTCGATCCCGAGCGGGGAGTCGAGTGCGGCGATGCGGCCGATGGCCGGTCCCTCACCGCTCGGCGAGCCCTGCCCCAGCACGACGTCGTCGACGTCGGCTCCGGTCAGGCCGGTCCGCTCGACGAGGGCGGCGAGCAGGTCGGTGGCGAGGGTGTTCGCGTCCAGGTCGCGGAACACCCCGCCGAATCGCCCGACCGGGGTGCGGAGGGGTTGGCAGATGACGACGTCACGCATGGGGTTCCTTCGTTCGGGTTCAGCGGTTGACGATGGCGAGGTCGGCCGACAGCGCGCGGGTGGTGGCCAGCAGCTCGGGGATGACCTCGTCGTGGAGCTGGTCGGGGGAGTAGCGGGCGGCGTGGGTGGAGACGTTGAGGGCTGCGCGGACCGCGCCGTGGCGGTCGTGGACCGGGGCGGCCACGGAACGCAGGCCCGGTTCGAGTTCCTGGTCGACCACGCACCAGCCGCGCTCGGCCACCCGCGACAACTCCGCGCGGAGCGCGGCCTCGTCGGCCAGTCCGTGTGGGGTGAGGGCCCGCAGGTCGGTCGCGGCGAGGTAGGCGTCGAGGTCCTCCGCCGGCAGCGACGCCAGCAGGACCCGACCCATCGACGTGGCGTAGGCGGGGAACCTGGTGCCGATGGTGATGCCGATCGTCATGATGCGACGCACCTGGACGCGACCCACGTAGACGATGTCGGAACCGTCGAGCACCGCCACCGAGGACGACTCGCCGAGCCGCGAGCTGAGCTTCTCCAGGTGCGGCTGGGCGAGGTCGGTCAGCGGCAGGGAGGACAGGTAGCTGTACCCGAGGTCCAGGACGCGGGGGGTGAGCCAGAAGACCGAGTCCGCCGTGTCCACGTACCCCAGTTCGACGAGGGTGTGGAGGAAGCGGCGGGCGGTCGCCCGGGTCAGGCCGGTGTTGCGCGCGACGTCACTGAGGGTCTGGCGCGGCTGGCGGGCGTCGAACGCCCGGATGACCGACAGTCCGCGTGCGAGTGACTGGACGAAGTCGGGGGAGGCGGAGCGGTCCCCGCCGTCGCCCCCGGGGCGCGCCGGGGTCGACACCACGTCGGGGCGGGTCATGCCGCGCCCGTGTTCCGGGCGGTCTCGAGGTGGCGGCGGAGGATCTCGTTGATGCGCTCCGGGATCTCGACGGTGGGGACGTGGGCGGCGGGGGTGACGACGACGAAGTCGGACCCGGGTACACCGTCTGCGATCTCCCGGACCACATCCGGGGGCGTGGACGGGTCCTCGTCCCCGGCGAGCACGAGGGTGGGACAGGAGATCCGACCCAGCTCGGCCCGGTTGTCCCACCCGGCCAGTGCGTCACAACAGGAGGCGTATCCCTCGGCCGGGGTGGCCAGGACCATCTCGCGCAGGCCCGCGACGAGGTCGGGCTCGGCCTCGGCTCGTGCGGCGGTGATCCACCGTGCGACGACGGCGTCGGCGACAGCGGCGGTCCCGCCCTCGCGGACCGCGGCGGCGCGATCGGCCCACCCGGCCGGTTCGCCGAACCTCGCGGCGGTGCACAGCAGGGCGACGGAGAGGACACGGGCGGGCTCGTGGACGGCGAGCCACTGGGCCACCGCGCCGCCGAGCGACAGCCCGGCGATGTGGAACCGATCGATCTCCAGTGAGTCGAGCAGGGCCACCACGTCCGCGGACAGGTCGGCGATCGTGCACGGACCGGGGATGACCTCGGACGTGCCGTGCCCCCGGTGGTCCACGGCGACCACGGTGTGATCGCGGGACAGATCGCGGACCTGGGCGTCCCACATGGAGCGGTCGGACCCGAGCGATCCGAGGAGGACGAGGACGGGGGTGTCGGCGGACCGGGGTCCACTGACCTCGTGGGACAGGGTGGCGGGCATGGTGTCGGTCCTTCCGTGTGTCTGGTCGCGGGGTGTCTGGTCGCGGGCGGGGCGCGGCGTGGTGTGCGGTCCACGATACGCGGGAATCGTGCGAAGGGCGAACAGTTGTACAAGATGCGAACAAGGGATATGGTGCGTGACATGACCAACAAGATCTTCTCCTCGGCTGCCGACGCGGTCGCGGACATCCCGGACGGCGCCTCCCTCGCCGTGGGGGGTTTCGGTCTGGTCGGCATCCCCGCCGTCCTCATCGACGCGCTCCTCGACCAGGGGGCCACCGATCTGCAGACGGTGAGCAACAACTGCGGGACCGACGGCTTCGGCCTGGGCAAACTGCTCGAGGCCCGCCGCATCACGCGGACCACCGCCTCGTACGTGGGCGCCAACAAGGAGTTCGCCCGTCAGTACCTCTCGGGCGAGCTCGAGGTGGAACTCACCCCGCAGGGCACGCTCGCCGAGCGCATGCGGGCCGGTGGCGCGGGCATCCCCGCGTTCTACACCCCCGCGGGCGTCGGCACGATGGTCGCCGAGGGCGGCCTGCCGCTGCGCTACGACGGTGACGGCGGGGTCGCCCTGGCCTCCGAGCCCAAGGAGGTCCGCGAGTTCGACGGGATCCCGTACGTCCTGGAGCGCTCGATCGTCACGGACTACGCCCTCGTCCACGCCCACCGTGCGGATACTGCGGGCAACCTGCAGTTCTACGGAACGGCCCGCAACTTCAACCCCGATGCGGCGATGTCGGGCCGGGTGACGATCGTGCAGGCCGAGGAGATCGTCGCCGCCGGCGAGATCGACCCCGCCGACGTCCACGTGCCCGGGATCTTCGTCCAGCGCCTGGTCGAGGTCGGACGCCAGGAGACCGGAGTGGAGATCGAGAAGCTCAGCAGCAAGGGAGGGGATCGGTCATGAGCTGGACCCATGAGCAGATGGCGGCCCGCATCGCCGCCGACTTCGTCGACGGACAGTACGTGAACCTGGGTATCGGCATGCCGACCCTGATCCCCGACTATCTCCCGGCCGGGGTGCACGTCACGCTCCACTCGGAGAACGGGATCCTGGGCGTGGGCCCGTACCCCACGCGCGAGCAGCTGGACCCGGAGATGATCAACGCCGGCAAGGAGACGATCACCGCCGCTCCGGGGGCCGCGTACTTCTCGTCCTCGGAGTCCTTCGCGATGATCCGCGGTGGGAACGTCGACGTGGCGGTCCTGGGTGCGATGCAGGTCTCCCAGGCCGGAGACCTGTCCAACTGGATGATCCCCGGCGCCATGGTCAAGGGCATGGGCGGTGCGATGGACCTCGTCCACGGTGCCGGCAGGGTGATCGTGATGATGGACCACATCACGCGCAAGGGGGACCTCAAGCTCCTCGCGGAGAACTCCCTGCCCTACACGGGCCGCGGCTGCGTCCAGCGCGTCGTCACCGACCTGTGCGTCCTCGACATCGCACCGGAGGGCTTCCGTCTGGTCGAACTGGCACCGGGCGTCACGATCGACGAGGTCCGGCTCAAGACCGGGGCCGAGATCCACGCCTGAGGCGGCGCCCGGGCGAACGTCAGGTGTACTCCGCCCGCGGACGCGGGTTGCGGGGTCGGATTCTCACTACTGTGGGAACCGACCCCGTCGTCGTCCCGGAAGGTTCGCCTCCATGAGCACCTCCACCCCGGTCACCGTGACCGTCACCGGCGCCGCCGGAAAGATCGCCTACTCATTGTTGTTCCGTCTCGCCTCCGGGCTGGTCTTCGGCCCCGGGACCCCGGTCCGCCTGCGGCTGCTCGACATCCCGTCGGCCGTGGTCGCGGCGGAGGGCGTGGCCATGGAGATCGAGGACTGCGCGCTCCCGCTGGTGGACTCCATCGAGATCACCGATGACGTGGACTCGGCGTTCGAGGGCGCCAACGCGGCGTTCCTCGTGGGTGCCAGGCCGCGCGGGAAGGGGATGGAGCGCGCCGACCTGCTCACCGCCAACGGGGCGATCTTCCGCGAGCAGGGGCGGGCCATCAACGCCCACGCCGCCGACGACGTGCGGGTGGTCGTGGTGGGCAATCCCGCCAACACCAACGCCTACATCGCCCACCGGCATGCGCCCGACGTCCCCGCCGAGCGGTTCACCGCCCTGATGCGTCTCGACCACAACCGTGCGTTGAGCCAGCTCGCCACCCGACTGGGCGCACCGGTCGCGGACCTGGACGGCGTCGTCGTCTGGGGCAATCACTCGGCCACCCAGTTTCCCGACGTGTCCTATCTGACGCTGCGGGGTGAACCGGTCACCGCCGGACTCGACGAGGCGTGGCTGGCCGACACGTTCATTCCGCGGGTCGCCGGTCGGGGAGCCGAGATCATCGCGGTTCGCGGATCCTCGTCGGCGGCGTCCGCCGCCGGCGCGGCGGTCGACCAGATGCGCGACTGGGTGCACGGTACGCCGGGTGAGAGCTGGACGACGGTCGCGTTGCCCTCCGAGGGGCAGTACGGCACCGAGCCGGGCGTGGTGACGGGGCTGCCCTGCCGCAGCCGGGGCGCCGGCTGGGAGGTCGTCGAGGGCCTGGAGATCGGCGATTTCCAACGCTCCCGCATCGACGCCTCGGTGGCGGAGCTGGTCTCGGAGCGTGACGCCGTTCACGGGCTCGGCCTGGCCGACTGACCTCGGGTGTGCCGGGGTCGACGGCGTGTGCCGGACCCCGGCGCCCACGGCCTAGGATGGTCGGGTGACGACTCCAGCCGCTGCCTCCCCGAACACCGACCGTGCGGACGCCCTGCCCGCTTCCTGGAATCCAGGTGAGGTGGAGAACGGGCTGTATGAGCGCTGGGTGGAGGCCGGGTATTTCGAGGCCGACCCGTCGAGCGACAAGCCCGCCTACTCGGTGGTGCTGCCGCCCCCGAACGTGACCGGCAGCCTGCACATGGGGCACGCGCTCGACCACACGCTCATGGACGTGCTCACGCGGCGCAAGCGCATGCAGGGGTACGAGGTGCTGTGGCTGCCCGGCATGGACCACGCCGGCATCGCCACACAGACCCTGGTGGACCGCAGACTCCGCGACGAGGGGATCGACCGCCACGAGATCGGCCGCGAGGCGTTCATCGAGAAGGTCTGGGAGTGGAAGCGTGAGTCCGGCGGCACCATCGGCGATCAGATGCGTCGCCTCGGCGACGGCGTCGACTGGTCGCGCGAGCGGTTCACCCTCGACGACGGACTCTCGCGAGCGGTCCAGACCATCTTCAAGAAGCTCTACGACCACGGACTGATCTACCGCGCCGAGCGGCTGGTCAACTGGTCGCCCACCCTTCAGACCGCCATCTCCGACATCGAGGTCAAGTACGCCGACGTCGAGGGCGAGCTGGTCAGTTTCCGCTACGGGTCGATGGACGACTCCGAGCCGCACCTGGTGGTGGCCACGACCCGCCTCGAGACGATGCTCGGAGACACCGCGATTGCCGTCCATCCCTCCGACGAGCGGTACGCCCATCTGGTGGGTACTGAGATCCCGCATCCGTTCCGCGAGGGGTGGACCATGCGCGTGGTGGCGGACGACTACGTCGACCCCGAGTTCGGGACCGGCGCGGTCAAGGTCACGCCCGCGCACGACCCCAACGACTTCGCGATCGGCCAGCGTCACGGGCTCGAGATGCCCACGATCATGGACGCCACCGGCCACATCGCCGGCACCGGGACCCGCTACGACGGGATGGACCGGTTCGAGGCACGGAGGGCCGTGCGCGAGGACCTCGCCGAGCAGGGGCGCATCGTCAAGGAGGTGCGTCCGTACCTGCACTCGGTGGGCCACTCCGAGCGCTCCGGCGAGCCGATCGAGCCGCGCCTGTCACTGCAGTGGTGGGTCAGGGTCGAGGAGTTGGCCGCGATGGCGGGGGACGCCGTCCGCGACGGCGACACCGTCATCCACCCCAAGAGCCAGGAGCCCCGCTGGTTCGACTGGGTCGACGACATGCACGACTGGTGCATCTCGCGCCAGCTGTGGTGGGGTCACCGGATCCCGATCTGGTACGGGCCCGACGGAGAGGTCGTCTGTGTGGGCCCCGACGAGGAGCCGCCAGCCGGATACACCCAGGACACCGACGTCCTCGACACGTGGTTCTCGTCCGGCCTGTGGCCGTTCTCGACCATGGGCTGGCCCGATCGCACCGTCGACCTCGAACGCTTCTACCCCACGTCCGTGCTGGTCACCGGGTACGACATCCTGTTCTTCTGGGTGGCCCGCATGATGATGTTCGGCACCTTCGTGGGCCGCACCCTCACCGGCGACGAGGCCGCACCGGGCAAGGTCCCCTTCACCGACGTGTTCCTCCACGGCCTCGTGCGTGACGAGCACGGCCAGAAGATGTCCAAGTCCAAGGGCAACGGGATCGATCCCCTGGACTGGGTCGACCGCTTCGGTGCCGATGCACTGCGCTTCACCCTGGCCCGCGGAGCCAACCCGGGCGGCGACCTCTCCGTCGGGGACGACGCCGCCCAGGCGTCCCGCAACTTCGCCACCAAGTTGTTCAACGCCACCCGCTTCGCCCTGATGAACGGCGCGAAGGTGGGCCGGCTCCCCGACGCGTCCGAACTCTCCGACGCCGACAGGTGGATCCTTCACCGTCTCGGTGAGGTGCGGGTGTCCGTCGACGACGCGCTGGACCGCTACGAGTTCTCCAAGGCGTGCGAGGCGCTCTACCACTTCGCGTGGGACGAGGTGTGCGACTGGTACCTCGAGCTCGCCAAGGTCCAGTTCGGAGGTGACGACGCCGCCCGCGCCTCCGAGCGCGCCGAGAACACCCGACTCGTACTCGGCCACGTGCTGGACGTGCTGCTCCGGATGCTGCACCCGGTGATCCCGTTCGTCACCGAGACGCTGTGGACCGCGCTGACCGGTCGAGAGTCCGTGGTGGTCGCGGACTGGCCGTCCGACGTGGTGCCGGCCGGTGACGCCGCGGACCCGGTCCGCCGGGTGGCCGACGCCCAGACCCTCGTCACCGAGATCCGGCGCTTCCGCTCCGACCAGGGGCTCAAGCCCGGCCAGCGGGTACCCGCGCGGATCTCCGGCGTGGACGCCGCGGACCTGCCCGAGGACCTGCTCGCCCAGGTGTCCGCGCTGGCCCGGTTGACCCCGGCAGCCGAGGACTTCACCGCCACGGCCTCGCTCGAGGTCCGGCTCGGGTTGTCGACGGTGGACGTGGAGATCGACACCTCCGGGACGATCGACCTCGCCGCCGAACGACGCCGGCTGGAGAAGGACCTCGCCGCCGCCCGCAAGGAGCTCGAGACGACCGGCGCCAAGCTCGGCAACGAGGCGTTCCTCGGCAAGGCGCCCGACCACGTCGTCGACAAGATCCGCGCCCGCCGTGACCTCGCCGAGGCCGAGGTCACCCGGATCACCACCCGCCTCGAGGCGATGCCCGCGGGGAGTGATCCCGCGTGAGCGGCCGCGAGTGGCTCCCGCCGCACGACCCGGCCGAGGGGTGGGACACCCCCACGGAGGAGGACGTCGCCGAGATGCTCGGCGAGGACGGCCTCGTCTCGGGCGTCCCGCTCGGCGGACCTATCCCGGGTGACGAGGAGAGCGACGGTGACGACCACCTGCCGCCCCGCCCGATCCCGGAGGTGGGCAGCCCCGAGTGGCAGGCCGACACGGCAGATCTGGCGGCGGTCGAGGAGGAGTTGGCCACCCGCTGGCCGGAGTCCCGGCTCGAGCCGAGTCTGGACCGCATCGCGGAGCTGATGTCGGTGTTGGGGGACCCTCAGCACGCCTACCCCGTGCTCCACGTGGCGGGCACCAACGGCAAGACCTCGGTCACCCGGATGATCGACGCGCTGCTGCGCGCGCTGCACCAGCGCACCGGGCGCAACACCAGCCCCCATCTGCAGAGTGTCACCGAACGCATCGCACTCGACGGTGAGCCGATCACCGCGCGCGCCTTCGTGGACACCTACCGCGAACTACAGCCCTACCTCGAGCTCGTCGACCAGCGGTCCGAGGAGACCGGCGGCCCGCGCATGAGTTACTTCGAGGTGCTCACCGCGATGGCCTTCGCCGCGTTCGCCGACGCACCGGTCGAGGTGGCCGTCGTGGAGACGGGGATGGGCGGCACCTGGGACGCCACCAACGTGGTCCGGCCCGCCGTCGCCGTGATCACCCCCGTCGGCCTGGACCACACCGACTACCTGGGTGAGGACCTCGCGACGATCGCGGGGGAGAAGGCCGGGATCATCCAACCCGGTCCGGAGGACGACCTGCTCCCGCGCGACCCGATCGCCGTGATCGGTCGCCAGGAGCCCGAGGCCATGGACGTCCTGCTGAGACGTGTCGTGGAGGTGGGCGCGGTCGTCGCCCGCCTCGGCTCGGAGTTCGATGTGGTCGAGCGGCGCGTCGCCGTCGGCGGCCAGCAGCTCACCCTGAGGGGACTCGGTGGCGAGTACCCGGAGGTGTTCCTCCCGCTCTTCGGTGAGCATCAGGCCGAGAACGCGGCGACCGCACTCGCCGCCGTGGAGGCCTTCTTCGGCGCCGGTCCGGACAGGGGCCTGGACCCGGAACTCATCCGCGCGGGTTTCGCCGCGGTGGACAACCCCGGGCGTCTGGAGCGGCTCAGTTCGAGCCCCACCGTTCTGGTGGACGCGGCCCACAACGGGCACGGGGGGCGCGCGCTCGCCGAAGCCGTCACCTCCGAGTTCGACTTCAGACGACTGGTGGCCGTGGTCGCGATGCTCGACGGTAAGGACGCCGACGCGTTCCTCGCCGCACTCGAACCCGTCGTGGAGGAGGTCGTCGTGACCCGGGCCGCCTCGCCGCGCGCGATGGACCCGGGTGACCTCGCCCGCATCGCCGAGGAGCGGTTCACCGCCCAGCGGGTCCACGTGGTGGACACCCTTCCCGACGCGGTCAGCGCCGCCCTCGACCTGGTCGGGGTCCCGGATCCGACCGCGGACGACGACGTGTCGGGCGTGGGCGTTCTCGTCACGGGCTCCGTGGTCACCGCCGGAGCCGCCCGCAGCCTGTTCGGAAAGGACGCGACGTGACCGTACCGACCCCCGGTCCCCGGGAAGCCGCACACGCCCCCTCGGTGGACCCGTGGAAGGGGCTGCGGGGCATCATGGCCGGCACCCTGGTCCTCGAGGCGATCGTGATCGGCCTGGTGCTCACGGTGATCGCCCGGCTCGACGACGGTGCCCACTTCCAGTCGTGGAAGGTGTGGTTCGTCAGCCTGCTCGCGATCGCGATGCTGGTGGCCAGTGGACTCCAACGCAAGCCCTGGGCGATCCCGCTGAACCTCTCGCTCGCGGGACTGGCCGTCGCCGGGTGGGCCGTGCACTGGTCGATGGGGGTGTGCGGACTGATGTTCGCCGCGGTCTGGGCGTACATCCTGTACCTACGCCGCGACCTGTCGCGCCGGATGGCCGGTGGATACCTGCCCAGCCAGCACGACTGAGCGCGACGCTCCGCGCGACCGGGGTGGACATCGGGCTTGTAGGATCGCCGTCGTGACCGAGAGAACCTTCTTCCTCATCAAGCCCGACGGCGTCGAGCGCGGCCTGACCGGCACCATCCTCGCCCGCATCGAGGCCAAGGGCCTCAGGATCGTCGCCATGGACATGCGCCGGGTGCCGCAGGAGACCGCAGCCGAGCACTACGCCGAGCACGCGGAGCGTCCGTTCTACGGCTCCCTGCTCGAGTTCATCACCTCCGGTCCGGTCGTCACGGGCGTCCTCGAGGGGCCGCGGGCCATCGCCGCCTGGCGTCAGCTCGCCGGCGGGACCGACCCCGTGGAGAAGGCCGCCCCCGGTTCCATCCGCGGGGACTTCGGCCTCGAGACCCAGTTCAACCTCGTCCACGGCTCGGACTCCGAGGAGTCCGCGGCCCGGGAGATCGCGCTCTGGTTCCCCGGCCTGTAGACCACCACTCGTCCCGCAGCGATCGCGCTGCACGCGCGCCCGTCGGCCCCTGCCCGGCGGGCGCGTTCGCATTGGTGGCGCCGGGCGACGACGTTTCGGTGACGGATGTGGGAGAATGGCGGGAGCTCATCCTGGCGAGTGGATCACCAGTCCGCCCCGGAACGGGCGCCCGCCACCCGTGGCCCGGTTCGTCCCGGTCCCGCGGACCACAAGACGTAGCCCCACCCCGGTGGGGCCCAGACAGAGAAGACGCCCGACCCCGTGCGGCGGCGTGGGTCACCGATAACCGGTGACGTGATCGCGCCCGGAGTCCGGCCGGAGGAGACACGTGTCGGATCCGAACCTGACCATCGACGACATCACCGCGCTTCCCGAGAGGATGCGCGCGCACGCGGCCGCGAGAGCCGTGGGCATGAGCAGCAAGGAGTTCCTGGTCGCCATGGCCGGGATCGGCGTGGAGATCAAGAGCGCCCAGTCCGGGGTGACCCGCGACGTGCTGCTGAACTGGTTCACCTCGCGGGGGCAGGACGCCGGGACGGCGACGGATGCCGCCGTGGCCGGAGGCTCCGACGTGCAGACGCCGGCGGCCGAGGCCCCCGTGCGGAAGGCCCCCGTGCGGAAGGCTCCCGCCAAGAAGGCCGCCAAGACCCCCGCGGAGAAGGCCCCCGCAGATAAGACCCCCGCAGAGAAGGCCCCGGCAGAGAAGATCTCCGCCGGGAAGGCCCCCGCCGAGGGCGCATCCGCGGAGGCGCCCGCCGGCGAGGCCGCGTCGACCGACGCCCTTCCCGCGAAGAAGGCGCCGGCCAGGAAGAGCCCGGCGCGCAAGACCACTGCGGAGAAGACCGCGGAGAAGGCCACGGCCGACGAGAAGTCCGCCTCCGGGGCAGCGGAGAAGTCCGGCTCGAGGACCGCCGGGAAGACCGCCCGCGGGACTTCGGACGATTCGGCCGCAACCGGGCGTGGCACCACGGGAGGCCGTAATCGTCCGGCGCTGCCGGAGATCGCTATCGTCACCGGCGAGGTGGGTTCGGAGGAGTCGGGCAACCGGCGACGCCGGTCCACCGCGACCCCGACGTTCTCACCCCTGTTCCTCTCTCCCGACGACACTCCTGCGCAGCCGCCGGCGGAATCCCGCTCGGGAGACGAGCCGCGCGGCCGCCGGGGCCAGGACCGGGCCCGCGCGGAGGTGGCCGCCGGGGCTGCCCGCGCGCCCGAGGGTGAGCAGGCCGACCAGGACACGCAGGACGAGGGTTCCGACGAGGGCCGCGGCCCCGACCAGTCCGACCAGTCGGACTCCGGTGACGGTGGGGCGCGTCGGCGGCGGCGGGGTCGCCGCGGACGTGGTCGCGGGCGGGGCGAGGGCGGCGACGAGCAGAACGGTGAGAACACCGGTACCGCCGACGACGACTCGCGCGCAGATGCCTCCGACGACGCCTCCGGGCGCGACGAGGAGCGCTCCGACGCCCGCTCCGGGTCCGCCGGTGATTCCGGGGACTCCCGCGAGTCGGGTTCCGACGACCGTGGGACCGGCCGCGACGGCTCCGACGACACCGACGGCCGCACGGCGGATGACTCCGACGGGCAGGCCGACTCCGGTGACGCCGACGGTGACGATTCGGACGATTCCGGGAACGCCCCGTCGGGTTCGAGGCGGCGTCGCCGTCGTCGTCGTCGCAGTGGGGGTTCCGGCTCCGACGAGACCCAGACCACGGGCGACGACCCGGCCGACACCGAGGTCCACGAGCGCGAGGCGCGTCGCCGGTCCGGACGCGGGGGACAGGGCGCCAGCACGTCGTCCGACGAGGTGCAGGGCATCACCGGCTCCACCCGCCTCGAGGCCAAGCGTCAGCGGCGTCGCGACGGTCGCGAGGCCGGACGCCGTCGTCAGCCCATCCTGTCCGAGTCCGAGTTCCTCGCCCGCCGCGAGGCCGTGGACCGCGTCATGGTCGTGCGCGAGAAGCAGCGGGGCGACGGCAAGGGCGTCATGACCCAGGTCGGTGTCCTCGAGGACAAGGTGCTCGTGGAGCACTTCGTCACCACCGAATCCGCCCGGTCGATGGTGGGCAACGTCTACCTCGGCCGCGTGCAGAACGTGCTGCCCAGCATGGAGGCGGCGTTCGTCGACATCGGGCGCGGCCGCAACGGCGTCCTGTACGCCGGCGAGGTGAACTGGGAGGCCGCCGGGCTCGGGGGCAAGGCCCGGCGCATCGAGCAGGCGCTCAAGTCCGGCGACATGGTCCTGGTCCAGGTCACCAAGGACCCCATCGGGCAGAAGGGTGCCCGCCTGTCGACGCAGATCTCGCTGGCCGGGCGCTTCCTCGTGTACGTGCCGGACGGCAACTCCACGGGCATCTCCCGCAAGCTGCCGGACACCGAGCGTCGTCGCCTCAAGGCGATCCTCAAGGACGTCGTCCCCGAGGGGTCCGGCGTGATCATCCGCACCGCCGCCGAGGGGGTCAGCGCCGAGGAGATCGGCCGCGACGTCGAGCGTCTCGCGGGTCAGTGGTCCGACATCTCCGAGGCGGCCGCCAAGCGCACCGACTCCGGAGCCGGCACCCCCGTGGCCCTGTACGAGGAGCCGGACCTGCTGGTGAAGGTCGTCCGCGACCTGTTCAACGAGGACTTCTCCAAGCTCGTCATCCAGGGCGAGACGTCCTGGGACACGGTCCACGACTACGTCTCCCGGGTCGCGCCGGAGATGGTCGAGCGGCTCGAACGCCACGACAACCCCGACGTGGACGTGTTCGCCACGCACCGCGTCGACGAGCAGCTCGCCAAGGCGCTCGACCGCAAGGTGTGGCTGCCGTCCGGCGGCTCCCTGGTGATCGACCGCACCGAGGCGATGACCGTCATCGACGTCAACACCGGCAAGTACACCGGCTCCGGCGGCAACCTCGAGGAGACCGTCACCAAGAACAACCTCGAGGCCGCCGAGGAGATCGTCCGGCAGCTGCGCCTCCGCGATGTCGGCGGCATGGTGATCATCGACTTCATCGACATGGTGCTCGAGTCCAACCGCGACCTGGTCCTGAGGCGGCTCACCGAGGCGCTGGGGCGTGACCGCACCCGTCACCAGGTCTCCGAGGTCACGTCTCTGGGGCTCGTGCAGCTCACCCGCAAGAAGCTCGGTACCGGGCTGGTCGAGGCCTTCTCGACCCCGTGTGAGCACTGCCAGGGCCGTGGGCTGATCGTGCACGCCGACCCGCTGCACACCGAGTCGCACAACGCCGACGAGCCCGGCGCACGGCGTGGGCGGCGCAAGGGCGGCAACGGCAAGGGGGCGGGGGAGTCCGACGCGTCCGTGCCCAAGCAGGCCCCGCGCAAGGACGGCCCGGCGCCGGCCGCGCACCCGGCCGCGCTCGCGATCGCCCACCGGAGCGCCGATTCCGACGGCGAGACGGACACCGACGAGGCCGCCGCCGCCAGCGGCAGCGGCGACCGCGGGGGCCGCGACGCGACGTCCGAGACGCCGGCGACCGAGACGGCGGCGAAGGCGGAGACCGTGACGACGGTGGTCGACGCGGCGACCGAGACGCCGGCGAAGGCGGAGACCGTGACGACGGCGGAGACGGACGTGGCCGAGACGGCGGCGCCCGCCATCGACCGCGGGGCAGAGGCGACGCAGGAGAAGGCCGTGGCCGACTCCGCGGACGCCGCAGGGACGTCGCGGCCCGCGCGACGTCGCCGGGCGTCGAGGCGCCCTGCCACCACTGCGCCGGCGCCGACGACCGCCGCCGAGGACCGCGCCGCGGCGGAGGTGGTCGAGACCCCGCGCTCCGAGGCCGAGGTGGTGGCCGAGGCGGAGACCGTCGTGGACGAGGTCGCCGCGGCGGCCCCGGGTACGGCGGGATCGGACTCCGGGTCCACGGGCACGGGCGGTCGTCGCCCCCGTCGGCGGTCCACCCGCCGTGAGGCCGGCGCCGCCGGGGTCGACACCGCGCAGCAGGCCGCGCAGGGCGACACCGCGCCGCAGGGCGCGCAGGGCGCGCAGGGCGAGACCGTGGCGAAGGTCGAGGCCGCAGCCCTGGCGGAGGCTCCGACCGCCGTGGTCGCCGAGCCGCGCAAGCGCCCGGCGAGGCGGCGGGCCACCAGGTCGACGACGGCTCCCGCCGGCGACTGACGCGCCGGGCCGCGGGCCGGCGGCACGGTCGGTTTGACCTGCTGTGCCGCCGGACCGTAACCTTGACAGGTCGCTCGTCGCGGCGCTATGTCGTGGCGCGAGGAGTCGCGCAACGGGACCGTACGCGGTCCCGGGGCCAGCGACCCTCGACCGATGCGAGTCGGCGAGCAAGAGAGAACACCGCACACCAGGTGTGGTCGCCCCAGGCGGCCGCACACCCGAGAAGCAAGGGGAAGCCCTCGATGTACGCGATCGTCAAGACCGGCGGCAAGCAGTACAAGGTCGCCGAAGGGGACCACGTCAAGGTCGAGAAGATCGAGGGCGAGGCCGGAACCTCCGTGTCGCTGTCCCCGATCCTCGTGGTCGACGGTTCTGCCGTCACCTCCGACGCCGACGCCCTGGCCAAGGTCACCGTCTCCGGCGAGATCGTCGAGCAGACCAAGGGACCGAAGATCCGGATCCACAAGTTCAAGAACAAGACCGGGTACCACAAGCGTCAGGGCCACCGTCAGAAGCTGACGGTCGTCAAGATCACCGGTATCAAGTAATCCATCTCCGGCCGATCAGGCCACCAGCTCAGCGCCCTCGGGCGTGCTCCCTGAAGGAGGGACTCGGACATGGCAAGTAAGAAGGGCGCATCCAGCACCCGTAACGGTCGTGACTCCAACGCGCAGCGCCTCGGCGTCAAGCGCTTCGGCGGCCAGGAGGTCAACGCCGGTGAGATCCTGGTGCGCCAGCGCGGCACCAAGTTCCACCCGGGCGTCAACGTCGGCCGTGGTGGCGACGACACCCTGTTCGCCCTCTCCGCCGGTGCGGTGGAGTTCGGCACCAAGCGCGGTCGCAAGACCGTGAACATCGTGCCGGCCGGCGCCGAGGCCTGAGCCTCCCAGCCGACCACTTTTCAGGATTCGCCCTCGGGGGCCGGGCGGGGTCATCACGACTCCACACCCGGCCCCCGAGAGCATTTGTACGACCCCGCCGTCATCGCCCGTCACCAGGAGGAGCCCCCACCATGTCGAGATTCATCGACCGCGTAGTCCTCCACCTCGCGGCCGGGGACGGAGGCCGCGGCTGCACCTCCGTGCACCGCGAGAAGTTCAAGCCGCTCGGCGGCCCCGACGGCGGTAACGGGGGACACGGCGGCGACGTCGTACTCGTCGTTGACCCCCAGGTCCACACCCTGCTCGACTTCCACTTCCGGCCCCACGCCCGCGCAGGCAGGGGCCAGCCCGGCATGGGCGCCAACCGCAACGGCGCCCAGGGTGCCGACCTCGTACTGTCGGTGCCGCCCGGCACCGTCGTCCTGGACGAGGACGGCGAGGTACTCGCCGACCTCACCGGCGTCGGCACCCGTTTCGTCGCAGCCGAGGGCGGCAAGGGTGGACTGGGCAACGCCGCGCTGGCCTCCCGGGCGCGCAAGGCCCCCGGATTCGCCCTGCTCGGTGAGCCCGGCGAGGTCCGCGACCTCACGCTCGAGCTCAAGTCCATGGCCGACGTCGGCCTGGTGGGTTTCCCGTCCGCCGGGAAGTCCTCCCTCGTCTCGGTGCTCTCGGCGGCCAAGCCCAAGATCGCCGACTACCCCTTCACGACCCTCGCGCCGAACCTCGGAGTGGTCTCGGTGGGCGACGACACCTTCACCATCGCCGACGTTCCCGGCCTCATCCCCGGCGCGAGCGAGGGCCGCGGACTGGGCCTGGACTTCCTGCGTCACATCGAGCGCACGGCCGTCCTGGCGCACGTGGTGGACTGCGCGAACCTCGAGTCGGACCGGGACCCGATCTCCGACGTGGACGCACTAGAGGCCGAGCTCGCCGCCTACCGGTCCGAGCTCGCCGACGCCGGGATCGGTGACCTGGCCGACCGGCCCCGCGTGGTGGTGCTCAACAAGATCGACGTGCCCGACGCCGCCGACATGGCGGAGATGGTGCGCGAACACTTCGAGGCCAAGGGGTGGCCGGTCTACGCCATCTCCGCGGTCGCCCACAAGGGCCTGGACGAGCTGCGGTACGGCCTCTACGAGCTGATCAAGGCGCACCGCAAGGCCAACCCGCCGGCCGCGCCCGAGCGGATCGTCATCCGCCCCAAGGCCGTGGACGTGGAGGAGTTCCGCGTACGCCCGGACCCGGCCGACCCCGGAGCGTTCATCGTCACCGGTGCCAAGCCCGAGCGGTGGATCCGTCAGACGGAGTTCGACAACGACGAGGCCGTCGGCTTCCTCGCCGACCGCCTGGCCCGGATCGGCGTCGAGGAGGCGCTCATCAAGGCCGGGGCCACGGAGGGTTGCACCGTCACCATCGGTGACGTCTCGTTCGAGTGGGAGCCGCAGACCCCGGCGGGCGTCGACCTCATGCGGACCGGCCGCGGCACGGACATCAGGCTCGAGTCCGACGAGCGGATCGGGGCCACCGAGCGCAAGTACCGCAAGCGCGTGCGTCGCGGTCTGATCGACCCGGACGAGGAGATCCTGGAGTGACCACGGAGCGGGAGCTGCGACGTCGGATCGGCGCGGCCCGCCGCGTGGTGGTCAAGATCGGCTCGTCGGCCATCACCAGTTTCCACGGCGGGATCCGGCGGGCGGAGCTCGACGCCCTCGCCGACGTCTGCCAGTCGCGCATGACCGCCGGGTCCGACGTGTTCGTGGTCTCCTCCGGCGCGATCGGCGCCGGCATGGCGCCCCTGGGGATGACCACCCGGCCCGGGACGCTGTCCGCCAAGCAGGCCGCCGCCAGTGTCGGTCAGCTCGAGCTGGCCCGCGCGTGGGGCGACTCCTTCGCCCGCTTCGACCGGGTGGTGGGCCAGGTGCTGCTCACCGCCGGTGACATCGGCCGCCGCGACAGCGCCGCCAACGCCCAGCGGACCCTCGACCGTCTCCGCACCCTGCACGCCGTGCCGGTGATCAACGAGAACGACACCGTGGCGACCAACGAGATCCGGTTCGGCGACAACGACCGGCTCGCGGCCCTGGTCGCGCACCTCATCAGCGCCGACGCCCTCATCCTGCTCTCGGACGTCGACGCCCTGTACGACTCGGACCCGCGCAAGGGCGGCGCCACCGCGGTGACGATGGTCGCTGGGCAGGACGACCTCGACGGCGTGGTCGCCGGCGCCGGCGGGGCACTGGGGACCGGCGGGATGGCCTCGAAGCTCGCCGCCGCCCGCCTGGCCGCCGACGCGGGTATCCCCGTCCTGCTCACCGCGGCCGAGCTCGCGCCGCAGGCCCTCGCTCCCGACCCGTCCGTGGGCACCGTATTCGCGGCCCGGCCGGAGCGGATGACCGCCCGGCGCTTCTGGGTCCGCCACGCCGCCGACTCGCGCGGCGCGGTCCTGCTGGACGACGGCGCGGTCCGCGCGGTGACCGGTTCGCGGCGATCACTGCTGCTCGCCGGGGTGACGGGGGTGGACGGCCTGTTCCACTTCGGCGACGTCATCGAGATGCACGACGTCGACGGCCGGGTGGTCGCCCGCGGGATCGCCCAGTACGACTCGATCGAGGTCCGGGCGCGGTTGGCGGAACGCCAGGCGGGCACCGGCGCCGTCGGCCAGGGTCGCCCACTGGTGCACGCCGACGACCTCGTGGCGGTCTGACACCGGCCACGGCCCACCACCGACCCCGGTCGGCCCGCGCTCAGCCCTCGGTGACGGTCCCCTCGGTGTGGACCGGGGTGACGGTGCCCTCCTCGAGGTTGTAGATCGCGCCGACGATCGCGGTGCGGCCCTCGGTGATCGCGCGGTCGACGGCCGCCGACTTCTGCCGGATCGCGGTGACGGTGTGGCGAACGTTCTCGACCACGACGTCGTCGTACCCGGCGTCGGGGTCGCGCCGCGCCTCGAACACCGCCGGCGAGATCCGCTCGACCACGTCGCGCAGGTAACCGGACGGGGTGGAGTGCGTGTCGATGGCGGTGATCGTGGCGCCCACCGCGCCGCACGAGGTGTGCCCCAGCACGAGGGTCAGCGGGATGTTCAGGGCCTCGATCCCGAACTCGATCGACCCGAGCACCGATGAGTCCACGATGTGGCCGGCGTTGCGGATCACGAACAGGTCGCCGAGCCCCTGGTCGAAGACGACCTCGGCGGGGACTCGGGAGTCCGCGCAGCCGAACACCTGCGCGAACGGATTCTGCTGGCCGGCGAGCTCGGTGCGCCGAGAGGGGTCTTTGTGCTCGTTGAGGTTCTCCCCGGCCACGTAGCGGGCGTTGCCGCGGAGTAGTCGGGCCAGTGCGGTCTCCGGTGTCTTTGCGATCTGCATGGCCCCATTTTGCTCCTCGACGCTCACCGGTGGTGCGGCAGGGCCGCCTCTGTCAGCTCGAGGACCTCCACGCAGTCGCCGTCGATCGTCAGGGTGGCCTCGCCGTGCGCGCGGGTGCGGCCGCGGTTGACCACCGCGACGGGCGTACCGGTGGTCACCGCACGTCGCACGAACCGGTATCCGGAGCGGACGGTGAGAGAGGAGCCGACGACGACGAGGACGTCAGAGGAGTCCACGAGGTCGTTAGCCGCGTGGACACGGGAGGCGGGGACATTCTCGCCGAAGTAGACGATGTCCGGTTTGAGGACTCCCGAGCAGGCCCGACAGTCGGCCATGCGGAAGTCCGAGGTGTCGCCCAGGACGGCATCCGCGTCCGGGGCCACCTCGATCGCGCCCCGGGACGCCACGCGTTCGGTGAAGCCCGGGTTGAGGCGCTCGAGCTCCTCGTGCAGCGCCCACCTGCTCAGCCGCAGGCCGCAGTCCAGGCAGGTGACCACCGCGTAGGTGCCGTGCAGGTCCACGAGGCGGCGGCTGCCCGCCTTGAGGTGCAGCAGGTCCACGTTCTGCGTGATCACCCCGGTGACCAGACCACGCCGCTCCCAGTCGGCGAGCAGGAGGTGCGCGGTGTTGGGACGCGCCGCCTCCATGTGCCGCCAGCCGAGATGGTTGCGGGCCCAGTAGTGCCGGCGGAACGTGGGGTCGCCGACGAACTGTTGGAAGGTCATCGGGGTCCGGCCGGGCGAATCGGGCCCGCGATAGTCGGGGATGCCCGACGGGGTCGAGATCCCGGCGCCGGTGAGCACCACCGCCCGCCGCCCCCGCAGGAGTTCGGCGAGTGCCGCCGCCCGGTCGGGCAGGTCCGGGTCCGCCTCCGTGCGTTCGGCCGGCGTCCAGGCGGTCTCGCGGATCCGGACCATCTAGAGGCCCCCGGGTCCCGAGGGGTCGTGTGCGCACACCACGTCGAGGGTGTCCCGGCGGCGCCGGGCCAGCCCGGCGAGCCTGGCGTGGGTGAGGGAGACGGCACCGGGTTCCAGGGCCAGGGCGCGTTCCAGGACGGGGATCGGCCGGGGTACCCGACCTTTCGGACTGATCTGCCCCCGGTGGTAGAAGGCGTCCCCGGCGTGGAGGAGGTCCTTGTCGTCGTCGTCGTCACCGCCACCGGGCACCAACACCCCGGCGTGCCCCATCGCGTGGCCCGGCAGATCCACCAGGATCATCCCCTCGGCGACGTTGTCCAGGGGATGCGCCCGGAAGCCCTCCCACCGGTCGGTCCCGTAGGCGTACTCGACGAACCGCGGCCCGTGCGACCACTGGGGGCGGCGGTAGCGGCGGCGCTCGACGAACCGCGGCGTGCGCACCGCCCACGTCAGCGCCTGGGCTGCGACGTGCACCTGCGCCTCCGGGAAATCCGCGAGCCCCCCGATGTGGTCGGCGTCCATGTGGGTCAGGACGATGTGCCGAACGTCCCGGGGATCCAGACCCAGCGCCTGGATCCGCCGGACGGCGGTCTCGTCGGTGCGCAGTGCCGGGCGCAGCGCGTGGCGCATCGCGCCGAGGCGGCCTGCCGGGTCGGCGATGTCCTGCACCCCGATCCCGGAGTCCACCAGCACGAGCGCGTCCGGGGTCTCCACGAGCAGGACGCGCGTGGGGACCAGGCCCCCCATCGTGCCGCAGTTGAGCTGGTGGATCCGCATGGGAGAAACGGTACCGACCGTCGGTAGGGTGCGTGGCATGGCCGCAGGTGGAGTGCTCGATCCGAGGCCGGTGGTGCGCGTCGAGCGGCAGCGCGACGGGGGCGGGGCCGCGGCCGGGTCGCCGCCCGCGTCGTCGGACGCGGGGTGGCCGTACTCCATCCCGGCGGTGGCCCAGCTGCTGCGCGACGGGCTCGAGCTCGACGACCTCACCGTGCTCGTGGGAGAGAACGGCACCGGCAAGTCGACGATCGTCGAAGCCGTCGCGATGGCGTACGGGCTCGGCGCGGAGGGCGGGTCGGTCAACGGCCGGGACGTCACCTGGGAGTCGGAGTCCCCGCTGCACGAGTCGGTCACCCTGGTGCGCGGCGGCGGCGCCTCGAAGTGGGGGTACTTCCTGCGTGCCGAGACGATGCACGGGATGTTCACCTACCTGCAGTCCTCCGGCCCGGAGCAGGACTTCCACTCTCGCAGCCACGGCGAGGCGTTCTGGGACCTCGTCAGCACGTCACGGTTCTCGGACGGCGGACTGTTCGTTCTGGACGAGCCCGAGGCGGGCCTGTCCTTCGACGCCCAGCTCCGGCTGGTCGCCCTGCTGCTCGAGTTGGCCGACCGGCGTGGGGCGCAGGTGCTCATGGCGACCCACTCGCCGATCCTGGCGTCCGTGCCCGGGGCCGCGCTGTACGAGCTCTCGGACGCCGGGATGCACCGGACCCGCTGGGAGGATCTCGCGATGGTCGACCACTACCGGCGCTATCTCGACGCGCCCGAACGGTATCTGCGCCACCTGCTGTAGTGACCGGGCACACTGACCCCATGACCAGTTCCGCGTCCCATTCCCAGCGCACCACCGGCGAGGCCCGGCCGGTACACCCCGTCTACCCGGCCTGGCAGCCGCCGTCGACCTCCCGCGCCGCCAACACCGGCCCGCTGCCGGCGCCCGAACAGGGCTTCACCCCGGACGTGATCGTCGTGGGGCACGGACTCTCCGGACTCGTCGCCACCTACGAGGCCAGCCGCGCCGGCAAGAAGGTGCTCGTGGTGGACCAGGAGAACGAGAAGAACCTCGGCGGTCAGGCCTATTGGTCGCTCGGCGGTCTCTTCCTCGTCGACACCCCCGAGCAACGACGGATCGGGATCTCCGACTCGCTCGAACTCGCCTGGCGGGACTGGCTCGGCTCCGCGGGGTTCGACCGCCCCGAGGACCACTGGCCGCAGAAGTGGGCGCGGGCCTACGTCGAGTTCGCGGCCGGGGAGAAGCGTCGGTACCTGCATGACCTGGGACTGCGGATCGTCCCCACCGTCGGCTGGGCCGAGCGCGGCGGCGGCGACGTGGCCGGCCACGGCAACTCGGTTCCGCGCTTCCACGTGACGTGGGGGACCGGGCCCGAGGTGGTGCGGGTCTTCGAGGAGCCCGTCCTCGATGCGGCCCGCTCCGGGCTCGTCCGGTTCGCCGTACGTCACCGGGTGGACGAGATCGTCGTGGAGGACGGCCGGGCCGTGGGCGTACGCGGCGCCACCCTCACCCCGTGCGACCACGACCGGGGTGTGGCATCCCCACGCGAGGGGACCGGGGAGTTCGAGTTCCGCGCCGGGGCGGTGCTGCTCTCGTCCGGCGGCATCGGCGGCAACCCCGACCTGGTCCGCGAGTACTGGCCCACCGACCGGCTCGGAGCCGCGCCTGAGCACCTGATCGTGGGGGTGCCGGAGCACGTGGACGGCCGGATGCTGGAGATCTCCGCGGTGGCCGGGGCGAATCTCATCAACCGGGACAGGATGTGGCACTACACCGAGGGTGTCGCCCACTACGCGCCCGTGTGGCCCTCGCACGCGATCCGCATCATCCCGGGGCCGTCCACCCTGTGGTTGGACGCGAACGGCGACCGCATGCCGGTGCCGCTGTTCCCCGGCTTCCACACGACCGCCTCCATCGAGGCCATCCGCCGCACCGGCCGGGACTACTCCTGGTTCATCCTCGACTCCGCCATCGCCGGCAAGGAGTTCATCCTCTCGGGCTCCGAACAGAATCCAGAGCTCACGGACAAGAGCATCAAGAAGTTCGCCTCCAAGGCGGGCAGCGGTCTGCCACCGTCGATCTCCGAGTTCACGGAGAAGGGCGTCGACTGGGTTGTGGCCGACACGATCGAGGAGCTCGTCGCCGGGCTGAACGGCACGCTCCGCGAGGGCGAGCCCGAACTGGACGTCGAGAAGGTCCGCGGGATCGTGCTGGCCATGGACGGGCAGATGGACAACCCGTTCGCCAAGGACGCCCAGGTGCAGGCCATCCACAACGCGCGGCGTGTCCTCACCGACAAGCTCACCCGGATGGCCAAGCCACACCGGCTGCTCGAGCACTCGGGACAGGGCAAGGGCTCGGCGGCCGGGTCGGGAGGCCCGCTCATCGGCGTGAAGGTTCACCTCATGACCCGCAAGACGCTCGGCGGCATCGAGACGAACCTCGACTCCCAGTGCCTGACCCCCGGCGGCGAGGTCTTCCCGGGGCTGTACGCGGCGGGCGAGGCGGCCGGGTTCGGAGGGGGCGGCGTGCACGGGTACAACTCGCTCGAGGGCACCTTCCTCGGTGGCTGCATCTTCTCCGGAATGAAGGCCGGCCGCGCGATGGCCCGCGAGGTCTGAGACGTTTACTGAATCCTCGCGGAAAGGGCGAGTGAGTGTCAGGAGGTACGCCGGGCGGCTTCGCGGGCGCGCTCGAGGAACCGGCGCTCGGCAGGTTCGGTCGTGAGCGCGAGCGCGCGGTCGTAGGCGACCAGCGAACTGTCGACCCTGCCGGCGTCCGCGAGCAGCCGGGCGCGGGCGGCGAGCGCCGGTTGGAACCGCTCCGCCCGGGGCCCGATCTCGTCGAGCACGGACAGCCCGGCGTTGGGGCCGTCGCACTCGGCGGTCGCGACGGCCAGGGCCACCGACCCGCCGACGGTCGGGGCGAGTCGCCGGGGGGCGCTGAGGAGGCGCCGGATCGAGTCCCATTCGGTGACCCCGGTGTCCCGCCGGGCGCAGTGCACGGCCTGAACGGCCGCCTGCAATCTGTACGGGCCGGGGGACTCAGCCGTCCCGGCCCGGCGCAGGTGTTCGCGTCCCCGCTCGAGAAGCGGGTCGTCCCATCGGCCGGTGTCCTGCTCGGCGAGCGGGACCAACTCGCCGCGCTCGTCCCGACGTGCGCCCGAGCGGGCGGCCGAGAGACAGAGCAGGGCGGCGAGCCCGTGCGATTCCGCGTCGGCGGGGACGAGCTCAGCGAGCAGTTCGGCGAGGAACAACGCCTCCCCGGCGAGGTCTGATCGTGGCTCGGACGCCGAGAACTCCCATTCGACTGAGTACGCGCCGTAGACGGCGTCGCGGATCGATGTGAGCCGGGCCGGCAACTCGTCCACACCGGGCACCTCGAAGGCGATGTCGCTCTGGCGGATCCGCTTCTTCGCCCGGGTGAGCCGGGCCGCCATCGTCACCCGGGGGACGAGCATCACCGCGCCGATCTGCTGGGCCGTCAAGCCGAGGACGGTGTTGAGCATGAGCGGCGTCCTGGCCGCGGGGTGGATGGCGGGATGGGCGGCCACCGCCATCAGCGCGAGCCGCCGGTCGGGAATCTCGAGAGCACTGCGGTCGACCGCCGCGGCGCCCGGCGAGGGGTGGTCTCCAGGGAATGGATCGAGGCGCCCGGAAGCCCTCCAGCCGTCGCGGCGTCGATTGCGGGCCACAGTGAGGAGCCACGCCTCGGGGCGGTCGGGGACACCGTCGCGGCGCCAGGTCAGAAGCGCCCGTTCGACCGCGTCTGAGACGGCGTCCTCGGCGCCGGCGAGGTCGCCGTCCGGCGCCGCGAGGAAAGCCACGAGGCGCGGCCGTGCGGTGCGGACGACGTCCTCGATCGTCCTTCCGGTCAGGCGGTCATCCATGAGCCGTCGCTGACGTAGACACCCACCGGCCGCACCTCGACGACCCCGTATGTCGCGCCCGGGAATTTTTCAGCCCACGCCAGCGCGGCGTCGGGGCCCGGCACATCCAAGATGAAGACCCCTGCCAGCGCCTCCTTCGCCTCGGCGAACGGGCCGTCCTCGATGACGGTCCCACCACTGCGTCGGGACACGGTGGTCGCGGCCGTGGACGGCTGCAGCATCTCGGCGGAGACGAGCACTCCCGCCGCGTGCAGAGCGGAGACGTAGTCCGTCATGAGCTGCTGCATCTCCGCGATCTGCTCATCCGTGGGCTGCGGACCATCACTGTCGGGTTCGGGCGCGTGGAACATCAGTGCATAGCGCATCGTCTGATCCTTCCTCGAGATCCGGCCGCGTGCCGACCGGTTCGAGTAATGACGTCCCACCGGCGCCCGAATCGACATCATCTGTCGGTCTTGTATGACGAAGCGGGGATCGATTCTCTCGGGCGGGTGGTGCGGTCAGCCCGCGGAGGCGACCGCCAGTGGCAGGACGGCCGGCGCTCCGGCCGCACGCAGGTGACGGGCGGCCTCCGTGGCCGTCCAGCCGGTCCCGAACAAGTCCGTGACCAGCAGGACCGGCCCCTCCGGGGTGGTGGCGGGGCCGGTGAACGTGCCCCACAGCTGGGCCACCCGGTAGGCCGAGTTCTGGGCGGTCACCGGCGGGAGTGCGTCGGCGCGGGTGAGTTCACCGAGATAGTCCATGCGCCCCATCTGCGACAGCGCGCGCGCCAGGCTCTCCACGAGCACCGGGTGATCACCGCTGAGTAGCGCCACGACCCCGGTGGGCCGCTCGTCCCATCCCCACTCGCGCAGTACCGGCACGCAGGCGCGGACCATCCACTCGGGCGCCTCCTGATCTGGTTCCGCCAAGAGGCCACGGAGCTTCTGGCCCAGCCCGAGGTCGGTCACCCGCGCCAGCGCCCGGCCCTCGCCGGGACCGTCGGCGATCTTGCCCTTGAGCGGCACGTCGAGCTTGGTCAGGCCCGTGGGCCACTGCTTCCGCGGCGGGAGCACGACACCGGGCCGCTCCAGGGCCTCACGGGCGCGGGTGAGCGCGCCGGAGTCGACCGAGGTGGTGCGGCGCTCACCGGTGCAGTTGTCGCAGCGCCCGCAGCCGCCGGAGGCGGGTTCGAGCGTCGGGTCGTCGAGCTGGGCGCGCAGGAACTCCATCCGGCACGCACCGGTGCGCTCGTACTCGATCATCGTCTTCTGCTCGGACTGCCGGGCCTGGGCCAGACCCGCGTACCGCTCGGCGTCGTAGTGCCACGGTTGCCCGGTGGAGATCCACCCGCCCCGCACGCGCTGGACCGCGCCGTCCACATCGAGCACCTTGAGCACCATCTCGAGGCGGGTCCGGCCGAGGTTCACGGCCGGCTCGAGTGCCTGCGTGGACTGCGGCCGGCCGGGCTCGAGGGCATCCAGCACCCGCCGGACCACGTCCTCGGGGGGAAAGGCCAGTGAGGCGAAGTGGTTCCAGATCGCCCGGTCTTCGGGCCCCGGAAGCAGGACGACCTCGGCGCGGTCGGCGGCACGGCCGGCGCGACCGATCTGCTGGTAGTAGGAGATGGGGGACGGCGGCGCGCCAAGGTGCACCACGAACCCCAGGTCGGGCTTGTCGAACCCCATCCCCAGCGCGGACGTGGCGACAAGCGCCTTGACCTCGTTGTCCAGCAGCGCCCGCTCGAGTTCCTCCCGCTCGCCCGCGTCGGTGCGCCCGGTGTAGGCGCTGACGCGGTGTCCGGCGGACGTGAGCAGCTCGGCCATGTCCTGCGCCGCGGCGACGGTGAGGGTGTAGATGATCCCGCTGCCCGGCAGGGACTCGAGGTTCTCCACCAGCCATGCCGCGCGCTTCTCTGAGTCGTCGATCGTCACGACCGACAGGCGTAGGGACTCGCGGTCCAGGCCGCCCCGCAGGACGAGGGTGTCCGACTCCACCGATTCGCCCACGCCGAGCTGCTGCGCCACGTCCCGAACCACGCGGTCGTTGGCGGTGGCGGTGGTTGCGAGCACCGGAACACCCTCCGGCAGGTCGGCCAACAGCGTGCGGATGCGCCGGTAGTCGGGGCGGAAGTCGTGGCCCCAGTCCGACACGCAGTGCGCCTCGTCCACCACCACCAGGCCCGCATCCGCGGCCAGGGCGGGCAGGACGGTGTCGCGGAAGTCGGGGTTGTTGAGCCGCTCTGGACTCACCAGCAGCACGTCCACCTCGCCGCCGCGCACCGACTCGCGGACCTCGTCCCACTCGGTCATGTTGGCGGAGTTGATGGTGGCCGCCCGCACCCCGGCCCGGGCCGCGGCCTCGACCTGGTTGCGCATGAGCGCCAGCAGCGGCGAGACGATCACGGTGGGACCGGACCCCAGTTCGCGGAGCAGCCGGGCCGCGATGAAGTACACCGCGGATTTGCCCCAGCCGGTCCGTTGGACGACCAGGGCGCGCCGCCGGTCCGCCACCAACGCCTCGATGGCGACCCACTGGTCCTCGCGCAGGACCGCGCCCGGACCGGCGAGCGCGCTGAGCAGTTCGTCGGCGCGGGCTCGGAGCCCGGCCCGGCCCCCGGTGGCCGGGTCGTCGGAAGTGGGACGGTCCGCTGTCGAGGTCATGGCCCCATGGTGCCCCACCGCTCCGACAGGTCACCGTCGGCGCGGAGTCGATCCGCCGACCTTCCGCTTACCCGGGCCATCGGCCTCCTCCGCGACGCATGTCGCTCCCGGCGGCCATACTGGGCCGCATGGCTCAGACATGGAAGCAGATCGTGGAGGCCGACCCCGAGCACTCCCGTCGGTACGCCCGACGGTGGGACGACATGGTGGCCGAGGGCGTGGACATCGACGGCGAGGCGCGGCTGATCGACGCGATGGCCCCGCGCGGCGCCCGCATCCTCGACGTGGGCTGCGGCCAGGGGCGCACCGGCGCCTACCTGCACTCGCGTGGACACCGCGTCACCGGCGTCGACCTCGACCCCCACCTGATCGAGCGGGCGCGGGAGCTGTGCCCGGATGCCACCTGGGAGGTCTCGGACCTGGCCGACGACGGCTGGGCCCGCGGACCGTTCGACCTCGCCGTCTCGGCGGGCAACGTCCTAGCCTTCGTCGACCCCGCCGACCGCGGCACCGTGCTCACCAACCTCGCCGCGCGGCTCGCCACCGCGGGCGAGGGAACCGAGGGCCGCCCCGGACGGCTGGTCGTGGGCTTCGGGCTCGACCGGGGCTGGACCCGGGAGGAGTTCGACCGCGACGCCGAACTCGCCGGGCTGCGGGTGCAGCAGCGATGGTCGACCTGGGATCTGCTGCCGTTCGAGGACGACAGCGGCTTCATGGTCACGGTCCTCGTGCGCAGCGACGGGGTCGCCTCATGAGCTCCGCGGCGTGGATCGTCGACAACCTGCCCGACCTGACCGGGAAGGCCGTCATGATCACGGGCGGCACCAGCGGCATCGGGAAGGAAGCCGCGCGTGAACTCGCGCACCGGGGCGCCCACGTCGTGCTCCCGTCCATCACCCGCGCCGAGGGTGAGGCGGCGGCCGCGGAGATCGGCGGGTCCACCGAGGTCCACGAGCTGGACCTGAGCGACCTGCACGCCGTGCGGGAGTTCGCGACCTCGAACACGGACCCCGTCGACATCCTGCTGGACAACGCCGGTCTGATGAGCAAGACCCGGCGGGAGACCGCGGACGGCTTCGAACTGCACCTGGGGGTCAACGTCCTCGCGCCGTTCCTGCTCACCGAACTCCTGCTGCCCCGGATCCGGGAGCGGGTGGTGATCACGGCCTCGATGGCCCACGCCAAGGGGCGGATCGACTTCGCCGACCCCCACTTCCGCCGGCGCCCCTACTCGATGGCGGCGGCGTACGCGCAGTCGAAACTCGCGTGCATGCTCTGGGGACTCGACCTGCAGAACCGGCTCACCGCCGCGGGCTCCCCGGTGGACGTACAGCTCGCCCACCCCGGGTTCGCCGCCACCTCGATCCTCGACCCGACCCCGTTCCCGCCGGTCAACGCCGTACTCAACCTGCTCGGCCGGCGGATCGTCCCCACGGCGGCCGACGGGGCCCGCCCACTGCTGTACGCGGCGACGGAGGAACTGCCGCCGGCGTCGTACACCGGTCCGACCGGCTTTCGGCAGATCGCGGGCCCGCCCGGGCCCGGTGAGCGTTCGGGCCCGGCCGGCGACTCCGGGCTCGCCCGCCGGTTCCGGGAGTTCGCCGTGCGCGAGGTCGGAGTCGTCCCGGCGGTCTGACTCGCCGGAGGTGGTCCCACGGGCCGCATCGGTAAGCTGGAACCCATGACAGCCAGCCACCTCGACGCTCCTGAGATCACCGGCCGGACGGACGCCGACGGGCCCGCCGCGGACCCGACCCGCGACGCCGTCCACGACGCCGCCCGCCGCGCCCGGTCCGCCTCGCGTGAGTTGGCCCTGCTCACCGCGGATCGCAAGAACGCACTCCTGCTGGCGGCTGCCGACGCACTGGTGGTCGCAGAGTCGACGATCCTCCAGGCCAACGCCCGGGACATCGCCGAGCAGGCAGAGGCAGGCACGGGTGAGGCCATGCTCGACCGGTTGCGGCTCACCGCGGAGCGCATCGAGGGCATCGCCGGCGGCCTGCGGCAGGTGGCGGGGCTGGCCGACCCCGTCGGGACGGTCACCCGTGGGTCGACCCGGCCCAACGGGCTGCAACTACGGCAGGTCCGCGTGCCGCTGGGCGTCGTCGGAATGATCTACGAGGGGCGCCCCAACGTCACGGTGGACGCGTTCGGTCTGGCGTTCAAGTCCGGCAACGCCGCCCTACTGCGGGGGTCGCGGTCGGCCCGCAACTCCAACGAGGCGCTGGTCGAGGTCCTGCGGGGGGTGCTCGCCGAGCACGGCCTGCCCGTGGACGCGGCCCAGCTCCTGCCCTCCGAGGACCGGTCGTCGGTGACCCACCTGATCCAGGCTCGCGGGTTGGTCGACGTCGTCATCCCCCGAGGTGGTGCGGGCCTGATCCAGACCGTGGTGGAGAACGCCAAGGTCCCGGCCATCGAGACCGGCACCGGGAACTGCCACCTCTACATCCACGGTGACGCGGATCTCGACGAGGCGATCAGCCTGCTGCTCAACGGCAAGACCCGCCGCTGCAGCGTCTGCAACGCCACCGAGACCGTGCTGCTCGACGCCGCACTCGGCGACGCGGCCGTGGACCGCGTCGTGGGTGCGCTGAAGTCCGCCGGCGTCACCGTCCACGGCGACCGCGAGGGGCTCGTCCCCGCCGACGACGTCGACTGGGGCGAGGAGTACCTCAGCATGGACATCGCACTCAAGGTGGTCGACGGGGTGGACGAGGCGATCGAGCACATCGACCGCTGGTCCTCGGGCCACACCGAGGCCATCTCCACCCGCAGCATCGACGTGGCGGATCAGTTCTGCGCCCGCGTCGACGCCGCGGCGGTGATGGTCAACGCCTCCACCGCCTGGACGGACGGCGAGATGTTCGGCTTCGGCGCCGAGATCGGTATCTCCACCCAGAAACTCCACGCCCGCGGCCCGATGGGCCTCGAGGAACTCACCAGTACGAAGTGGATCGCCCACGGCAAGGGGCATGTGCGGCCGTAAGGCAGACGCGCCCGGGCCCCGCCGGCCCGCCACCGACGACCCCGAACCGAAAGGGACCCATCCGATGGACCGAGCCCGCACCGCCCAGCGCCCCGCCTTCGAGAGCATCGACCACGTCATCGAGGCACTCGGCGGTCAGGGCTACCTGGCCGACCGGTCGACCGCGACCGTGGTCTACCTCGCCGACCGGTTGGGCAAGCCGCTGCTCATCGAGGGGCCGGCCGGTGTCGGCAAGACGGAGCTCGCCAAGGCCGTGGCCGCGGCCACCGAGGCCGAGCTCATCCGCCTGCAGTGCTACGAGGGCGTGGACGAGGCCCGTGCTCTCTACGAGTGGAACCACGCCAAGCAGATCCTGCGGATCCAGGCAGGTCAGGGCGAGGGGTGGGACTCCACGCGCGACGACGTGTTCTCCGAGGAGTTCCTCCTGTCACGGCCGTTGCTCACCGCGATCCGGCGCAGTGAGCCCACCGTGCTGCTGGTCGACGAGGTGGACAAGGCCGACATCGAGATCGAGGGCCTGCTGCTCGAGGTTCTCAGCGACTTCGCGGTCACGATCCCCGAACTCGGGACCATCGAGGCCACCCGCAAACCGTTCGTCGTCCTCACCTCCAACGCTGCGCGCGAGCTCTCCGAGGCCCTCAAGCGCCGGTGCCTGTACCTGCACCTTGATTTCCCGACTCCCGAGCTGGAGCGGAAGATCCTCGCATCGCGGGTGCCCGAGCTGGACGACCAGCTGGCCGAGCAGCTCGTGCGCGTGGTGGGAGTGCTGCGCGCGATGGCGCTGAAGAAGGTGCCGAGTGTGTCCGAGACGATCGACTGGGGCCGCACCCTCGTCGCGCTGGGGCTGGACACGATCGACGACGAAACCGTCCTACAGACGCTCGGCGTGGTGCTCAAGCACCAGACCGACCAGCTGCGCGCGGCCGCCGAGCTGCGGCTCAACTAGCTCATGGGTGATCAGGAGGTGGGCGCAGTGACCAAGGGGACCCCGGGCGGGATGCCCGGCCACCTCGTGGACTTCGTCGACGCCCTGCGGCGCAAGGGCATCCCCGTCGGCCCGAGCGAGGCGGTGGACGCCGCCGCGGCGATGGTGCTCATCGACCTGCTGGACCGCGCCGCGCTGCGCGAGGCGCTGGCCTCGACGATCCTGCACAAACCCACCCACCGTGGTGTGTTCGACCAGCTCTTCGATCTGTGGTTCCCGGCCGCCATCGGGACTCACGCCCGGGGCGACGCGGTGATGCTGGAGGTGGAGATCCCGACCGACGACGACGGCAAGGTGGATCCCGAGGCCCTGAACGAGCTCATCGCCTCGCTCCTGCTCGAGGACACCGAGGAGTCGCGGGCCAGGGCCCGGGCGCTGGCGGAACTCCTGGTCGAGCAGCTCGGCTCGTACGACTCGGTGAACGGACCGCGCTACTCCGCCTACCAGGCACTGAGCCCGCTCGACACCAAGGCGATCATGCAGCGGATCCTCGACGGGCTGCTCGGCGCCGACCCCTTCGACCCGGACGGCTCCAAACGACACGCGGAGAAGACCGCCGCGGCCAACTCGGCCGCGGACCTGGTCCGCGGCTTCCTGCGGGAGGTCGCGGACGAGACGCGCCGCCGCACCGCCGAGACGGTCGGTCGCGACCGTGTCGCCCAGTACGCGGTGGGGCCCGCGGCCGAGCAGGTCGACTTCCTGCGCGCCAACGACCAGGACCTGCAGGCGCTGCGCCGCAGGGTGGGACCCCTGGCCAGGCAACTGGGCAGTCGCCTGGCGGCCCGACGACGTCGCCACCGGCACGGTGCGATCGATATGCGCAAGACCATGCGCCGGTCCATGTCCACGGGCGGTGTGCCGGTGGAGCTGGTCCTGCGCAAGCCGAGGCCGGCGCGGCCGGAACTGGTCGTGTTGTGCGACGTGTCGGGTTCGGTGGCCGGGTTCAGCCACTTCACCCTGCAGCTGGTGCACTCGCTCCGGGAGCAGTTCTCCCGCGTGCGGGTGTTCGCCTTTGTCGACACCACCGACGAGGTGACCTCGTTCTTCGAGACAGGGTCGGACCTCGGCTCCGCGATGAGCCGGATGGTCCGCGAGGCCGAGATCGTCACCTACGACGGCCACTCCGACTACGGCCACGCGCTGGAGGGATTCGCCGACAGGTACGCGCACACCCTCACCCGGACGGGGTCGCTGCTCATCCTGGGCGACGGTCGCAACAATTACCGCGATCCGTCCGTCGAGTCGCTCGAGTTCGTCAGCGAGCGCGTTGGTCACACCCACTGGCTCAACCCGGAACCCAAGCGGCAGTGGGGGACCGGTGACTCGGCGGCCACGCTCTACTCCCAGTACGTGCCCATGCACGAGTGCCGCAACGTGGAGCAGCTCACGGCGGTCGTCGCGAGCCTGCTCCCCGTGTGAGGGATAGAGGCGGCGGGGCGCGGCAGACGACTGAGCCTCACCCCCGACCGATAGACTCACCGACCATGACCACGACGGGGACCACCGGCGGCGCACGGCGCCGCGTCGGAGTGATGGGCGGGACCTTCGATCCCATCCATCACGGTCACCTCGTCGCGGCCAGTGAGGTGGCACACCGGTTCGATCTCGACGACGTGGTGTTCGTCCCCACCGGCGAGCCGTGGCAGAAGCGGGGCCGCGAGGTGTCCCCGGCCGAGGACCGCTACCTGATGACCGTCATCGCCACGGCCTCCAACCCGCGCTTCTCGGTCAGTCGCGTCGACATCGACCGAGACGGACCGACCTACACGCTCGATACGCTCAAGGACCTGCTGCGCCAGCACCCGGACACCGATCTGTACTTCATCACGGGAGCCGACGCGCTGGAGAAGATCCTCACGTGGCGCGGCTGGGAGGAGATGTTCGACTTCGCCACCTTCGTCGGGGTCTCCCGGCCCGGGTTCGAACTGTCGGACACGCACCTCACCGAGATCAGGGACGGGCGCGTCCACCTGCTCGAGATCCCCGCCCTGGCCATCTCTTCCACGGAGTGCCGACGCCGCGCGGCCGAGGACGCGCCCGTGTGGTACCTCGTGCCGGACGGTGTCGTGCAGTACATAGCGAAACGTAATCTCTACCGGCCCGAGGGCTCCACCCGCCTGGACGGCACCCCCGCAGCGACGGCCCCGGTACACCGGGTGCCCGTCCCCACCGATCCCCACCCCGAGGAGAACCCCAAGTGACCGCAAGCCCCGAGGCCCTTGAGATGGCCGCCATCGCGGCCCGCGCCGCCGACGACAAGCTGGCGACCGACATCGCCGTCATCGACGTCTCCGGCCAGCTCATCATCACCGACTGCTTCGTCCTGGCGTCCGCCGATACGGAGCGGCAGGTCAACTCCGTCGTCGACGAGATCGAGGACAAGCTGCGCGAGGCCGGCCACAAGCCGCTGCGTCGTGAGGGCACGCGCGAGGGACGCTGGGCGCTGCTCGACTACAACGAGCTGGTCGTGCACGTCCAGCATGTCGACGAGCGCGACTACTACTCGCTCGACCGCCTGTGGAAGGACTGCCCGCTCGTCGAGATCGAGGGCGTCGAGACGTCGCGCCGGTCCGATGACGCCGCCGGTCGCGCCGACGATTCGCTCGCGCCGGAGGAGCCCCAGCGGGATCAGGAGCTCTGACCTACTCGGTGACCCGACGTCTCATCCTCCTGCGTCACGGCCAGACGCACTACAACGCGTCCCTGCGGATGCAGGGTCAGCTGGACACCGAGCTCAGTGAGCTGGGGGTGCGGCAGGCGCACGCCGTCGGTCGCGTGTTGGCGTCCCGTCGTCCGTGGACGATCCTGTCCTCGGACCTGCAGCGGGCGCACGAGACGGCGAGGGCACTGGCCTCCGAGGTGGGGGTGGACGTCCGGACCGACCCGAGGCTGCGCGAGACGCACCTGGGCACCTGGCAGGGGATGAGTCACTCCGAGGTCGACGCGCAGTGGCCTGACGCCCGGGTCCACTGGCGCAGCGACCCCCAGTGGTCACCGCCGGAGGGGGAGAGCCGTCTGGACGTGGCCCGGCGGACCCGTGCGGTCGTCGACGAGCTGGTCGAGTCGTCGCCCGACTGGAGCGAGCATCCCGCCGTGATCGTCGCCCACGGCGGCGCGATCGCGGCCCTGACCGCGTCGCTGCTCGAACTGCCGGTGGAGCAGTACCCGGTGTTCAACGGACTGGGCAACACGTGCTGGGTGCAGCTGTCCGCCCACGTCCGCCCCGAGGGTGGGGCGGGGCGGGTAGCGGAACCCGGGATCGGACCCACCACCGAGGCCGCCCGAGGTGTCCTGTGGCGCCTGGATCAGTGGAACGCCGGGATCACACCTCCGGTGGACGTGTCATGACGATCCTACTGGTCACCGACTCCAGCGCGGACCTGCCGGCCGGGTGGGTCCGCGAGTTCGGCATCACGGTGGTGGGTCTGCACGTCGTGGAGGAGAACGACCGGGCGGTGTCCACGGCCGCGGTCACACCCGACGAACTGGCGGAGATCTACGAGGAACTGCTCGCGGATCCCGACTGCACCGGCGTGGTGTCGGTGCACCTGTCCCGCGGGCTCTCGCGCACCTGGCAGTCGGCCGCCGATGCCGCGACCAGGTTCGGGGGCAGGGTCCTGGTCTCCGATTCCCGCGGAGCCGGCATGGCGTTCGGTGCGGCCGTCGCGCAGTGCGCCTGGGCGGCGCAGAACGGCCTCGGACTGTCCGCGACCTACGAACTCGCCGAGCGGCTCTGCCGGGGCGCCTCGACATACGCCGCCCTGGAGTCACTCGAGAACCTGCGCAGAGGCGGCCGGATCAGTGCGCTCGCCGCGCTCTTCGGTAGCGCCTTGTCCATGCGCCCGGTGATCGTGTTGCGGTCCGGCTCGGTCGACCTGGCAGCCAAGGCCCGCACCACCTCCAAGGCGCACGCGCGACTGCGGACCCTCCTGCGTGACGACGTGGCCCGCGGTGACGTGCTGGTGGTGGTCCACCACCACGAGGCTCGAGAACGGGCCGAGGAGATGGCCACCGAGATCCGCAAGGAGACCCAGTTCCCGGAGCGGGTCATGATCGTCGAGTTCGACGAGGTCCTCGCCTGGCACCTGGGTCCGGGAACAGTGGGGGTCTCGGTGACGGACCTGGTCGACACCGCATTCCCCATCCCTCCCCCCTCTCCACAGGTACCGGACTGACGGCCGCATTCCGGGGCGTCGCGGAGGATGTTCCGGGCTAGCTTCGCGCCATGCGAACCCAGACCCGGGCCCGGTCCGACGGCCCCGTCGACTCCCACCGGGACCCGGCGCGGGCAGCCGCCCTGCATCGGCTGACCAGTGCGCTCTCGACGCAGGGCGCGCACCGCGACCCCCCGGAGGATCGACGACCGGCCCCCGGTGGCGGTCTTCCGTCGGCGGGTGGCGAATCCGACCGGCCCGACCGGTCGGCGGCCGTGCCCTGGGCTGATCCCGACCCTGCCGGGGACAGGCCCGAGCGGCTCCCGCCCCGGAGTGTCGATGCGGCCGCCTGGGCCGACCCGCCATGGTGGGGGCGCATCCGGTGGGCGCCCGACCGGCTCGCCGGGGTGGTGCTGGTCGTGCTCGTGCTGGGGCTCGGCGCATTCTCCGTGCACCGGCTGCTCTCGTCGGTCCCGGACGGGCCACCGGTTCCCGACCTGCCGATGGCCACGGTGGGGGAGACGGTCGCCGAGGACGGCACCACCCCCCGGGGCCCGTCGCAGCCCCCGGGGCGCGCTGGTGCGGATCCGGTGTCCGCTGACGAACCCGTCGTCGTCTCCGTCGTCGGACTGGTCGGGCGCAGCGGGCTCGTCACCCTCGCGCCGGGCGCGCGCGTCGCCGACGCGCTCGACAGTGCGGGCGGGGTCCTGGACGGCGGGGATCGCGACGGGCTCAACCTGGCACGCAAGGTCGCCGACGGGGAACAGATCCTCGTCGGGTCGGCCCCCGGGCCGGACGGGCCGAGAGGCCCGCGCAGTGACATCATCGGCCCGGGCCCAGGCGCAGGCCCAGGCCCAGGTCCGGGCCCGGGAGCGCCGGGGGCCGGCGCGCCCGGGGGAGGCGGCTCGGGCCCGGCGCCGGGTGGCGGTTTGGTCGACCTGAACACCGCTGACGCCGCAGCGCTCGAATCGCTGCCGGGAGTGGGGCCGGTGACCGCGTCATCGATCCTCGCGTGGCGAGCCGCGAACGGATCGTTCACCAGCGTGGACCAGCTGGTCGAGGTCGACGGCATCGGCCCGGCGACCCTCGCGCGGCTCCGGCCACTGGTCACGGTGTGACGGACCGGGATGGATCGTCCGAGCGGAGGACCCCGGCGGCGCGGGATCTCAGGCTGGTCATCCCGACCCTGGCGGTGTTCGCGGCGACCTGGGTGGCAGGGGCCGTTCGCCCCGCCGAGGCCGCCGCTGTCGGCGTGGTGCTGGCGGTGGCCGCCGGGGTGGCCGTGCTGTGGTCGGTCGCGATCGGAACCCGCCCCGGCCCCGGTACGCGTGCGCAGCTCGACCGCACCGCGCTGGCCGTGCTGGCGCTGGCGTGTGCGGTGGGCGCGGTTGCAGCGGGGGTCCAGGCGGCACGGGTCCACGCCCTCGCCGCGCACCCTCTGATCGAGTCGGTGGGCGGCCGGACCGGGGTACGGGCGGTGGTGACGGGTTTCGACCGGCCGGTCCGCACCGGAGGCGTGATGGTGCCGGTCCGCGTGGAGGTCACGGGGTCGGGAACCTCCGCCCGGGAAGCACAGCTGGACGTGGTGCTGCTCGCCCGGAACGGGTGGAGCGGGCTCCCGCCGGGCACCCGGGTGCAGGCCTCGGTGGCGGTCCTCGAGCCCCGCTCCGCCGGGGAACCGCCCGCACTCCGGGCGCTGTCGGCTCCCCGGGTGACGGGTCCACCGGGGTGGACCGGCCGGGTTCCGGCGGCGGTGCGGGAGAAGCTCCGGACCGTATCGGACCGGGCGCTCGAGGGAGAGGCCGCGGGCTTGCTGCCCTCGTTCGTCCTCGGCGACGAGGGAGGGGTGTCCACCGAGACCCGGGACGAGTTCCGGGCCTCCGGTCTGGCTCACCTCGCGGCGGTCTCGGGCGCGAACACCACCTACGTCGTGGGGGCGGTATTGCTCGCGGCTGCCGCCCTGGGGGTCGGTCGCCGCGGGCGCATCGTGGCCGCGGGGGTCGGACTGGCCGGGTTCGTGGCCGTGGTCGGTCCGGAGCCGGCTGTTCTCCGCGCCGCCGGAACCGGGGCCATCGGTCTGGCGGCGATGGGTGCGCACCGCACCGGCCGTCCGCTGGCCGCGCTGGGCGCGGTGGTCCTGCTCGTCGCGCTGCTCGACCCTTCCACGGCGACGGGTGCGGGCTTCGTCCTGTCGGTCTCCGCGACCGCTGCGCTGGTGGTCGCGGCCAGGCCCGTGGCGCTGCGGATGCGTCGAGAGTGGATGCCGGACACGGTCGCCGACGTCCTGGCGGTCTGCGTCGTGGCACACCTGGCGACGCTGCCGGTCTTGGCGGCCTCGGGCCTCGGCGCGGGTCCCTGGGCCCTGCCGGCGAACATCGCCGTGGCCCCCGCGGTTCCTCTGGTCACGGTGCTCGGTACGGCGGCCGCTGCACTCGGCCCGGTGTGGGAGAGCGGGGCGGTCCTGCTCGCCGCGGCGTGCGCGCCGGCGCTGTGGTGGCTCGACACGGTCGCCGGCTTCGTGGCCGGACTACCGGGCTCACCGCCGGTCACGCCCGGGTGAGCAGCTCCTGGTCGCGCACGAGGTCGAGCGACAGCGTCCGGTAGCCCTGTTCCTCGAAGAACACGGTGAGTCGGTCGTCCTCGACGCTCATGACGATCCCCGACCCCCACTCACGGTGCACCACGGCGGACTGTAGGGGGAAGTCCGCCGCGTCGTGGGTGAGGTCGACCGCGGTGCCGGCGTCGCAGGTGTCGCAGTTGCCGCACGGGTCCGCGAGCTCGTCACCGAAGTAACCGAGCAGGAACTGGCGGCGGCACCCGTCGGTCTCGGCGTATCCGCGCATCATCTCGATCCGCGACCGGTCGATCCGCTCGAACATCTCCGACGTCACCTCGGCCCGCTCGACCGCCTCCTTGGGCCGCAGGTCGTCTACGAGTTCCAATCCCTTGCGCCCCGACCCCACGACGGCCGCGGCCTCGAGGAGGTTGACCGCGCCCGTGACGCGTTTCGCGCCGACGTCGAGGGACTTCTTCAACTGGCTCAGCCGCACCGGGCCCTCCGCCCGTCGCAGGTGCTTGACGACGGCCCGGATGACCTCCTCGTCCGCGCTGTGGGACGAGAAGAAGCTGCGCAACCCCAGGTCCTCGCTGCGGTAGTGCAGCTCGATCGTCGCCGACTCGCGGTCGCGGCCCGCCCGGCCGGTCTCCTGGTAGTAGGTGTCGAGCGAATCGGGGATGTCGGCGTGGAGGACGAAGCGCACGTCCTCCTTGTCGATTCCCATCCCGAACGCGCTCGTCGCCACCACCACGTCGAGTTCGCCGGCGAGAAAGGCGCCCAGGGTGTCCTCTCGCTCTGCCGACTTCTGCCCGGCGTGGTAGGCACGGACCCTCAGCGGGCGATCTGCGTCGGCCGCTCGTGCGGCGATCCGTTCCGCGTACTCCTCGGTGGACCGGCGGGTGGCGGTGTAGACCAACCCGGGGCCGTGGAGTTCGACGGCCCTGTCCACGACCGCGTCCTGCTTGGTCGCGTCCTCGACGTGCCGTCGCACCGCGAGGTGCAGCTCCGGGCGATCGAACCCGCCGGCCAGTACCAGGGCATCGGTCATGGCGAGCCGCTCGACGATCTCCTCCCGCACCGGGGTCGAGGCGGTGGCGGTGAGTGCGATGACGGTGGGCGACCCCATTCGGTGGCGGGCCACGTCGAGTCGCAGGTAGTCGGGTCGGAAGTCATGGCCCCAGGCGGAGACGCAGTGCGCCTCGTCGACCACCAGGAAGCTCGGGCCGGCCTCGCGGATCCGGTCGAGGACCTCCCGTTTGGCCAGCTGCTCGGGGGTGAGGAACACGAAGTGGACGCGCCCGGCGACGACCTCGTCCCAGGCCTCCGCCTGCTGTCGAGCGCCCATCGAGGAGTTGATCGCCAGCGATCGGGTGGGTGCGGAGTCCGCGTACGAGTTCAGCCCCTCGCACTGGTCGGACTGCAGCGCGATGAGGGGCGAGACCACGATGCACGGCCCGCCCGCCATGATCCCGGCGAGCTGGTAGATCGCCGATTTCCCGTACCCGGTCGGAAGCACCGCCACCACGTCACGGGCGCCGACCGCCGCCTGGATGGCCTCGGCCTGCAGTGGGCGCAGATCGTCCCAGCCGAAGACGCGACGCGCCACCTCGTGGGGATCGGTGGCGTCGGCCTGAGTCGTCGTCACGTGTGCGTCCTCTCGATCCACGGTCGGGCGGCCCGCGGTGGGAAGGTCCCGGGTGATCGAGAGTAGGCGCACCCGACCGGGTGATCCCACCGCACGGGCCCCCGGCGGCCCGCGGTGGCGCCGGTCGGTCGATCAGTGACCACGCGGCGGGTCGCCGTCCGATTCCAGGTCGCGGGGATGATCGACATCGCGGGGCGAGCCCGTGTCGTCGCACGGCACCTCGGCGACGAGGTGGGAGTGTTCTCGCAGGTAGTGGCGGGCGCCCGCGTCCCCGACCGCCGAGGCGATGATCCCTGGGTGGTGGGGCGCGCCGAGGAGGACTGGGTGGGCGCGGACCCCGCCGTAGGTGGCGATCGCCAGCGATGCGTCGGCGGCGAGGACCCGACGGATCGACTCCGGGCCCAGCCACGGCATGTCGACGGGCACGACCACCGCGTCCTCACCCCCGACCGCCGTGAGCCCGACACGGAGCGAGGAGCCCATGCCGGTCTCCCAGTCCGGGTTGTGCACCACCTCCGCGTCCGGAACGGCGAGTTCGACGGCGCCACTGACCACCACGACCCGCTCGCACCCGCCCGCGTGGAGGAGCCGCACGGCGCGGTCGATCAACCGGGCGCCGCGGAAGTCGACGAGTGCCTTGGGGCCGCCGAATCGTCGGCCGGCGCCCGCGGCGAGGACCACTCCGGTCATCGTCGGAGCGACACGTCGGGGGCGGCTCCGGACACCACGTTCCCGAGCCGGGGGCGCACGGCGTCGGGTGACAGGTCCACGCGTCCAGTATCCCGCCGGCGGCACCGTATCCCCGCTACGGGGTGGGCATCCCGCCGGTGACCGCGAGCGTCTCGCCGAGAACGTAGCTGGACTCGGGCGAGGCCAGGAACACGTAGGCGGGCGCGAGTTCGGTGGGCTGCCCGGCGCGACCGAGCGGGGTGGACTTGCCGAACTCGGGCAGTTCGTCCTTGGGCTGCCCGTCGGACACCTGTAGAGGCGTCCAGATCGGGCCGGGCGCCACGGCGTTGACGCGGATGCCCTTGGGGGCGAGCTGTTGGGCCAGCCCCTTGGTGAAGTTGTTGATCGCCGCCTTGGTGGACGCATAGTCCAGCAGGTTCGGCGGCGCCATGTAGGCCACCACCGAGGTGGTGTTGATGATCGTGGACCCTGGCCGGAGATGGCGCAGCGCGGCCCTGGTCACCCTGAACATCCCTACGATGTTGACCTCGAAGGTGTCGGTGAGCTGGTCGTCGGGCAGATCTTCGAGCGCGGGGGCGACGACCTGCTTGCCAGCGTTGTTGACGAGGATGTCGAGGCCGCCGAGCCGCTCGACGGCGGTGTCCGCGAGGCCGTCGCAGAACGCGCGGTCGGTGAGGTCTCCGGGGATGAGCGCGGCGGTGCGGCCCTCGCGTTCGATGATCTCGGCGACCGCCCGGGCGTCGGGTTCCTCGTCGGGCAGATGGTGGATGGCCACGTCGGCGCCCTCGCGCGCGAAGGCGATCGCCACGGCCGCGCCGATCCCGGAGTCGCCGCCGGTGATGAGCGCCTTGCGGCCGGTGAGCCTGCCGGTTCCGCGGTAGGAGTGTTCGCCGAGGTCCGCCTTGGGCTCGAGGTGCGCGTCCAGCCCAGGCTCGTCCTGGTGCTGGACCGGCGGTTCGATGGAGGGGTAGCGGGTGGCCGGGTTCTGGAACGTCAGCTGGTCCGTCGTCTCGGTGTTGGTGTCCTGGTTCTCGCTCATGACTTCCCTTCGCGTCTGTTGCGACACCGCGCACCGGGGTGGGCCCGAGCGGGTACCGCGCGGTCGGACTGCGTCGTGGCCACGAAGATACGACGCGGGCCGGGCCAGGTCGACCGGTCGGCGTGCGGTGGTGGTGCGGGCCTGTCGGTGCGACGTGGCACGATGACGGGGACGAGAACGACGACGACGAGGAGCGCCCATGGCATCGGGGTCCGCACCGGCTGTGTTGCATCTGGTGTTGGGCGAGGACGAGTTTCTCACCGAACGCGCCACCACGGGCATCGTCTCGACGGTGCGGGCCTCGACCCCCACCGGGCAGGACCCGCCGGTGGTCTCCAGGCTCGGTGGGCCCGAGGTCACCGCTCCGCAGCTGTTCGAGTTGCTCTCGCCGTCCCTGTTCGGTGAGGCCCGCGTCGTGGTGATCACGGGTGCGGCGGAACTGGGCAAGGACGCCCAGTCCGCGGTCCTCGGCGCGGCCCGCGATCTGCCCCCCGAGACGGTCCTGGTCGTCCAGCACACGGGTGGTGGCCGGGCCAAGGCGCTGGTGGCGGACCTGCGCAAGGCGGGGGCCGAGGAGCACGCGGCGGGCAAGCTCACCCGACACATGGACGTGGTCGGGTTCGTCCGCGCAGAGTTCCGGACTCTCGGCGTGCGGGTCGCCCCCGAGGCGTGTGAAGCCCTGGTGGAGGCGGTGGGAACCGACCTGCGGCAATTGGCGTCGGCGTGCGGTCAACTCGTGGCCGACACCGGCGGCAAGGTCGACGTCGAGGCGGTGCGGCGCTACCACTCGGGAGTCGTGGGGGTCAGCGGCTTCACCGTGGCCGAACGCGCGGTCACCGGGGACGTGGCCGGTGCGATCGAGGCGCTGGAGTGGGCCATGCACACCGGGGTCCCGCACGTCGTGCTCGCCGATGCCCTGGCGGACGCGGTGAACTCCGTCGCCCTGGTCGGCACCCAGCGGGGAGTGCCGCCGGCGGATCTGGCCCGACAGGGCCTGCCGCCCTGGAAGGTCAAGAAGGTGACCGCCCAGACCCGGTTCTGGTCGATCGATACTCTCGGCAGCGCGTTGCAGATCGTCGCCCGGCTCAACGGCGAGGTCAAGGGACAGGCGGAGGACACGTCCTACGCGCTCGAGCGGGCCGTCCGCGCGGTCGGGTCACTGGCGTCGGCCGGCTGACCGGGCCCGTCCGTCTACCGCCGGAGGCGGGGACCACGTCGGGCCGCGCGGGCCGCACATACGACGAGGGCCCACCTCGCACGCGGTGCGGGTGGGCCCTCGGAGCCACATCACGTCAGTTCGGCGGACGCGGGGCTGGGTACCTCCCGGTCAGGGGAGGAACCGGGGTTCTCAGAGGCTGTTGACGGCCTTGGTGAGCGCCGACTTCTTGTTGGCGGCCTGGTTCGGGTGGATGACACCCTTGCTGGCGGCCTTGTCGAGCTGACGCGAGGTGGCGACGAGCAGGGCGCCGGCCTTTTCCTTGTCGCCGGCCGCGGTGGCCTCACGCAGGTTGCGGATCGCGGAACGCAGGCCCGACTTGGTCGACTGGTTACGGAGGCGGTTGCGCTCGTTGGTGAGGTTCCGCTTGATCTGGGACTTGATGTTGGCCACTCGTCACACCTTTTTGTCGTGTGTCGACGGCTCCACGAGGGGATCCCGCCGATCGGATGTCTTGTCGTCTCGTCCGCGCGGACACGTGCACAACGTGCTCCGGTGGACACCGACGGCCCACTTTACCAGCGGGGGTGTCACCGGCCAAAACGTAGGACGACGTTGGTGCTGCTACTGCGACGCGGCCCATTCTGCCACCCGTCGGTCACTCTCCGCGTCGGAGAGATCCTCGACCCGGGTCATGACGGACCAGCGCACGCCGAACGGATCGCGGAGAGACGCGTAGCGATCACCGGAGACGAACGTCGTGGTCTCCTCGCGGATCGCCGCGCCGAGCGCGACCGCCCTGGCCACGACGCCGTCGACGTCGCTGCAGTAGAGCCCCAGCGAGTAGCAGTCGTCGTCGCCGTCGGGCATGGGGACGAGACCGTACGCTGCACCGACGCCGCCGAGCTGGAGTCGGCCGTGGCCGAAGTCGAGTTCGGCGTGGACGACGGTCCCGCCCATCTCGGTCACCCCGCAGATCGTCGCCCCGAACGCCTCGGAGTAGAAGCGGAGCGCCCCGGCGGGATCACGCAGTGCCAGGAACGGGGTCAGGCTGGTCCGTCCGTGCGGGACCCCGTCGGTCGTGTACTCGCCGGTCGCGCCGGCCGGTTCGTTCGGTGTGGTCATGGAGCCGACATTAGGAGCGTGAACCCCGTGCCGACTTGTAGATTTGCGACGGACGGTCTCCTGACGGATCGGGGCACGGGATGGGTGATCTCGACGACGCGCGGGGCATTCTCTTCCCCGACGCGCTCCCGAGCTTCCATCGGCGGGAGGTGCCGGCGGGGTCGGCCCACCTGGCGCGTTGGTACTGGATCGCGCGGTGGGACCTGCCGGACGGGATGGTGTCCACGCAGTCGGTCCTGCCGTTCCCGGCGTCGAACCTCGTCGTGGGGCCGGAGGGGATCACTCTGTCCGGGCCGACCACGGCGGCCTCCGCGCGGGAACTGGCGGGCCGGGGGTGGGCGTTCGGCGTGCTGCTTCGGTCCGCGGGGCTGGCCGCGCTCGGGTTCGCCCCCGCCGGGATCGTGGACCACGAGGTCGACTTCCCCGACCCCGCCCTGGCGGCAGGGGTCGCCGAGTGCATGAACGCGGGCGACAGCGGGGTGGCCGCGCGGGTGATGTCGGACTGGTGGGCCGGGGTCTCGCGCCGTGCGGAGCCGATTTCCGAGGGGGCGGGGCTCGCCGACCGGATGATCGAGATCGTCGAGTCCACTCCGGGGATCGTCGGGGTAGAGCATCTGGCCCGCGAGATGGGCTTGTCCACCAGGGCGCTGCAGCGGCTGGCGAAGGAGTACATCGGGCTGTCGCCGCTGCGGATCATCAGGCGGTACCGACTGCAGGAGGCGGCACTGCGCCTGCGCGAGGACCCCGGGCTGACCGTCGCGCGTGTCGCCGCCGAGCTCGGGTACGCCGACCAGTCGCACCTGGCGGCGGACTTCCGGTCCACCCTCGGGCTCTCGGCCCGTGACTATCGGCGCCGGCTCCAGCCCTAGTCGGCTCCGCCCGTGGTCGGTTCCGCTGCGGTCAGCGCCAGCCGTAGTCGGCGCGGAGCCGATCGGCTACCGCGTCGAACTTCGGCCGCGGGCAGATCGCGCCCTCGCGTCGGATGCCCTGCTCGGGGACGTCCAGCACGCGGTCGAGGCGTACCCAGCTCGGTCGGCCCTCGGAGTCCCAGGGGCCCGATCCGAGCCCGAGCCATCCCTCGTCGTCGTCCCGGGAGTCCTGCGAGGAGAGCTGGAGGCCGAGGAGACGGTCACCGTCGCGTCCCACCACCAGGACCGGCCGGTCCTTGCCGCGGCCGTCGTTCTCCTCGAACTCGACCCAGGTCCACACGATCTCGCCGGGGTCGGCCTGGCCGTCGAGGTCGGGCGTGTAGGCGATCCTGCGGGCCCGGCTCGAGGTGGGAGCCGTGACGGTGGTGGCGGGACGGCCCTCGGCGATCTTCCGGGACAGGGCGGGGGAGGCCCCACCGTCGTCCAGGCGTCGGCGCACCTCGCGCGCGACGGTCGGTCCGTACCTGCGGCCCACCCGCACCGCCGTTCGACCCACCCGGGCCCAGTCGATAGCCATGGGGATCAGGATAACGACGTACCCCCGTCCGGCCGGGATTAAGATCGGTTCTTATGGACATGGTGTGCGCGGTGGTGTGGACAGAGGGTCCGGACGCGGTCGACGCGGACCCGGCGCGGTTGCGGTCGCGGATCGGCGAGGCCGTCGAGGGGCCGCTGGCCGCGCTCGGGGTGCAGCGGTACGTGGTCAACGTGCGTGACGAGGCGGTGGCGGGAGCCCTCATCAGCGTGCAGGTCACGGAGCGGCCCGTGCTCGCGGTGGTCCGGGCACGCGTACCGGTCGCCTCGGCGTCGGCCCTGGCGGACCTGCTGGACGGCCTGCGCGCGATCGGGCCCGTATCCGCGTGGTCGGTGACCGCGTCCGAGCCGCTGCCCGTCGCGGACCCCACGGAGGGCGAGCGGTGCGAGGGCATGGCCCAGATGGCGTTCCTGCGCCGACCGGACCGGATCGGGCGCGAGCAGTGGCTGCACACCTGGCTCGAGGAGCACACCGAGGTCGCGATCGAGACCCAGTCGACTTCCGGGTACATCCAGCACGTGGTGGTGCGGGCGCTCACCGACGACGCCCCGCAGATCGCCGCGATCGTCGAGGAGGTGTTCCCCGTCGAGGCCGCGACCGATCTCGGGGTGTTCTTCGGCGCTCCCGGTGACGACGCCCGAATGGCAGCCAACATTCAAGCCATGACCGCCTCCACCGCTCGGTTCCTCGACGAGGGCGCCGTGGACGCGATCCCCACGGGCCGGTACGTGATGGGTGTTCGCGCCACGAGCGTGTGACAATGGGGTGATCGCCCGGTCGGACCGTACCCAGCCACGCCCGGGCCCGCCCGAGGAGTGATCGAGATTCCCAACTTCGCAGAGACGACGTTCACCGATCCCGCCAGGATCAGGAACTTCTGCATCATCGCCCACATCGACCACGGCAAGTCGACGCTCGCCGACCGCATGCTGCAGCTCACCGGTGTGGTCGAGGAGCGGCTGATGCGCGCCCAGTACCTCGACCGCATGGACATCGAGCGCGAGCGCGGCATCACCATCAAGGCGCAGAACGTGCGCCTGCCGTGGGTGCCCCGTTCCGGTGCGCACGAGGGCGAGGAGATCGTCCTGCACATGATCGACACCCCGGGCCACGTGGACTTCACCTACGAGGTCTCCCGCGCGCTCGAGGCGTGTGAGGGCGCGATCCTGCTGGTCGATGCCGCGCAGGGGATCGAGGCGCAAACCCTGGCCAACCTCTATCTGGCCATGGAGAACGACCTCGAGATCATCCCCGTGCTCAACAAGATCGACCTGCCGGCCGCCGACCCGGACCGGTTCGCCGAGGAGATCTCCCACATCGTGGGGTGCGAGCCGGACGACGTGCTGCGGGTGTCGGGCAAGACCGGCATGGGCGTCGAGGCGCTGCTGGACAGGGTGTGCGAGAAGGTCCCCGCGCCGGTGGGCGATCCGGACGCCCCGGCGCGCGCGATGATCTTCGACTCGGTGTACGACACCTACCGCGGCGTCGTGACCTACGTGCGCGTGTTCGACGGCACCCTCACCCCGCGTGAGAAGGTCAAGATGATGTCGACCGGCTCGACCCACGAGGCGCTCGAGGTCGGCATCATCTCGCCGGAGCCCAAGGCCACGAAGGGGCTCGGACCGGGCGAGGTCGGCTACCTGATCACCGGCGTCAAGGACGTCCGTCAGTCCAAGGTCGGCGACACGATCACCAGCGCCCGCGGTGGGGCGGAGGAGCCGCTGGCGGGGTACGCCGAACCCAACCCGATGGTCTTCTCCGGCCTGTACCCGATCGACGGGTCCGACTACCCGGTGCTGCGTGACGCGCTCGACAAGCTGCAGCTCAACGACGCGTCGTTGGACTACGAGCCGGAGACCTCCGTCGCGCTGGGCTTCGGCTTCCGGTGCGGCTTCCTCGGACTGCTGCACATGGAGATCACCCGGGACCGGCTGGAGCGCGAGTTCAACCTCGACCTCATCTCCACCGCGCCGAACGTGGTGTACCGCGTGGTCGCGGAGGACGGCTCCGAGCACCAGGTCACCAACCCGTCGTACTGGCCCGAGGGCAAGCACCGCGAGATCTTCGAGCCGATCGTCAAGTGCACCATCATCGTCCCCAGCGAGTACGTGGGCACGGTCATGGAGCTGTGCCAGTCCAAGCGCGGCGAGATGAAGGGCATGGACTACCTGTCCGAGACCCGTGTCGAGCTGCGCTACGTCATGCCGATGGGCGAGATCATCTTCGACTTCTTCGACTCGCTGAAGTCCCGCACCAAGGGCTACGCGTCGATGGACTACGAGGAGGCCGGCGAGCAGGCGGCGGACCTGGTCAAGGTCGACATCCTGCTCCAGGGCGAGGCGGTGGACGCGTTCTCGGCGATCGTGCACCGGGACTACGCGCAGGCCTACGGCAACAAGATGACGGGCAAGCTCAAGGAGCTCATCCCGCGCCAGCAGTACGAGGTCCCGATCCAGGCGGCGATCGGCGCGAAGATCATCTCCCGTGAGAACATCCGCGCGATCCGCAAGGACGTGCTCTCCAAGTGCTACGGCGGCGACATCAGCCGTAAGCGCAAGCTGCTGGAGAAGCAGAAGGAGGGCAAGAAGCGCATGAAGTCCATCGGTCGGGTGGACGTGCCGCAGGAGGCCTTCGTCGCGGCCCTGTCGGCGGATTCGAGCGCGGACAAGAAGTAGGCCCGGCCGCCGCGCGGGTGCGATCCGCCCGGGCGGCGGGGGCTCACGTCCGCGCGCGGTGCCGGCGTACGGCGCAGCGGTTGGTGCACCGCGTCGAGCAGTAGGTCTTGCGCCCGTTTCGGGTGGTGTCGGCGAAGACGGCGTCGCAGTCGTCCGCCGCGCACCGCGCGAGCCGGTCGATCCCCCGCGAGGTCAGGTGCAGGGCGGTGCCCACCGAGAACATGGCGGTGAGCAGGCGGGCGAACGAGACGTCGTCGGCGCGGTAGTGCACGTGCCAGTGCCCGTCGTGGTCGGTGAGACGCGGCGGCGCCGAGTGTTCGGCCAGCAGGGCGTTGAGGGCGTCGGCGCGCCCGTGCGGAGCGGGGGTGTCGACGACGACGAGCCATGCGTCGAGGAAGTCGCCGACCTCCGCCAGGTCCGCGTCCGAGGCGGCCCGATCGATGGTCACCCCCGCCTCACGGCAGCGATCCACCAGTTCGCGGGTGGTGCGGGGGCGGCGATTGGCCAGGTCGGCGGCCAGGGTGACCGGATCGGCCCCGTAAGGGTTGATATACACAAACCGATTACAGCACAGTGATCGCCATGCCTTCGTCATTCGCGGCCGTCGCCGCGTCCCCCGCGGTCGGTGTGTCCGTGTGGGTGCTCGCCGCGCTGGTCCTGGCGGCGTTCGTCGCCGGCTGGGTGGACTCGGTGGTCGGCGGGGGAGGACTCATCCAGTTGCCGGCGCTCGTCATCGCGCTGCCGGCCGACGCCTCGACCCCGGAGATCCTCGGCACCAACAAGCTCTCCTCGGTCGCCGGCACCCTGGTCGCGACGCTGACCTATCTCCGGAGGATCCGCGTGCCGGTGGCGATGGTGCTCCCGCTGGTGGTGGCGGCCTTCGCGGGGTCCGCGGCCGGGTCCTCGGTGGCCCGGTTCATCCCCAAGGAGCTCCTCACGCCGATCGTCCTGGTGGCCGTCGTGGCGGTGGGCGCCTACACCTACGTCAAGCCGACCATGGGGCGGGTCCACGAGGAGCGTCACACCGGCTGGGCGCGGACCTGGCGCTCGGCGCTCATCGGCGGGGTGATCGGCTTCTACGACGGGGTGCTGGGCCCGGGAACGGGGTCGTTCTTCGTCATCGCGATCGTCGCGTTCCTCGGGTTCGGGTTCCTCCAGGGCACCGTGGCGGCCAAGCTCGCCAACCTCACCACGAACATCGCCTCGATCCTGGTGTTCGGCATCCACGGCGAGCTGTTGTGGATCATCGGTGGGTGCATGGCGGTGGCCAACCTGGCCGGGGGGTTCATCGGGGCGCGGATGGCGATGCGTCACGGCAACGAGTTCATCCGGACCGTGTTCCTCGTGGTCATCAGCATCCTGGCGGTCCGGCTGGCGTGGGACACCGCGTCACAGTGGCTGTGACGTCGGGCCGCACCGGCGGGCGTCGGCGCCTCCGAGAGCGGACGTAGACTCCCGGTATGACCCTCCCGAGCCCCGAGACCTCCCCACACCCGCTGCTCGACGAGTCGCCGTTGCCGTACGGCCTGCCGGACTTCGCGGCCGTCCGGGACGAGGATCTGGAGCCGGCCATCCGGACCGCGATCGACGACCACGCGGCCGAGGTCGCCGCGATCGTCGCCAACCCGGAGCCGCCGACGGTGGATAACACCGTGGTCGCTCTCGAGCGCTCGGGACTCGCCCTGAACCGGGTCCTGTCGGTGTTCTACGGGCTGCTCGGCCCGGACGCGACGCCCGCCCGCCTCGACGTCGACCGGGTCGTCTCGCCGCTCCTGGCCGCGCACCACTCGGCCGTGATGACGAACCCCGTCCTGTACAGCCGCGTGGAGGCCCTCCACGCGGCGCTCGAGGCGGGGGAGTTGACCGTCGACGACGAGACGGAGCGACTCGTCCGCCGGCACCACCGCGACCTGCTACGTGCGGGCGCCGCGCTCGACGATGCCGGGCGCGCCCGGCTCACCGCGATCGACACCCGGCTGGCCGAACTGACCACGGAGTTCGGCGAGAACCTGCTGGCCTCCACGACCGAGTTGGCCGTCCCCGTGACCGACGAGGCCGAACTCACGGGTCTGCCGGAGTCGATGCGGTCCACGCTCGCCGCGGCCGCCGCCGCGGCGGGGCGTGAGGGCTGGCTGATCCCGCTGGGGCTGCCCACCGTGCAGCCGATCACCGCGCTGCTGGGCCACGCGGGTCTGCGCCACCGCGTCATGGAGGCCTCCCTCGGCCGGGGCGCGACGCCGGGCCACGACAACACCCCGATCGTGCTGGAGATCGTCCGCCTGCGCGCCGAGCGCGCACGGTTGCTCGGTCTGGGGTGCCACGCGGAGCACGTCCTCGCGGTGGAGACCGCCGGGTCGCCCGAGGCGGCGCGGGGGCTGCTGCTCGACGTGGTCGACGCCGCCGTCACCAACGCCCGGAACGAGGCCAAGGATCTGCTCGGCGGCGACGATCGTGAGCTGAACCCGGCCGACTGGGCGTGGGCGTCCGAGCAGTTGCGGGCCGAGCGGTTCCAGGTGGACGACGCCACCGTCCGTCCCTACTTCGAGCTGGAGCGGGTGCTGCGGGACGGGGTGATGCACGCGGCCTCCGAGCTGTACGGGCTGCGCTTCTCCGAGCGGCCGGACCTGAGTGGGTTCCTTCCGGACGTCCGGGTGATCGAGGTGTTCGACGACGAGCGGGCCGAGCGCGACGCCGGCGTCGGCCTCCTGCTGCTGGACTACTACGCCCGCCCGACCAAGCGCGGCGGGGCGTGGATGAGCTCACTGCGCGACCAGTCCCGTCTCCTGGACTCGCGGCCGGTCGTCGTCAACGTCATGAACCTGGCCCGTCCCGCCGCGGGGCAGCCCACGCTGCTGACGATGGACGAGGTCACCACGATGTTCCACGAGTTCGGCCACGCCCTGCACGGGCTGTTGTCCGACGTGGAGTACCCCGTGTTCTCCGGCACGTCGGTACCCCGCGACTTCGTCGAGTTCCCGTCCCAGGTCAACGAGATGTGGGCGCGTCGACCGGAGATGCTCGCGCACTACGCCCACCACGTGGAGACGGGGGAGCCGATCGCCGGGGACCTCGTCGAGCGGATGCGGGAGGCCGAGCGCTTCGGTGAGGGCCAGGCCACCGTCGAGTACCTCGCCGCCGCCCTGCTGGACCTCGCGTGGCACTCGCTGTCGCCGGAGGAGGCCGAGGCCGTCACCGACGTCGACGCGTTCGAGGCCCGCGTCCTCGCCGACGCGGGGCTCGACGTGCCGGGCATCGAACCGCGCTACCGGTCCCGGTACTTCCAGCACATCTTCGCCGGTGGCTACTCCGCTGCCTACTACTCCTACTTCTGGGCCGAGGTGCTGGACGCCGACGCAGCCGAGTGGTTCGTCGAACGCGGGGGACTGCAGCGGTCCTCGGGCGAGCAGATGCGCCGGGAGGTGCTCTCCAGGGGAGGGGCCATCGACTTCCTCGACGCCTATCGTCGGATGCGGGGGGCGGAACCGAGCTCCGCCGCGCTGCTGCGTCGTCGCGGGCTCGACTCCTCGGTGGTGGGAGGCCGCGGCGCCGCCACCGCCGGGCGGTCGTAGGATCCCCAGGTGACGGCGTTCCTGCAGTTCTGGGACAGGGTCGAGCTGTGGCTCGCCACCCTGCCGTTCCCGTTGCAGGTGGTCATCCTGCTGGCGATGGGGATCCCGCTGTTCCTCGTCGCCGCGGTGGCGGTCGAGAAGGTCGCGGACATACTCGTCCACAGGTTCCGGGCGCTCGTCGCCCCGGGAGCCGCCGAGACCGGGAAGGAGGTCCGTTGATGCCCCGGTCGCGTGTGACACTCGCCCTGGTCCTGCTGATCGCGCTCGTCGTGATCGCGTGGCTCCTCGTCGAGGTGCTCTGACCCCCTTTTTCCGGGCTGTTTCTTCCGCGGTCACCACGGAAGTGCAACGACCTCCGCAGAGTGCTCCCCGGACGTACACTCCTCGGCATGCAGCGCTTGAGTGGGCTCGATGCCAGCTTCCTCTACTTCGAGACCAGGTCCCAGCTCCTGCACGTGTGCGGGTTGATCGTCCTGGACGTGTCCGAGATGGCGGGCGGGTACTCCTACGACGCCCTACGGACCGAGCTGCATCGCCGGATCACGGCGATGCCGCCGTTCCGGCGCAAGCTGCACGACTCGCTTCTCAACGTGGACCATCCGGTGTGGGTCGAGGCCGAGGACTTCGATATCGATCACCACCTCCACCGCATCGGCATCCCGGAGCCCGGCGGGGACCACGAGCTCGCCGAGCTGTGCGCGCATCTGGCCAGCCAGCCGATCGACCGGTCCATGCCGCTGTGGCAGATGTACGTCATCGAGGGACTGCCGGACGGCCGGGTCGCGGTCTTCGCCAAGATGCACCACTCGACCGTCGACGGCGTCACCGGCGCCAACATGCTCTCGCAGCTGTGCACCCTCACCCCGGACGAGCCGGAGCTCGACCAGGAACTGGTCGAGGAGACCGCCGGTGGGTCCGGTGCCCTGGAGCTCGCAGTGGGGGGTGCGTTGTCGCGGCTGGCCACGCCGTGGAGGCTGGCCTCGCTGTTGCCCGGGACGGTCGGGGTGCTGCCGTCCTGGATCAACCGCGCCCGCAAGGGACTGGCGATGCCCGCGCCGTTCACCGCCCCGCGGACCCCGTTCAACCGCACGATCACCGGGCACCGGTCGATCTCCTACGCGAGCGTGGACCTGGCGGACATCAAGCGGGTCAAGAACGCGTTCGGAACCACGGTCAACGACGTGGTGCTCGCCGTCTGCTCGACCGCCCTGCGCAAGTACCTCGACGACCAGGACGCGCTGCCGCGTAAACCGTTGATCGCCATGGTGCCGATGTCCGTACACGCCGCGGAGTCCCGCCCGGGTACGAACCGCGTGTCGGGCATGTTCATGTCGCTGGCCACCGACATCGACGACCCGGTCGGTCGGCTCGAGGCCATCCGCGACGCCAATACCGTCGCCAAGGACCACACCGACGCACTGGACGCCAACCTCCTCACCGACTGGGCGCAGTTCGCGGCGCCGTCGGTGTTCGGCTCCGCGGTCCGGATGTACTCGCGCCTACGGCTCTCCGAGCGCCACCCCGTGGTGCACAATCTCGTCATCTCGAACGTGCCCGGCCCCAACTTCCCGCTGTACTTCCTCGGCGCCAAGATCGAGAAGATGCTGCCCCTGGGCCCGGTCTTCCACGGCGCGGGGCTCAACTGCACCGTGATGTCGTTGGACGGCAGCCTGCACTTCGGGTTCATCGGATGCCGGGACCTCGTCCCGGATCCCTGGCCACTGGCGAACGCGGTCGAGGACGCGCTGGCGGAGTTCGTCGTCGCGGCGGAGGAGCGGGAGAAGAGCGGTATCCCCTCCGCCACGCGGAAGTCGGCGGGGGAGTTGGCGCAGCAGCGCAAGGACCAGCGCAGTGCCGCCCGCCAGGCCTCGAAGGATGCCGCGAAGTCAGGGTCGAAGTCCACGGCGGTGGCCACACGCGAGAACACCTCGACGGAGGTGGTCGCGCAGGACGGTGCCGGCGACGTCGCGGGCGTCGTGCCGCAGCCCGCCGCCGCCACGTCCGGCTCAACGGCCCCGGCGAAGAAATCTCCGGCGAAGAAGGCGGCCGCGAAGAAGGCGCCGGCCAAGAAGGCGGCCGCGACGAAGTCGCCGGCCAAGAAGACAACCGCGACGAAGGCGCCGGCGAAGAAGGCGGCCGCGACGAAGGCGCCGGCCAAGAAGGCGGCCGCGAAGAAGCGGGCGGCGAAGCCGACTGGCTCCACACCCTCGGGCTCCAAGCCCACGGGGTCCGCGCCGGCGGGGTCCACGCCGGCGGGACCGGGTACCCCCGATGACGTCGGCCGGGTGCCCACCTACAGCGCGCCCGCCGCTACAGTCCTTGGCGACGACGAGTTCTCGGCGACGCCGACCCCGCCCGTCGAGACGCTGCCCACCCCGGATCCGACTGGAGATGAGACCGCATCGGACACCCAGACCGGTCAGGTGTGACCACCGCGCCCCACGACCCCGCCACACTGGCGAGCGCGCCCCCGGCCCGGGATCCGCGGGCCCCCTTCGGTATCTACCTCCACGTACCGTTCTGCTCCACGCGGTGCGGCTACTGCGACTTCAACACGTACACCGCCGGTGAACTCGGCTCGGCGACCTCCCCGGTGGACTGGGAGCGGGCCGCGGCCATCGAGATCGACCGCGCCGCGCAGGCCCTCGCCGCGACGGGGACGCCCCCACAGGTCGACACCGTCTTCATCGGTGGCGGCACCCCGTCGCTGGTCGGCGCGGACGTCCTCGTGGGGCTGCTCGGGCGCATCGACTCGACCTTCGGGCTGGCACCCGGGGCGGAGGTGACCACGGAGAGCAATCCGGAGTCCACCTCGCCGGAGTTCTTCGCCCGGCTGCGGGAGGGCGGGTTCACCCGCATCTCCCTCGGAATGCAGTCGACCGCGGCGCACGTCCTGCGCATCCTGGACCGGACCCACACCCCCGGACGTCCGCAGGAAGCGGTGGCCGAGGCCCTGCGGGCCGGGTTCGAGCACGTGAACCTCGACGTCATCTACGGCACGCCCGGCGAGACGGACGACGATCTGGCACGGACACTCGACGCCGTCGTCGACGCCGGGGTGGACCACGTCTCGGCCTACTCGCTGATCGTGGAGGACGGCACCGCGCTGGCCCGCCGGATCCGTCGCGGCGAGATGCCGGGAACGGTCGACGACGTCCTGGCAGACCGCTACGAGCAGGTCGCGGAGCGTCTCGCCCGCGCCGGGTTCCACTGGTACGAGGTCTCCAATTTCGCCACCGCGGAGTCCGGGTACTGCCGCCACAACATGGGGTATTGGCGTGGCGGTGACTGGTGGGGCATCGGACCGGGCGCGCACTCGCACGTGGCCGGCGCGCGGTGGTGGAACGTCAAACACCCCGCCCGCTACGCCGCCGAGTGCGATGCAGGCCGGCTACCCGTGGGCGGCGGAGAACTCCTCACCGGCGAGGACCGACACATCGAGCGCATCATGACCGGACTGCGCCTCGCCGAGGGGCTCGGCGACAGCGCCTTCACCCCCGACGAGCGGTCCCGCGCCGACACCCAGGTGACGGCCGGACTCCTCCGGCGCCGGGCCGCGGGCGATCCCGCGGGTCCCGGGTACGCGCTGACCGACGCGGGCCGGTTGTTGGCCGACGGTGTGGTCCGCGACGTCCTCGTCTGAACCGCGGTCGGCGGGAACTCACCTAGAATCGAAAGTCACTGACGACGGCGGGGAGGAGCGGACATGTCGAGTACGGCCGATCGTAGGACCGATGTCCTACGCGCGATCGTGTCCGACTACATCGCCTCCCACGAGCCGGTGGGCTCCAAGGCCCTCGTGGATCGCCACTCGCTGGGTGTGTCCAGCGCGACCATCCGCAACGACATGGCCGTGCTCGAGGCCGAGGGGTTCATCGTCCAACCCCACACCAGTTCCGGCCGTGTCCCCACGGAGAAGGGGTACCGGCACTTCGTCGACTCCATCGAGGAGATCACCCCGCTGTCCCGCGCGCAGCGAAGGGCGATCCAGGTCTTCCTCGAGGGCGCCGTCGACCTCGACGACGTCCTCCGGCGGGCCGCGAGGTTGCTGTCCCAGCTCACCCGTCAGGTCGCCGTCGTCCAGTACCCGGTCCTGGGTCGCTCCACGGTGCGCCACCTCGAGGTGGTGAGTCTGAGCCCCACCCGGCTGCTGCTCGTCCTCATCACCGACACCGGTCGCGTCGACCAGCGGACGGTCGAGCTCGCCGCGCCGCTGACCGACGATCACCTCGGTCAGCTGCGGACCCTGCTGTCCGAGGCGGTCGCCGACAAGCGTCTGCCCGACGCCTCCGACGCGCTGGCAGCCACCGGTGAGCGGGCCCGCCCCGAGATCCGCGACGCGGTCGAGCGCTGCGTCACGGTCCTGGTCGACACGCTCGTCGAACACCCCGACGACCGGATCGTTCTGGGCGGCACGGCCAACCTCACCCGTTCGGCAGCCGACTTCGACGGTTCCCTGCGCTCGGTCCTCGAGGCGCTCGAGGAGCAGGTCGTCATCCTGCGCCTGCTCACCGCGGCCCACTCGGTGGGCCGGGGAGGGCCGGGTGGCGTCACCGTCCAGATCGGTGCGGAGACCCAGGCCGCCGAGATCCGCGGCGCCTCGGTGGTCTCCTCCCAGTACGGGTCGGAGGGCCAGACATTCGGCGGGATGGGGGTGCTCGGGCCCACACGGATGGACTACCCGGGAACAATCGCCTCGGTCGCCGCTGTTGCCCACTACGTGGGCGAGCTCATCTCCGGGCGCTGACGCCCGTACGCTCCTTGCCGGAGCCAGATCTTCCTCTCTACGAAAGGCCAGACGTGTCACGCGACTACTACGGGACCCTCGGGGTCGATAGGGGTGCCTCGGAATCCGAGATCAAGCGCGCCTACCGCAAGCTCGCCCGGGAGCTCCACCCCGACGTCAACCCGTCGGACGAGGCGCGTGAGAAGTTCACCGAGATCACCGCGATCTACGAGGTCCTCACCGATCCCGAGAAGCGCCGGATCGTCGACATGGGCGGGGACCCGCTGGATTCCTCGCCGGGCGCCGGTTACGGCGGCGGCTTCGGTGGTGGCTTCGGCAGCGGAGGCCTGGGCGACGTGTTCGAGGCGTTCTTCGGCGGCGGCGGGGGAGGCGGAGGTGGCCGCGGTCCCCGCAGCCGCGTGCAGCCCGGCTCGGACGCACTCATCCGCGTGACCCTGGGACTGGACGAGTGCGCCACCGGCGTCACCAAGGAGATCCAGGTGGACACCGCCGTGCTGTGCGAGAAGTGCCACGGCAAGGGCTCGGCCACCGACGCGCCGCCGGCCACCTGTGGCATGTGTCAGGGCCAGGGCGAGATCCAGTCCGTCCAGCGTTCGCTGCTCGGCAACATCATGACAAGCCGCCCGTGCCCCACCTGCGCCGGAACCGGGGAGATCATCACCGACCCGTGCGGCGAGTGCACCGGCCAGGGCCGCGTCCGCAAGCGCCGCACCGTCTCGGCCAAGATCCCGGCCGGTGTCGGCGGCGGCATGCGCATCCGCCTGTCCGGGCAGGGCGAGGTCGGCCCCGGTGGCGGTCCCGCCGGCGACCTGTACATCGAGGTCACCGAGCGCAACCACCCGGTGTTCGTCCGAGACGGCGAGGACCTGCACTGCACCGTCCGCGTGCCCGTGGTCGACGCGATGCTCGGCGGCGAGGTCGAGCTCGAGACCGTCGTGGGCGACCCGCTGACGATCGACATCCCGGCCGGTACCCAGCCCGGCCACACCGTCACGCTGACCGGGCGCGGGATGCCCCGCGTGCGCGGCGGCGGCGCCGGTGACCTCACCGTCCACATGGAGGTCGTGGTCCCGGAGAAGCTCGACCGCAAGCGCCGCGACCTCGTCGAGCAGCTGCGCCGCCTCGACGGGGACTCCGCCGAGGTCGTCAACGAGGACACCGCCCGCCGCGGTGGCCTGTTCTCCCGCCTGCGCGACGCCGTCGCCGGGCACTGAGGGCGGCGTGACCCCGTCGTTGTTCCGGGCCGGGACGGTCCCCGGTGTCGGTGAGACGATCGTGCTCGACGGGCCCGAGGGGCGGCACGCCGGATCCGCGCTGCGGGTCCGGGTGGGGGAGGCCATCCGGGTCGGTGACGGCCGCGGTGCGGTGGCGGACTGTGTGGTGACGACGACGAGCCCCGGCAGGGTCGAGGCGGAGGTCGTCTCCCGGGTCGACGTGCCCCGCCCGACCCCGGAGGTCACCGTCGTCCAGGCCCTGCCCAAGTCCGAACGGTCGGAGCTGGCGGTCGAGTTGGCGACCGAGGCCGGCGCCGATCGGATCGTGCCGTGGCAGGCCGACCGCTGCGTGAGCCGTTGGACCGGCCCCAAGGTCGACAAGGGCCGCACCAAGTGGACCAACGCCGCCCGCGCCGCCGCCAAGCAGTCGCGGCGGGCGTGGGAGCCCCAGATCGGCGACCTCGTCGACTCCACGGCCCTCGCCGCCCTCGTCGCCTCCGAGGTCGACGCGGGTGCCCGCGTACTCGTCCTGCACGAGGACGGCGCCGCCGGTTTCGCGGACGCCGTGGCCGCGGGCCCGCCGGCGGCGCGGGTCCTCGTCGTCGTCGGACCCGAGGGCGGGGTCTCCGACGCCGAGCTCGACGCCCTCACGGCGGCCGGCGCCCGGCCGGTCGTCCTGGGCCCGGAGGTGCTCCGCACCTCCACCGCCGCCACCGTCGCACTCGCCGCGCTCGGCGTTCTCACTCCGAGATGGTCGGCCGCGGGGTCTACACTCGACCCAACCTCACCACGACACGGGAAGTGATCCACGTAAGCACCGCAGGAAACGACATCCGACGGGACTCCGGCGACTCCACCGCCCGCACCGCCGTCCAGCTGGACCCCGACCTGGCGATGGCGGTGCTCGGCGCCGCCGACGCCAACCTCCGCGCGCTCGAGGACCTGCTCCACGCCGACCTGCACGTGCGGGGCGGCACCATGACCATCTCCGGTGATCCCCCCGACGTGGACCGCGCCTCCCGCGTCGTGTCCGACCTCCTGCGCCAGGCGCGCAGGGGAGTGGAGATCACCCCCGCCTCGGTGCGGCGTTCCGTGGAGATCCTCGCCGACTCGGGACCGCTCACGCCCGAGGAGGTGCTCGGCACCGACGTCCTGTCCCGCCGCGGCGGGATGATCCGGCCCAAGACCCTCGGCCAGAAGCGGTACGTCGACGCGATCGACGACCACACGATCGTGTTCGGACTGGGTCCCGCCGGCACCGGCAAGACCTACCTCGCGATGGCCAAGGCCGTCGCCGCGCTGCGCGCCAAGGAGGTCAGCCGCATCATCCTCACCCGGCCCGCGGTCGAGGCCGGCGAACGGCTGGGGTACCTGCCCGGCACCCTGCACGAGAAGATCGACCCGTACCTGCGGCCGCTGTACGACTCGCTGCACGACATGATGGACCCCGAGGCCATCCCCAAGCTCATGGCGGCCGGGGTGATCGAGGTGGCACCGCTTGCGTACATGCGCGGGCGGACCCTCAACGACTCGTTTATCATCCTCGACGAGGCGCAGAACACCACGCCCGAACAGATGAAGATGTTCCTCACCCGCCTCGGCTTCGGCTCGAAGATCGTCGTGACCGGTGACATCACGCAGATCGACCTCCCCGGCGGCCAGCGCTCGGGGCTGAAGGTCGTCCGCGACATCCTCACCGGCGTCGACGACATCCACTTCTCCGAGCTCACCTCGAAGGACGTCATCCGGCACGCACTGGTGGGCCGGATCGTCGACGCCTACGCCAAGCACGAAGCGCGCCTCGAACGGGGCGACCGACCCGCCAGCCACAAGAACAGGGAGCAGCGCCGCCGATGAGCATCGAGGTCGCCAACGAGTCGGGCGTGGAGGTCGACGAGGCAGAACTCATCGACGTGGCCGCGTTCGTCATCGCCCGGATGGACGTCCACCCCGCCGCCGAGCTGTCGATCACGCTCGTCGACAAGGACACGATGGCCGATCTCCACGTGACGTGGATGAACCTGCCCGGCCCCACCGACGTCATGAGCTTCCCCATGGACGAGCTCACCCCCGGTGGGCGGCCCGACCTGCCCGAGCCCGGCCCGGCGATGCTCGGCGACATCGTGCTGTGCCCGGCCTTCGCCGCCGACCAGGCAGCCAGCTCCGGCCACCCGCTCGCGCACGAGCTCGCGTTGCTCACCGTCCACGGGTGCCTGCACCTGCTCGGGTACGACCACGCCGAGCCCGCCGAGGAGCGGGAGATGTTCGGCCTGCAGAACGAGCTGCTGGGTGAGTGGTACGACCACCGCGACGAGGCCCCGAGAGTGGACGCCTGACTCGTGAACGAGACCATCACCGCGGCCGTCGGCGCCGTGCTGCTCATCCTCGTCGCCGGACTGTTCGCCGCCCTCGACGCCGCCCTGAGCACCGTCTCGGTGGCCCGGGTGGAGGAGATGGCCAAGGAGAACCGGTACGGCGCGGCCAGACTGTCGCGGATGCTCGCCACCCGGCCGCGGTACATCAACGTCACCGTCCTGCTGCACCTGCTCAGCCTCGTGGCGGCCGCCGTGCTGTTCACCGTGGTGTTCAACGACGTCATCGACTCCTCGGCCTGGGCGCTCGGCGTCGCCGCCGTGGTGACGACCGTCGCCGCCTACGTCGTTGCCGGCGTCGGTCCCCGCACCCTCGGCCGCCAACACGCCTACTCGATCGCCCTGAGCTCCGCGACCGCGCTCACCGTGGTCGGGTTCGTCCTCGGCCCGGTGGCCTCCCTCCTGGTGGGGGTCGGCAACGCGGTCACCCCGGGGCGGGGTTTCCGCAACGGACCGTTCGCCTCCGAGATCGAGTTGCTCGAGATCGTCGACATGGCGCGCGAGCGCGGCGTGGTGGCCGACGACGAGTCCCGCATGATCCAGTCGGTTTTCGAGCTCGGCGACACCACCGCCCGCGAGGTCATGACCCCGCGCACCGAGATGGTGTGGATCGAGTCGGACAAGACCGTCGGCCAGGCCGCGCGGCTCACCGTCAAGTCCGGGTACTCGCGGATCCCGGTGGTCGACGGGGACAACTCCGACGACGTGGTGGGCGTGGTCTACCTGCGTGACATCGTCGCCCGTCTCGACGACCCCGACGGGCGCGCCGCCCCGGTGGCCGACGTGATGCGCCCCGCGGTGTTCGTGCCCGACGCCAAACGGATCGACGACCTGCTGGCCGAGATGCAGCGCGACCACAACCACCTGGCGATCCTCGTCGACGAATACGGGGGGACCGCCGGGCTGGTCTCCATCGAGGACATCCTCGAGGAGATCGTCGGGGAGATCGTCGACGAGTACGACACCACCGAGGTGCCGCCCGTCGAGGACCTCGGCGACGGGCGCTACCGCCTGTCCGCCCGGCTCGGACTGGACGAGGTGGCCGAGCTGTTCGACGTCGAGTTCGCCGACGAGGTGACCGAGGAGGTCGAGACCCTGGGCGGGCTGCTCGCCCTGGAGCTCGGGCGCGTCCCGCTGCCCGGGGCACACGTCGTGTCCACCGGGCTCGACCTGCGCGCCGAGGGCGGCCACGACCGGCGCGGACGGGTCAAGGTGGTCACGGTGGTGGCGACGCCCGTCGAGACGAATGAGGACGACACCAGAGACCACGACGAGGAGAACAGATGAGCACCCCCGAGGGCTACCGGAGCGGGTTCGTCAGCTTCGTGGGCCGGCCCAACACGGGCAAGTCCACGCTGACCAACGCGCTCGTGGGGGAGAAGATCGCCATCACCTCCTCCCGGCCGCAGACCACCCGGCACGCGATCCGCGGGATCGTGCACCGGCCGGACGCCCAGATCATCCTGGTCGACACCCCCGGACTCCACCGCCCCCGCACCCTGCTCGGCGAGCGTCTCAACGCGCTGGTGGAGGACACCTACTCCGACGTCGACCTCATCGGTCTGTGCATCCCTGCCGGGGAGCGCATCGGCCCCGGTGACCGGTGGATCCTCGAGCAGGTCCGCAAGCTCTGCCCCACCACCCCGGTTCTCGGGTTGGTGACCAAGATCGACACCGTCTCCAAGAAGAGGGTCATGGAGCAGCTCGTGGCGGTGTCGAAGTTCCTCGGACCGGACTCGGAGGTCGTCCCGGTGTCGGCGGCGTCGGGCGAACAGGTCGACGTGGTGGCCGACGTCATCGCGACCCTGCTGCCCGAGGGACCGCAGTTCTACCCCGACGACATCATCACCGAGGAGTCCGACGAGAGCCGGATGGCCGAGCTCATCCGCGAGGCGGCCCTCGAGGGTGTCCGTGACGAGCTGCCCCACTCGATCGCCGTGTCCATCGAGGAGATCCTCCCGCACGAGGGGCGCGACGACATGGTGGACGTCCACGCCACCGTGTACGTGGAACGGCAGAGCCAGAAGTCCATCGTGCTCGGCAAGGGCGGCTCGCGCATGCGCGAGGTCGGTACCACCGCCCGGGCCGGCATCGAGAAACTGCTCGGCACCAGGGTCTACCTCGACCTGCACGTCAAGGTCCTCAAGGAGTGGCAGCGCGACCCCAAGATGCTGGGACGCCTGGGCTTCTAGCCTCTCCCACGGCTTTCGCCCGTGGGACAATGGACACCTGAGTGCGCACGCACCCGCGTGCGCGCCCCGCCCCGGAAGTCGCCCCGGAAGGAGGCCCGGATGCATCCCTTCACCGACACGGGCCTCGTCGTGCGGACCTACGACCTCGGGGAAGCCGACCGGATCGTCACCCTGCTGACCGAGCGGCACGGGCTGGTCCGCGCCGTCGCCCGGGCCGTGCGCCGCACCCGGTCCCGGATGGGCGCGAGCCTCGAGCCGTTCGCGGTGGTGGAGGTACAGATCGCCCCGGGCCGTGGCCGCAGTGGTCTGGGAACGATCCGCCAGGCCAGTAGCCGTGAGTCGCTGGCGCGTCCCCTGGTGGCCGACTACCCCGCCTACACCTCCGGGTGCGTGGTCCTGGAGACCGCCGAGCGTCTCGCGGGCGAGGAGGGGGCGCCCACCCCGCGGTTGCTGGGCCTCGCCGTGAACGCCCTGCGCTCCCTGGCCGAGAACCGTCGCGAGCCGGGCCTGGTCGCCGACGCGTTCCTCCTGCGCGCCATGTCCGCCTCCGGGTGGGAGCCCGTCCTGGACTGCTGCGTGCGCTGCGGCGTGGTGGGTCCGCACCGGGCCTTCCACGTCGCATCCGGGGGGACCGTGTGCGTGCACTGCCGCCCGCAGGGATGCGCCATGCTCTCACCCGGCGTGGCCGAACACCTGTCCGCGCTGCTGGCGGGGGAGTGGGACGCCGTGGGGATGTCCTCGCCCGCCGTCGTGCGCCAGGCCTCCGGCATCGCCGCCGCCCACCTGCAGTGGCATCTCGAACGAGACCTGCGCAGCCTGCCCCTGGTCGACCGCGGCACGGTCGGCCCCGTCGATCGAGCAGAGGAGTCCCGTGCCCGGACTACCCAGATTTCGTAAGCGTCCCGCCCCTCAGCAGAGCGTGGTCCGGCCACCCACCCCGCACGCGTCGGGTGCCCGCCCGCCGGCCATCCCGGCAGAGTTCGTGCCCCGCCACGTCGCGCTGGTCATGGACGGCAACGGACGCTGGGCGCAGGAGCGCGGCCTGCCCCGCACGGAGGGGCACAAACGCGGCGAGGCCGTGCTCATGGACGTCGTCCAGGGCTGCATCGAGATGGGTATCCCGTACCTGTCCGCGTACGCCTTCTCCACCGAGAACTGGAAGCGCAGCCCCGAGGAGGTGCGGTTCCTCATGGGGTTCAACCGGGACGTCCTGCGGCGGCGCCGGGATGAGATGCACGCGCTGGGCGTGCGCGTGCGGTGGGCGGGGCAGCGACCCCGGCTGTGGCGGTCGGTCATCTCGGAGCTGGAGGAGGCCGAGGAGCTCACCCGCGACAACACGGTCATGACCCTGGCCATGTGCGTGAACTACGGGGGCCGCGCCGAGATCGTCGACGCCGCCCGCGACTTCGCCCGCCGCGTGGCCGCCGGCGAACTCTCGCCCGAGGACCTCACGGAGGACAACTTCTCCCAGTTCCTCGACGAGCCGGACATGCCGGACGTCGACCTCTTCCTGCGGCCGTCCGGGGAGCTGCGCACGTCCAACTTCATGCTGTGGCAGGCCGCCTACGCCGAGTTCGTCTTCCAGGACACGCTGTTCCCGGACTTCGACCGCCGCGACCTGTGGGCGGCGTGCCTGGAGTACGCCGAGCGCGACCGGCGCTTCGGCGGCGTCACCAGCCCCTGACTCGCGGGCGCCCGGTCAGTCAGCCAGGCCAGCCCCGCCCGCCTGGCCCGCCGCGCACTCCGCGCACAGCCCGAACAGCTCGACGGTGTGGCTGACGTCGGTGAACCCGTGAGCCCGGCCCGCGCGGTGGGCCCAGACCTCGACCCCCGGCTCCTCCACCTCGACGGTGAACCCGCAGACGCGGCACACCAGATGATGGTGGTGCGAGTCGGAGCACTTCCGGAAGATGAGCTCGCCGGAGTCGGTCCGCAGCACGTCGACCGCCTCAGCGTCGGCCATCGACTGGAGGGTCCGGTACACCGTCGTGAGCCCGATCGTGTCGCCGCGCTCGCGGAGTTCGGCGTGCAGGTCCTGCGCTGAGCGGAATCCCTTGGACTCGTCGAGCAGGGCGGAGATCGCGCTGCGTTGACGCGTCGACCGCACACCGATGGGTTTGTCCGGAGTGGTCATCGCGCTACTGCTCCCCGGCGTGCCCGACGGCCGCCTCGACGATGTTGAGGAGATGCCCGTCCAGCAGTTCGTAGCGCATCTCACGACCCTGCCGATGGGAGGAGACCACCCCGGACGACTTGAGGACCCGCAGGTGTTGGCTCACCAGTGGCTGGGTGACGCCCAGGGCGTCCACGAGTTCGTGCACGCATCGCGGCCCCTCCCGCAACTGCAGGACGATCCCGATGCGCAGCGGGGCGGACAGGGCGCGGAGGAGTTCACCCGCCGCGGACACCACGTGCTCGGGTGGCAGGGGAACGGGAGAGGCCCGGTGGTCGGCGTCGTGGACGTCCGTGACCGGGTCGGATCCGGTCGATCGGGGTCCGCTTGGCATCGTCTCCGCCTTCCGGGCTCGCTGATGGGCTCGGTCGCCGCCGGCGCCGTATCGGGTAGGGGACCCCAGTATCCCAGACCCGGGGCCCCGACCGGATACCCTGGTGAAAGTGCCCGGGCGCCGGCCCGTGCCGAGGTGGTCCACCCGACACCTCCGCCCACCGACTCACCAAAGGGAGAACCCCCGACGTGGCAGCCTCAGCTTCCGTCATCGACACCGTCGTCAACCTCTGCAAGCGCCGAGGACTGGTGTACCAGTGTGGCGAGATCTACGGCGGCACGCGCTCGGCGTGGGACTACGGCCCCCTGGGCGTGGAACTCAAGGACAACATCAAGAAGCAGTGGTGGCGCACCTTCGTGACCGGCCGCGAGGACGTGGTGGGCCTGGACTCCTCGATCATCCTGCCCCGCCAGGTGTGGGAGGCGTCCGGCCACGTCGAGACGTTCACCGACCCGCTCATCGAGTGCCGGTCCTGCCACACCCGGCTGCGTCAGGACCACCTCCAGGAGGCCTACGCCCTCAAGAAGAAGCTGGACCATCCGTCCGACGCCCCGATGTCGGAGATCGCCTGCCCCAATTGTGGGAACAAGGGGCAGTGGACAGAGCCCCAGCTGTTCTCGGGCCTGATGAAGACCTTCCTGGGCCCGGTGGACAACGAGACCGGCCTGCACTACCTGCGCCCGGAGACCGCGCAGGGGATCTTCGTCAACTACAAGAACGTCATGACCACCGCGCGTCGCAAGCCGCCGTTCGGCATCGGTCAGATCGGCAAGGCGTTCCGCAACGAGATCACCCCCGGCAACTTCATTTTCCGCACCCGCGAGTTCGAGCAGATGGAGATCGAGTACTTCGTCAAGCCCGATGAGGCCGACGAGCACTTCAAGGCGTGGGTCGAGGACTGCTGGGACTGGTTCGTGGACCTGGGCATCGACCCGGGGAATCTGCGTCGGTTCGACGTCCCGGACGACGAGCGCGCGCACTACTCGGCGGGCACCATCGACTTCGAGTACAAGTTCGGGTTCTCCGGCAACGAGTGGGGCGAGCTCATGGGGATCGCCAACCGCACGGACTACGACCTGACGCAGCACCAGACCCATTCCGGGGAGGACCTGCAGTACTTCGACCAGGCATCGGGCGAGAAGTACATCCCGTACGTCATCGAGCCGAGCTTCGGTCTGACCCGCGCGCTCATGGCCTTCCTCGTCGACGCCTACACCGAGGACGAGGCCCCCAACGCCAAGGGCGGGGTGGACACCCGGACCGTGCTCAAGCTCGACCGTCGCCTCGCGCCGATCAAGGCCGCGGTGCTTCCGCTGTCGCGCAACGCCGACCTGTCGCCGAAGGCCCGCGACCTGGCGGCCCAGCTGCGCAAGAACTGGAACGTGGACTTCGACGACGCGCAGGCGATCGGCCGCCGCTACCGCCGCCACGACGAGATCGGCACCCCGTTCTGCATCACGGTCGACTTCGACACTCTCGAGGACCAGGCCGTGACCATCCGTGAGCGCGACACCATGGCGCAGGAGCGCGTGGCGATCGACCAGGTCGAGGGGTACCTCGCGCAGCGCCTGATCGGGTGCTGACGGAGTCCCCTGGCACACTGGTCGGGTGAGTAGATCCCGGTCCCCGCTCCGCGCGGTGTCCAGGGCCGTCGGCTGGCTCCTGGCCATCGCACTGCTGTTGTGCCTGGTCATACCCGGATTCATCTCGTTCCGGGTATGGCACGTCGCGCGGGTCGACGACCGCGCGCCGGCGGACGCGATCGTGGTGCTCGGCGCCGCGCAACACAACGGCATCCCCACCCCGGTGTTCCAGGCGCGGCTCGAGCACGCGGCCCTGCTCTTCGAGGAGGGGGTTGCACCGCAGATCATCACGGTCGGCGGTAACCAGCCGGGGGACCTCTACACCGAGGCCGGCTCCGGACGGGCCTATCTGACCCAGCTCGGTGTGCCCGCTGAGGTGATCCTGGCGGTGGAGACGGGGACCAACACCGAAGGCAGTCTGGAAGCGGTGGCTCAGACCGTGCGCGATCAGGGCGGCCAGTCGGTGGTGCTGGTCAGTGACCCCACGCACTCGTACCGTTCGCGCATGATGGCGCGGGACGCGGGGTTGGAGGCGTGGACCTCGCCGACCAGGCACGGGCCGGCGGTCTGGACCCGGGAGAACCAGATCATGGGCATCGTCCGTGAGACGGGCGCGGTGCTCTGGTACCAGTACCACCGGATCGCCGGGAGCGATGTGGACTTCCCGGACTGAGCCCCGGGACGGGTCGCATGAGCCGGCCCGGCCGCGGCAGGGATGACGGGGCGGTGACGCCCGGAGGAGAAGTGGATGACGGGATACGCGTACGACGCCGCGGACGCCGAGCGCCGGGTCGTCGAGGGCTCCGGCCGCGCCCGGGAGAAGGCCAGCGAGCGCAGCCCGTTCGACCGTGACCGTGCTCGCGTTCTGCACTCGGCCGCGTTGCGCCGTCTCGCGGACAAGACCCAGGTGGTCGGCCCCGGGGACGGCGACACCCCGCGGACCCGCCTCACCCATTCGCTCGAGGTCGCCCAGATCTCCCGCAGCATCGCGGCCGGACTGGGCTGCGACCCGGACCTGGCGGACCTCGCCGGGCTGAGCCACGACATCGGGCATCCGCCCTACGGTCACAACGGCGAGCGGGCGCTGGACGAGGTCGCGCGCGGGTTCGGCGGTTACGAGGGCAACGCCCAGACCGTCCGGATCCTGTCGCGGCTCGAGCCCAAGGTCGTCGACGCCTCCGGCCGTGGGGTGGGGCTGAACCTCACCCGCGCGGCGCTGGACGCCGCCACCAAGTACCCGTGGCTGCCGCGGGAGGGGACGCGGAAGTTCGGCGCGTACGCCGATGACGCGGACACCCTCGCCTGGATCCGGCAGGGCGCTCCCGGGGACACGCGGTGTCTCGAGGCCCAGATCATGGACTTCTCCGACGACGTGGCGTACTCGGTGCACGACGTCGAGGACGCGATCGTCGCCGGCCGACTCGACCTGCGCTCACTGTCCGACCGCTCGGAGGTCGCGGCGCTGGCCGAACTGGGTGCCGAGGAGTTCCGAGGACCGGACGCCGACCAGCTGGCGCGCGCGGCCGGGCGCCTCGGTTCGCTCGAGGTGGTGCGCGCCGTGCAGCCGTTCGACGAGAGTTTCACCGGGTTCGTCGCGCTCAAGGCCCTGACCAGTGAGCTGGTCGGCCGGTTCGTCATGCCCGCCATCCACGCCACCCGCGAGGTGCACGGCGCGAAGCCGCACGGGCGCTACAGCGCGGACCTCGAGGTGCCGGAGGAGGTCGAGGCCGAGGTGGTGATGCTCAAGACGATGGCCGTGCGCTACGTCATGAGCGACCCCGGCCACCGCCTCCGTCAGGACCGCCAGCGGGACCGGATCCACCGGGTGGCGGAGTTCCTCGCCCAGTCCGCGCCCGCGGGCCTCGACCCGGTCCTGCGGCCCCTGTGGGACTCGGCCCCGGACGACGCCGCTCGGATGCGGGTGATCGTCGACCAGATCGCCCTGTACACGGAGAGCCGGCTCGAGCGGGTCGACCGGGCGAGCGCGGGCATCCAGGCCGCCTGGGGCTGAGCAGCTCGCCCCCGCCCCCGACCCCGCGGCCGCCGGCCGCCGCCCGCGCTCGGGGCCCCCGTCAGCCGACCGCGCGCACGACCGCGCCGACCAGTCGCTCCACGCCCACCGCGTCGAGGCTCGAGCCGGGGGAGAAGCCGGTCCGGACCACCACGAGGTCGGCCGAGGGGACCACCACGACGTACTGCCCGTCGTGCCCGGAGGCCCAGAAGGCGTCCGCCGGCATTTCCGCGAACCGGGGCGGGGAGCCGTCGCCGGCCTCGTTGAGCCACCACTGGGCGCCGTACGGTTCGGGTTCGCCGCCCGCCGGGACCCCGGTCGTGGCGTAGTCCATCCATCCCGCGGGCAGCAGCCGCTGTCCGTCCACCTCGCCGTCGTCGAGCACGAACCGACCGAACCGCGCCCAGTCGCGCGGGCTCGCCCACAGGTACGAACTGCACACCGATCCGCCGGAGGCGTCGGCCTCGAGGACAGCGCTGCGCATCCCCAGCGGGCGGAAGAGCAGTTCCGCGGCCATCTCCGGCCCCAGTCCGGTGCGTTCGTGCAGCAGGTCGCAGAGAATGTTGCTCGTGCCTGACGAGTACTGACGGAACTCGCCGGGGGCGTGGGCGGTCGGCTGTGACGCGGCGAACGCGGCCATGTCCGGTTCGAGGAAGAGCATCCGGGTGATGGGTGTGCCCAGGTCGTACTCCTCGTCCCAGTCGAGGCCGGACGTCATGCGCAGCAGGTGGTCCAGCGAGATCCGCGACCGTTCGTCGGTCCACTCGGGGCGCAGGCCGGTGGCGGCGGGGTCGAGGCCGGCGTCGGGGAACTCGACCTGTGCGCGCCCGACGAGCGTGGAGGCCACGCTCTTGGCCATGGACCAGCCGAGCTGGCGGGTGTCCGGGCCGAAACCGTCGGCGTACCGCTCGCCGAGGATCTCGCCGCGATGGACGACGACGAGGCCCCGCGTCCCCTCCTGCGCCGCGGCCTCATCCAGTGCCGACGAGACCTCGTCCGGGGCGTCGGTCGCCTCGGCCAGGCGGACACCCTGTGCGCCGTCCTCGCGCAGTGGCGGGGGCGGCTCACTGCCCTGCGCTCCCGCGGCGCGGTCGCCGAGGGCGCAGCCGTGCTCGGAGACGTGGGCGGTCTGCCGGAAGCCCACCCCCAGCACCGAGGCGGTCGCGGTCCCGGCCTGCTCGTCGACAGACGTCCGCATGACGGGGACGAGCGGGTTGGGCGGGAGGTCTGACCCGTAGTCCTCGCGGCCCGCGAGGTAGTGCAGGGCGCACGCGTTGTGGGCGGCGTACCCGGTGCCGGTGAGCAGCATCGGCCGGTACCAGGCGCCCACCGCGACGACGGCCGCGACGAGGAGGACGATCACCGCGACCACCGCGATGAGGGCTCTGCGCCGACGAGTCATGGGGTCAGAACCGCCCGCCCGCGCCGCCGCCACCGAAGCCGCCGCCACCGAAGCCACCGCCGCCGCCCAGGCCTCCGCCGCCGAAACCGCGGGCGGAGCCGAAGCCGCCCCCGCCGCCGCGGAGCATTCCCTGGATCAGCGCGCCCGCGACCATGCCGCCGACCATCGCACCGGTGCTGGACCCGCCGCGGCCGTAGGGTCCGCGCCGTCCGCCGTAGCCTCCGTAACCCCCGGAGTACTGGGGCCGGGAGGCGTCGCTCTGCGCCAGCCGCAGGGCCTCGCGGGCGAGGTTGAGGGCGCGCTCGGCGGCGGGGAACGCGGCCGGCCCGACCGTGCCCTCGGCGGTCGCCAGCGAGCTCTTCGCGGCCGCGAGGCGGGTGCGGGCGGCCTGCCCGATCACGTACGAGCGGCTGCCGATAAAGTCGTCGGCCTCACGGACTGCTCCGGCGGCGCGGGTGATCGCGGCCCGGCGGGCGGCACGGGCGCGGCTGGCCGCCTCGGCCTCGTGCCCGGCGGCCGCAAGGGCCTCGTCGAGGTCGCGGTCCACGTCGATGAGTCGGGAGAACGTCCCCAGAGGGTCGGTCTGCCCGTCACGGCGGGCCTCGTCGACGGCCTCGCGTGCGGCGGCGGCCACCTGCGTGAGGGTCCGGCTGGAGGTGTCGCTGACGTCGGTGGAGGCGAGCAGCCGCGAGGCCATCGTGAGCTCGTCCTCGACCTCCTCGATCAGCGGAGCGAGGTCGCGGCGCGCGGTGGCGATGTCGTCGGCGGCGTGGTCCACCCCGTCGACGAGCTTCTCGGCCCGGGAGAGCTCGCCCTCGGCGGAGGTGATGGCGTCCACGGCCTCGCCCTGCTCGCCGACGGGCCGGGCCAGTGCCGCCCGTGCGCGTGCGGTCTCACCCTCCGCGGCGTCGAGCAGCTCCGCGGCCAGGGAGAGGTTGTCGGAGATGGAGGTGAGCACGCCGGACGAGAACCGCTCGCGCAGGTCCGCCATCGACTTCTCGGCCTCGGGGAGCCGGGCGCGGAGGGTGACCGCGCGGCGGGTGAGCGCGTCGACGGAGGCGGCGCCGTTGATCAGCAGATCGCGCATCTCGGCGAAAGCCGTGGACTGCCCCTCCAGGCCGCGTTCGGCGCGTTCGGCGCGGGCGGCCACCTCGAGCAGCATGGCCTTGCGTTGGTCGGGTGTCTCGGGGATGTCGTCGTCGAGTCGCTGGACGAGCGCGTGGGCGGCGGCGACGTCGGACCTGGCCGAGTCGAGGGCCGCGCGGAACGGCCGGGTCCGCAGCTCGCCGAACTCGCCCGCGGCGGTCTCGAGTGCTTCGGTGGAGGCGGCCACCGACTGATCGGCGTCGGCGAGGCCGGAGCGGGCCCGGGCGTCGAGCACCTCCACCGGCAGGGCGGACATCCTCGCGGTGTCGTCGCCGGGGATCTCGCGGGCGTCCTCGGCCTGCTTGGCGGCCCGGGTGGTGCGGCGCCGGCGGGAGAACAGGACCACTGCCACGACCAGGGCGATGATCACCGCGATGGTGGCCAGCAGGGCGAACGGCGAGATCTCCGAGCCGGAGCCCTGCCGCTCGAGCCCGTCGGCGGCGCCGGTCACCGCGCCCGCCCAGTCGCCTACGGCCAGGCGCGGTTCGATGTCGCGGTCGGCGATCCGCTGATCGGAACGCTGGTCTGCGGACTCGAACCAGTACCTTCCGTCCTCGACGGCCACCGCGAGAAGGACGTCCGAGGACCCCAGGTCGGACAGTTGCGCGGTCTGCCGGGCCCACTGGTCGGGCGGGATCCCGTCGAAGCTGTCGACGAACGTCACCCACAGCTGGATCTGGTCGGACGAGCGCAGTTCGGCCAGTCGGCTCTCCACCTCGGGGGTGTCACCGCCGAGGACCCCCGCGGAGTCGGTGAGCTGCTGCTGCAGGTTCGACGGGGGCTCGGCCGAGGCGCCGGGGGCGGCCCACACCAGCGCGCAGGCCAGGAACGCGACCACCGTCGCGAGCGCTGTCACCGGGGCCTGGCTGAACCGGGAACGGGGTCGCCGGGCGGCGGCGGGCAGGAGTCGGGCGGCGATCATGGCCCCAGCGTATCGGCCCCGAACAGGGGGCACGCCGGTCCTCGCCGGAGGCGGCTACTCTGGGCGTCATGGCAGGGCGGATTCCGGAGCAGGACATCGCCGCGATCCGCGAACGCACCCGTATCGAGGAGATCGTCGGCGAGTACGTCGCGCTCAAACCAGGTGGCGCGGACTCGCTCAAGGGGCTGTCCCCGTTCAAGGACGAGAAGACCCCCTCGTTCCACGTGCGTCCGCAGCACGGCTACTTCCACTGTTTCTCGACGGGTGAGGGCGGCGACGTCTTCGCGTTCCTCATGAAGATGGAGCACATCAGCTTCGTCGAGGCGGTGGAGCAGCTGGCCGACAGGCTGGGCTATCGCATCTCCTACGAGGGTGGCGGTCAGGTCGTCCAGCGCGATCGCGGCACGCGGTCCCGGCTGGCGCAGGCCAACGCGGCCGCGCAGACGTTCTACGCCGAGCGCCTGGCGCAGGACCCGGAGGCGGAGACGGCGCGCACCTTCCTCACCGACCGCGGGTTCGACATGGCCCAGGCCCAGCACTTCGGCTGTGGGTACGCGCCCGCCGGCTGGGACACCATGAGCAAGCACCTCATGCGCCAGGGGTTCGAGCCCAAGGAGCTGGAGGCGGCCGGGCTGTCCAAGACGAGTTCGCGTGGCACCCTCATCGACCGTTTCCACCGCCGGTTGCTGTGGCCCATCCGCAACCTCGGCGGTGAGGTGATCGGGTTCGGCGCGCGCAAGCTGTTCGAGGACGACACCCTGGGCAAGTACATGAACACGCCCGAGACGATGCTCTACAAGAAGTCGCAGGTGCTGTTCGGTCTGGACCTGTCCAAGCGGGAGATCGCCTCGCAGCGCCGCGCGGTCGTGGTCGAGGGGTACACCGACGTCATGGCCATGCACGCGGCCGGCGTCACGACGGCGGTGGCTGCGTGTGGCACCGCGTTCGGCGAGGACCACCTGTCCACGCTGCGGCGCCTGATGTTGGACGACAACTACTTCCGCGGCGAGATCATCTACACCTTCGACGGCGACGAGGCCGGCAAGAAGGCCGCGCTCCGGGCGTTCTCGGGTGATCAGCAGTTCTCCGGCCGGACGTTCGTGGCGGTGGCCCCGCCGGGGACGGATCCGTGCGACCTGCGTCAGAACAAGGGCGATGCGGCGGTGCGGGATCTCGTGTCCGCGCGGGTGCCGATGTTCGAGTTCGCGATCCGGTCGATGCTGGAGGACTACGACCTCGACCACGCCGAGGGGCGTGTGGAGGCCCTGCGGCGCACGGTGCCGGTGGTGGCCGACATCCGCGATTCGACGCTGCGTGACGAGTACGCCCGCCAGCTCGCCGGCTGGGTCGGTTGGGACGATCCTGCGACGGTGGTACGCCGCGTCCGCGAGGAGGCGCGCAAGAAGGGCCGCGCGCGGTCGGCCGGGTCGGGTCCGGGGCTGCGCAAGCGTGCCCCCGGTGGACCCGGCGGGGGAGCCCGACCGGGGTGGGACGCCGCCGAGCGTGGGGGCGGCGCGGGTCGTGGCCGTGGGGGATACGACGACGACGAGGCCGGCGGCCGCGAAGCTCCGCAGACGCCGGAGGTGCCGACGGGCGTGCCCATCCCCGCCGCGGCGGACCCGGTGCGGTGGCCCCAGCGGGAGGCCGTGAAGGCGGCCCTGCAGTACCCGGGCCTGGCGGGTCCGCTCTTCGACTCCCTACCGGAGGAGTGCTACACCCACCCCGCCTATGCCACGATCGCGCAGGCGCTGTCGAAGGCCGGGGGGTGCGCGGCCGGCAAGAGCGGCGCGAACTGGGTCGCCGAGGTCTCCGAGGGGCTGGGCGACGACGGGCTGCGCCGACTGGTCGGGAGCCTCGCGGTGGAGACACTGCGCGTGTCCGAGGAGGCGTTGCCCCGCTACATCTCCGGTGTCCTGGCGCGTCTGCAGGAGGTGTGGGTCTCGGGTCAGATCGCGGATCTCAAGTCCAAGGTGCAGCGGATGAGCCCCGCCGAGGACCCCGAGGGGTACTCGGCGTTGTTCGGTGATCTGGTGGCTCTGGAGGAGTACCGGCGTGGCCTGTTGAACCAGGCGGTCGGCGCTACTCCGGATATCGCCTGACCAGCCGATTTGGTTCGTCGGCCTGCGGCGCACTAAGGTGAGTTCTCGGTATCCGGCATCACCGCCGGGTGCCAGCAGTGATCCCCCATAGCTCAATTGGCAGAGCATTCGACTGTTAATCGAAGGGTTATTGGTTCGAGTCCAATTGGGGGAGCTCAGCAACCAGGTCAGTGGCTTCCGAGCCCTGGCCTGGTCTGCATTTCAGGGTGGTCAGCCGGGTGGGGCGTGCAGGGTGGGCCGGTAGATCAGCTCCTGGATCCGGCCGTCGAGGGTGCGGCTCTCGAGCAGTTCGAGGTCATACTCCGCTCACCCCACGGCCCGGGACACTCTCGCCCGGCTCTGCGACGAGGTCGCGGCCGAGCACACCTCGGCGGCCGATTCCGGGCGCACGGTCCGCGTGTCCGCCGTCCACCGCGTGGGCGTGCTGCCGGTGGGCGAGGTCGCGGTGGTGGTGGTCGCTGTGGCTCCGCATCGGGCCGAGGCGTTCGCGGCGTGTTCGGAGCTCATCGAGCGGCTCAAGCACGGGGTGCCCATCTGGAAGCGGCAGCGCTTCACCGACGGCGTCTCCGAATGGGTGGGCGTCGGCGACTGCTGAGTTGGTCAGGCCGGCCGTCTGCGGGGTCCGTACCTGTCCTGACCCGGCGGATTGATGAGTGTGCCGTCGTCGGCGACGATGCGGTCGGCGAAGGCGTTCCACTCGCGTTCCCAGATGGCGTCACGGGCACGGGCCAAGGGGCCCTTGGGTCTGGTGCGGTGTTCGTGTCCGGTGTCGGTGATGATGACGAGTTCACCCAACGGCCCGGACCGGTAGGCATTGGTCCCGAACGTCTTCTCCCGGTGGTGTTTGCGGCACAGGCAGACGAGGTTCCACTCGGTGGTCGGCCCGCCGAGCTCGGGGTCCTTCGTGTTGAACGCGATCACATGGTCCACGTCGCAGGCCTCGGCGGGAACCGAGCATCCCGGGTGGCGGCAGGTCCCGTCGCGCATGCGGATTCGCTCGGCCATCGCCGGGGTGATCACGTAGCGCAGGGCGTGCTCGGGGGAGTCGAGCACGCCGGGGGCGGGGTCGATGAGCTCGAACCGCACGCTCGCGTCGTCGCCCTCGAGCAGTTCCGTGCAGAGCCATTCGACGCTGCTGTACGTGCCGTGGACGAACTCGACGCGGTTGGGCAGGCCCCGGGCCGCGGAGGCGATCACGCTGATGCGGATCGGCTGACCGGCCCGCGCGGCGTTGCCCAGCGTGGGCCGGGGGAGGTCCGCCCCGAGCCTGACGTCGCCGAGTTCGATGCCGTCGTACTCGGACGCAGGGGCCGGGTCGGAGCCGGAGCCGGGGCCGGAGCCGGAGCCGGGGCCGGGGCTGGTCGCGGACGGGCCACCAGCAGGCGGATAGACGGCGAGCGCGGCGAGGGCGTCGGCGCGGAGCTGGTCCAGGGAACCGTCCAGTCCGTCCGCCGAGGCGGCCGACGCATCGGTCTCGATGCGACGACGGAGGAGTTCGGCATCGGCGGCGGTGAGCTTGGCCCACATCGTGGCCATGCCGTTCCGGTCGCCGCGGAATCGGACCGAGCGGGTGGCGGCCGCCGCTGCGGCGGCGTCCTGCGCGGCAGCCGGGTCGTGTCGCTCCACGGCGTCATCGATCGCCGAGTCCACCGCGTTGCGGGTCGGCCGGTCGCCACCGTCGAGATCGTCCGTGAAGCGCGCGACCACCTCGTCCTCCACGGCCGACACGATCGCGTCGGGCACCTCCGCCAGGCGACACGCGATATCGACCGCCACCTGCTCGGGCAGCAGCCCGCGGTCGACCGTGGATCGCAGACGGGGCAGCCGGCGGTGGATCTGCGTCCCGGCCGTCACCAACCGCGCGGCGTGCCAGCACGTGAGCTGACACGCCGCCACGAGGTGATCGCGGGCCCGGGCCTCCGGATCCAGCCGGGCGTACGCGGGCCGACGCGACCCGGCGCCGGCGCCTCCCTCGTCCGCCTGGGCCTGGGCGGACCGGGCGAACTGGTCGACCAGGACGTGTGCCGCCTCGAGCCGCGTGGCCCCGGCACGGTTCTGCGCCAGCGTCGCGGCACGGGCCGCCTCGCTGACAGCCTCCATGTCGACCATGCCGAGGGGCTCGGGTACGGCGAACAGCGAACTCGTCGTCGTCACCATTCCACCCCCGCCCTGTCGGTGTCGAACTTACATTCGACGATACCCACGCAGGCGGACTAGCACAAGGGTTCGATCACGTTCGAATGCTCATCCCAACCGGGTACCCACCCACTGCGCCAGGGAAACACCGTCACCTGCACCCGATCGACCAGACCGGCGGCCATCAGCGCCCGGTTCATCGACAAGCTGCCGTGCGAGCGCAACGACACGTCGGATTGCTGCTTCAAGCGAGCGACCACCTCGACGGCGTCTCCGCTGACGATGGCCGCGTCCGGCCAGTCGAGGGGACCATCCAGGGTCGTTGACACCACCGTCGTCGGCAGCGTGGTCATCTGGGTGACCCAGGGGTCGAACACGCCGGAATCGTCAGTAGCCGCCCCAATCACCGTTGTCGTTGTACGACCCGAAGCCGTCGAGGCTGGCGAAGACGTCAAACGTGGAGGTGGCGGTCATGGTGTTGCGTCCTAGATCGTGGACGCCTCCCATGGGAGGTGCCCGGAGGTCAGCCCGGTTGGAGTGTCCGGAAATCGCCTCGGTCGAAGCTGATGTGGAACCTCCTCGAGTCGATCCGCCAGCCGTCCGGCGTCCGGGTCCACAGGTCCGAGTACTCGCCGAAGCACTCGTAGGACAGATCGGACCGGTCCCCGGCGCCGAGGTGGAGGACCCGCGCATACGTGAGGCTCCGCGCCCGGTCCTCGTCTCCATGGAAGGCGAGCTGCACCCGATGGTTGCCCAACAGGTGCTGGGATGGTCCGCAGCCCCCGAGGTGCTCCCTGACCCTCTCGACGATCGCCTGCCGACCGGTCGCGCCGTACCCGGTCGCGGACTCGGTGAACAGCTCGCCCAGCCCGGCCCAGTCACGTGAGTCCAACGCTGCGGCCACGTCGGCCAGACGCTCGATGATCAGGTCCCTGTCACTCGTCATCTCCCCTTGGTAGCAGTGATCGCCGGGGGATCTCAGCTGTCGTCGCTAATCTGGCCGCCATGACCGACGTCGAGATCGCGCTGTCCACCGGCCGCGTCAAGGGCACCGATCTGGGGGATGTGGTCCGCTACTACGGCATTCCGTACGCCGAGGACCCCGTCGGCGACCTGCGGTTCGCCGCCCCGGTCCGCCGCGAACCGTGGCCGGGCGTCCGCGACGCCACCCGGCCGGCGGCCACCGCGCAGCGGCTGCGCTTCGACCCCGATCCGGCGATCCCCGAGCCGATCGTCGCCGGCACGGACATCCTGCACGTCGACGTGTGGGCTCCCGCCCAGGGCACGGGCCACCCGGTGCTGGTGTGGATCCACGGCGGCGGCTGGGAGTCCGGATCGTCGCACCAGCCCTGGTTCGACGGGACCGCCTTCGCGCGCGCCGGGATCGTCGTGGTCTCGGTGGGCTACCGCCTGGGCGTCGAGGGGTTCACCGCGTTCCCCGACGCCCCGGACAACCGCGGGGTGCGGGATTGGATCATGGCCCTGGAGTGGGTCCGCGACGAGATCGCGGCGTTCGGCGGCGACCCCGGGCAGGTCACGGTGTCGGGTCAGTCGGCGGGCGGCGGGGCGGTGCTCTGCCTGCTCGCCTCGCCGTTGGCGGCCGGCCTGTTCCACCGGGGGATCGCCTCGTCGCCCGCGGTACTGCGATCGCCCGCCGCTCAGGCACCCAAGGGGACGACCGCCGCGGAGTTGGCCGCCGGCGGCCGGGGTGCCGTCGACGAGTTCCACCGGCGCCTGCGCAAGGACAATCCCTTCCTCATGCCGTTCCGGCCGACGGTCGGCGACGACACCGTCCCGGTCCCGCCCCTGGAGGGCATCGGGAGCGGTCCCGGGCTCGACCTGCCACTGCTCATCGGCTCCACGGCCACGGAGTTCGAGGGGGTCGTCCGGGCCCTCCCCGGGCCGGCGCTGGTGCCGGGTGCCGCGATGATCCTGCGGTCCCAGGAGCTGCCCACCACCGGACTGCGCGCGCTGGCCAGGCAGTCGGCGGGCAAGTCGCTGCGCCGGGCGGTGGGGGCGGTGGTCGACGCCGCGACCATCCACTCGACCGTCGTGCGGGCGGCGGAGACCCGGGTGGCCGCCGGCGCGCCCACCTGGGTGTACGACTTCCGCTGGGCCGAGGGCCGCGGCGCCGTCCACTGCGCGGACCTGCCGTTCTTCTGGTCGGTTCCGGAAGCCGCGAACGTGCGGGCCTACCTCGGAGCGGATGCGCCGCCGGAGCTCGTCGATGCGATGCACCGGTCGTGGGTCGACTTCGTCCGCTCCGGGGACCCGGGGTCCCCGCCCTACGAGGCCCCCGGGAGGCGCGTGCAGGTGTGGGATGACCCTCCCGCTGTCGTCGAGGACGGACTGGCCGATGTCCGCGCGGTCTGGTGGCCCGCCGGAGGCTCCTGACGCCTTGCTACGATTGCGCCGCGCGTGCCGGTGACGTACCCGGCGCGTGCGGGGGGCTATAGCTCAGTTGGTTAGAGCCGCGGACTCATAATCCGCTGGTCGCGGGTTCGAGCCCCGCTGGCCCCACCATCGCTCGACTCATCACCACAGCTGGCCCCACCACCACGCCGCGACCCCACCTCGGACGCGGGTCGGCCCGGTCGGGCGGGTCAGGAGCGCCCGACTAGGATCGATCTCCATGGTCGCCTCCCTGCTCATCGCCGGTACGACCTCGGATTCTGGGAAGAGCGTCGTGGCCACCGCGCTGTGTCGGGCGTTCGCCCGACGCGGCATCGACGTGGCCCCGTTCAAGGCCCAGAACATGTCCAACAACTCGATGGTGGTCGCCGCCCCTCGCCGCACAGGTCCGCACGGCACAGGCCCGGACGGCACCGCCGAGATCGGGCGCGCGCAGTGGATCCAGGCCCTGGCCGCGGGCGTGGCCCCGGAGCCGGCGATGAACCCTGTGCTCCTCAAGCCCGGTGGCGACCGGCGTAGCCACGTGGTGGTGATGGGACAGCCGGCCGGGTCGGTGTCCTCCCGCGACTTCGTCGACGGACGGGCCCACCTGGCCGACGCCGCGTTCGCCGCCTACTCCGACCTCGCCTCCCGCCACGAGCTCGTCATCTGCGAGGGAGCCGGCAGCCCCACCGAGATCAACCTGCGCTCGAGCGACTACGTCAACATGGGGCTGGCCCGTCACGCGGACATGCCCGTCGTCGTGGTGGGGGACATCGACCGCGGAGGCGTTTTCGCCGCCCTCTACGGCACGGTCGCGCTGCTCGAGCCCGCCGATCAGCGGCTGGTCGCCGGGTTCGTCATCAACAAGTTCCGCGGCGACCCGACGCTGCTGGCCCCCGGGCTGCGGCAGATCGAGGACCTCACCGGCCGGCCGGTCCACGGGGTGCTGCCCTGGAATCCCGACCTCTGGCTGGACTCGGAGGACGCCCTCGCGGTGGGTCCCCGCGCCGCCGACGCCGCCGCCACCCTGCGGGTGGCCGTGATCCGTCTGCCGCGGATCAGCAACTTCACCGACGTCGACGCCCTCGGCCTGGAGGCGGACGTCGATCTGGAGTACGTCACGGAGCCCCGCGACCTCGCGGGGGCGGACCTCGTCGTCGTCCCCGGGACCCGCGCCACCCTCGACGACCTCGCCTGGCTCTGCGCCCGGGGCCTCGACCGGGCGCTCACCTCCCACGTCGAGCGCGGCGGCGCGGTGCTGGGGATTTGTGGCGGCTTCCAGATGCTCGGCGGGGAGATCTCCGACCCGGACGGCATCGAGGGCGAGCCCGGCGCGCGGGTGACCGGCCTCGGACTGCTTCCCGCCACCACTCGCTTCGGCGCCGAGAAGGTCCTGCGACTGCCCACCGGACGTGCGCTGGGTCAGGACGTGGGCGGGTATGAGATCCACCACGGCAGGGTGAGCGTCGGCGGCGGGGCCGAGCGGGTCGACGACGACGAGGAGTTCCCCGGCGGAGCCCGGCGGGGCCGCGTGTTCGGCACCATGTGGCACGGAACCCTCGAATCGGACGGCTTCCGGTCGGCGCTGCTGGCCGAGGTCGTCGGCGGCTGTGGCGGCGTGGGTCGTGCGCGCCCGGCGTCATCGGTGAGCTTCGCGCGGGCCCGCGAGGCCCGCCTCGACCTGCTGGCCGATCTCGCCGAGGAGCACCTCGACCTGGACGCGCTTCTCGAGTTGGCCCGCTCGGGTGCTCCGGAGCTGCCGCTGCTGCCGCCGGGGGCGGACCGATGAGCGTGCTGATCCTCGGCGGCACCGCCGAGGCCCGCGACCTCGCCGTCCTGCTGCAGGAGGGCGGCCTGCGGTTCTCCTCGTCTCTGGCGGGCCGGGTCGCGCGGCCCCGGTTGCCGGTGGGGGAGGTGCGCGTCGGCGGGTTCGGCGGCATCGACGGGCTCCGGCGGCACCTCACGGAGGCCGGCGTCACCGCGGTCGTGGACGCCACCCACCCCTTCGCCGCCGGCATCTCGGCCAATGCCGCAGCCGCCTGCGCGGCCGCAGAGGTCCCGCTGCTGCGCCTCGAGCGACCGGGGTGGGTCGCCGCCCCCGGTGCGGACGGCTGGCACTGGGTGGACGACCACGACGAGGCCGCCGCTACCGCGTCCCGCGTGGGCCGGCGGCCGTTCCTCACGATCGGCCGGCAGTCGCTGGACAGGTTCGTCGGCCCGCTCGCCGAGCACCACGCGCTCGTCAGGGTGGTGGACCCGCCGGAGGTGGAGCTGCCCGCGTCGTGGCGACTGCTGCTGAACCGCGGCCCCTACTCGGTGGAGGGTGAGCGCGAGCTCTTCGCCGACCACGGCGTGGACGTGCTGGTCACCAAGGACTCGGGCGGCGGTCACACGTGGTCGAAGATGGCCGTGGCCGACGAGCTCGGCGTACCGGTCGTGGTGGTGCGGCGGCCCGGGTCCGCGCCGGGCGTTCCGGTGGTGGGCAGTGCCGCTGCCGCCGCGGAGTGGGCCAGCGTCGCTGACTGACCTGGCCGGCGCCCCGAGGATCGCGGTTAGAGCAACTTGATGTGGATCTCGCGGATCCGGTCGTCGTCCACCGTGTAGCGGCCGCGCAGAGTCAACGTCATGGTCTGCCCCTCGTCCAGTGACATCCCCATGAAGTCCTTCACGTCGGCGCGTGCGGTGAGCGTGTTGACCACCGTGACGGTGGCCGTGTCGCCGTCGATCTCGATCTCCTCGGTGGTCGTCCCGCCCCGGGCGGTCAGCGAACCGGATGCCGGGTCTACGCCTATTCGGCCAGAACGCGCCCGCGACCGCAAGGGGCCCGGCTAGCCGAGTCGGGCGGGCCGACGCGCGGTGGCGAAGCGCCGCGCGTGCGCCGCGAACCGGGCCGCCATCGCCGGATGCCCCGCCCAGTGCGTGTGTAGGTAGGACGCGTGGACCGACCCGCTGACGAAGCCCTCCGGTCCGGCGCTGCTGGTCCATGCGGGAGCTGCTCCCGATTCGTCCGCGCGCGAGCCCGCCGCGCCGGCGGGCGGGTTCACGGCCGTGCGGTGGAACTCGTGGCCGGTGACCTCGGTGCCGGCGGTCGCCAGGACACTGTCGGCGACGGCGGTCGACCGGCGGTAGGCCAGCGTGAGCCGCGGGGCCATGGCCGCGTCGGCGTCGACCGCACCGACCATCGGCGTCCCGTCGAGGGTGCGACAGAGGTAGAGCAGGCCCGCGCACTCGGCGACCGTTGGCGTCCCGGCCATCGTCGCCGCGCGCAGCGCCCCCAGCATCGGCGCGTTGGCGGCGAGGTCCGCGGCGTGCACCTCGGGGAACCCGCCCCCGAGGTAGATCCCCGCAGTGGTCTCGGGAAGTGTCTCGTCGGCCAGCGGGTCGAACGGCGCGACCGAGCAACCGGCCGCCTCGAGCAACTCGACCGTCTCGGCGTAGCGGAAGGTGAAGGCCCGGCCACCGGCCACGGCGATGAGCGGGCGGACCTCGTCGTCGTCGACCTCGTGGGCCCGGTCATCCACCGCCGTGCCTCGGCCCGCGCCGACACCACCAGTGCCGATGCCGCCCAACGCTGCTCCCGCCGACCACGCCTCGCCCGCCAGCGGCGGCGCCTCACGCGCGATCCGCATGACGGCCTCCAGGTCGATCGACGCGGCCACCTTCCCGGCCAGGTGGTCGAGCGAGCGCGCGGCCTCCGGGCGTTCGGCGGCGGGGACCAGGCCGAGATGGCGGGAGGGGGCGGTGACGTCGTCGTCGCGCTGGAGGACACCCAGCACCGGGATGCCGAGGGGCGCCAGCGCGCGTCGGACCTCGTCGGAGTGGCGGACCGAGCCAGCCTTGTTGAGCACCACCCCGGCGATCCGCACAGCCGGGTCGAAGGAGGCCATCCCCAGCACCACCGCGGCGATGCTGCGCGAGGCGTGGGAGATGTCCACCACCAGCACGACGGGGGTCCCGGTGAGCGCGGCGACGTGGGCGGTGGAGGCGAACCCGTCGCCGCCGATGTGCCCGTCGTACAGGCCCATGACGCCCTCGATCACCGCGACGTCGGCGGGCCGCCCGGCGCCGATCCCGGTCCCGCCCGCGCCCCCTCCCGCGCCGGCGCCGTGCAGCAGCAGCGGCACGATCCGCTCCTCGCCCACCAGGTGCGGGTCCAGATTGCGGCCCGCCCGCCCGGTGGCCAGAGCGTGGTACCCGGGGTCGATGTAGTCGGGGCCCACCTTGTGCCCCGAGACCTCCAGCCCGGTGCGGCGTAGCGCCGCCATGAGGCCGGTCGCGACGGTGGTCTTGCCGTGCCCCGACGCCGGTGCGGCCACCACGATGCGCGGCAGCTCGGTCACCATTCGATGCCCCGCTGCCCCTTCTGCCCGGCGTCCATCGGGTGCTTGACCTTGCCCATCTCGGTGACCAGGTCGGCGACCTCGAGCAGCCGGGGGTCGGCGTCGCGGCCGGTGATCACCACGTGTTGCCGGCCGGGGCGGTTCGCGAGGGTGGCGACCACGTCGTCGACATCCACCCAGCCCCATTTCATGGGATAGGTGAACTCGTCGAGCAGGTAGAGGTCGTGCCGCTCGTCGGCGAGGCGCCGCTTGATCTCGGCCCATCCTTCGGCGGCGTCGGCGGCGTGGTCGTCCTCGGTGCCGTCCTTGCGCGACCACGACCACCCCGAGCCCATCTTGTGCCACTCGACGGGCCCGCCCTCGCCGGTCTCGTCGTGCAGGCGGGCGAGGCGTTCCATGACGGTCTGCTCGCCGATGCGCCACTTGGCGGACTTGACGAACTGGAACACCCCGATGTCCCAGCCCTGGTTCCAGGCGCGCATCGCCAGGCCGAACGCGGCGGTGGACTTTCCCTTGCCGGGCCCGGTGTGGACCATGACCAGCGGCCGGTTGCGGCGTTGGCGGGTGCTGAGCCCGTCGTCGGGCACGATCTCCGGCTGTCCCTTGGGCATCAGGCCACCTCACCTTCGGTGCGCGGATGGCCGGGTCGCATGCGGTCGTCCGGGGCCGGGCCGCGGTCGGCGGAACCTGGGTGCGCGGTGCGGGCGCGGACGGTATCGGTGAGTCCCTCGGCGGTGACCTCGCCCAACGGCACGTGGTCGGCGCCCAGGTGCCCGGCGAGCTCGGAGGCCAGGCCCATCCGGAAGCGGCCGGTCTCGCAGTCCACCACCACCGAGGCCACGCCGAGGGAGGCCAGCCCGGTCGCCGCGGTGCGGGACCTGGCGAGGGCGTCCGGGCCGTGGGTGGCGCGGCCGTCGGTGACGACGACGAGGAGGGCCCGCCGCCGCGGATCGCGGACGCCTTCGATGCGCAGGACCTCGGCGGCGGTGAGCAGTCCCTCGGCCAGTGGGGTCCGGCCGCCCGCTGGGAGTTCCGCGAGGCGGGTGGCCGCGATGTCGACCGACGAGGTGGGCGGCAGGGTCACGTGGGCCGCGGACCCGCGGAAGGTCACCAGTCCCACCTTGTCGCGGCGGCGGTAGGCGTCCAGCAGTAGGGAGAGGATCGCGGTCTTGACCTGCTCCATCCGGGTGCGGGCGGCCATGGAGCCGGAGGCGTCCACGCAGAACAGCACGAGGTTGGACTCGCGGCCCTCGCGCACCGCCGAGCGCAGGTCCTCGGCGGCCAGCCGGAGTCGACCGCCGTTGCGGCCGGCCTCGCGACCCCGGGCGGACTGCTGCGGCGCGGCGGAGCGGATCGTGGCGGGCAGGTGCAGGTCGGCCCCGGTGAACGCGCCCGCGCCGATGCGGCGGCCAGTGCTGGTAATGGCCCTCGACCGGCGGCCGGCCGCGCCCTGGCCGGTACCGGCGACGGCGAGCAGGCGGGTGCGGTACGGCGCCGCGGCCGCGGTGACTGTGCCCGGCTCGGGCGGGATGGGCCCGGGTGCGTCGGACCGCGAGCCGTCGCCGGGGGTGTCCTCCGCGGCGTGTCCGCCGGGCAGCTCGTCGGCTCGGCTGTCGGCGTCGTCGTCCGAGTGGCCGTCCGCCTGGTCGGTGCCCGCGGTGCCGGAGGCGTCGGCAGCGTCGGGGCTGTCCTCGGTCTGCTCGGTCTGCTCGGGTGCGTGCTCGTGCCCGGCGTCCTCGGCCGAGGCCCGCGCCGGGGTCGACTCGGCATCCGTCGTGTCTGCCGACGCGGACTCGTCTGCGGACTCCGACTGTTCGGCGTCGTCGGCTGGCGCGGTCTCGTCCCGGGGGTCGGGATCGGGCTCGTCGTCGTCGCCCAGGAGCCGTTCCAACAGGTCCTCGTCGAGCCCCGGCGCATCGAACGGGGCACGACGGCGGCGGTGGGGCAGTGCCATGCGCGCGGCGACGCGGATGTCCTCGCGGGTGATCCGGGTCCGGCCCTGCCATGCGGCGTGGGCGGCGGCGGTGCGGGCGGTAACGATGTCGGCGCGCATGCCGTCCACGTCGAAGCCCGCACACACCCGGGCGATGGTGGACAGCGCCCAGGGGGTCAGTCTCACCCGGTCGAGTACGCGCCGCGCGGCGGCGATCCGCTCGCGCACTGCGGCCTCGTCGGCGGCGTGGGCGGCGACGAATCCCGCCGGGTCGGCCTCGAACGCGATCCGGCGGCGCACCACCTCGGCGCGCAGCTCCGGGTCCCGGGGCGCGGCCACCTCCACGGTGAGGCCGAAGCGGTCCAGGAGCTGGGGCCGGAGCTCACCCTCCTCGGGGTTCATGGTGCCGATCAGCACGAAGCGCGCGGCGTGCTCCACCGAGATGCCGTCGCGCTCCACGGTCACCCGGCCCATCGCGGCGGCGTCGAGCAGCAGGTCCACCACGTGGTCGTGGAGCAGGTTGACCTCGTCCACGTAGAGCAGTCCGCGGTGTGCGCGGGCGAGTAGGCCCGGTTGGAACACGGTCACCCCGTCGGCAAGCGCACTCTCCAGGTGTAGTGATCCGGTGATGCGGTCCTCGGACACCCCGATTGGTAGCTCGACCAGGCGGACGGGCCGCCGCTCGGTGGGCGCGTCGTGGGGGATACGCCCGTCCGGGGTCTCGGAGCCGCGGTCGTCAGGTGCGGAGGAGAAGCGGTCGCCGGTGACGACCTCGACCTCCGGCAGGATCCCGGTGAGGGCGCGGACCATCGTGGACTTGGCCGTGCCCTTCTCGCCGCGGATCAGCACGCCGCCGACCGCCGGGGACACCGCGGTCAGGGTCAGGGCCAGCGCCATGTCGTCGGAACCGACGACAGCGCTGAAGGGGTAGTGCAGTGGCATGGGGGCTCCCGCTCTCGTCTGCCAGGCTGGTCAGCGCGAGGCCGGTCTCCGGACTTCCCGGCTCATCTCGGATGTGCGCGCGGGGCGCGATCGCCTGAGAGGCCGGGTTACCGTAGCGGGCCCTGTGCCGGATTCTCACCGGCTTCCCTGATTCTCCCCTCCGCCCGCTCTCGCGGTCGTGGGGCACCTCGTGCTGTGGGGTCTGTTCGGTTGTGTGGTGCCGAGGCTAGCCCAACGGCCTGTCCCGGGGCGCCTCAGGTGTCGCGGTAGGGTTCCGCGTCATGAATGCACGGGTGGTGGTCGTCGGCATCGGCGGCGACGGGTGGGCGGGGCTCGACGAGGCCCGCCGTCGCGCCATCATGGGCGCCGATGTGGTGCTCGGCGGCGAGCGTCATCTGGCGATGATTCCGGGCGAGGTGACGGCCGAACGCGTGCCGTGGCCGCGGCCGCTGCGGGACGGGTTGCCGGAGCTGCTCCAGCGGTGGGTCGGGCGGTCGATCGTGGCCCTGGCCTCGGGCGATCCGCTGGTCGCCGGGATCGGCACCACCCTGATCGAGCTGCTCGGCGCGGACGCGGTGGAGGTGCTCCCGGCGGTGTCCTCGGTCGCGCTGGCCCGCGCCAGGATGCGGTGGCCGGCCGAGTCCGTGGCGGTGCTGCGCGACCACCGCGCGCTGCCCCGTGAGCTGGCGCCGGGGCGGCGGGTGCTGGTGCTCTCGGCGGATCGGAACACGCCGGGAGAGGTCGCCGCGACGCTCCGGGGCGCCGGATACGGGGGGAGCGAGATGACCGTGCTCGCCGATCTGGGGAGTCCGACCGAGGCCCGGTTTTCCCGCGCGGCGCGCGACTGGGCTGTCGATCACGAGGCCCCCGCCCTGCACGTCCTGGCGGTTGAGTGCGTGGCCGACGCGTCCGCCCACCCGCTCGGACTGGTGCCGGGCCTGCCCGACGACGCCTTCGAGAACGACGGCCAGCTCACCCGCCGCGACCTGCGGGCTTCCGCCCTGTCGCGGCTCGCACCGATGGCCGGTGATTTGCTGTGGGACGTGGGCGCCGGCGCCGGGTCGGTGGGCATCGAGTGGATGCGCGCCCACCCGTCATGTCGGGCGATCGCGGTGGAGGCCGATCCCGAGCGGGCGGCGCGTGTCGCGCGCAACGCCGTGCGGCTGGGGGTGCCGTCGTTGGAGGTCGTCCACGGACGGGCGCCCCAGGCTCTGGACGGTCTGCCGCGGCCGGACGCGGTGTTCATCGGTGGAGGCGGCACTGCTCCTGGCCTGCTGAGACAGTGCTGGGACGCACTTCGTCCCGGCGGACGGCTGGTCGCGCATGCGGTGACTCTGGAGACCGAGCGCGTGGTGGTCGACGCCCGCGCCGAGTTCGGCGGGGAGCTGACCAGGATCCAGGTCGAGCACGCGGACTCGATCGGCCGGTTCGCCGGCTGGGCCCCCGCCCGTGCGGTGGTGCAGTGGGCGGCCGTGAAGCCATTCGTCGCTGCGGCTGATACTTCGGAAACAGGGGAGAGCTCGTGACCGTTCACTTCGTAGGAGCCGGCCCCGGCGCCGCTGATCTGCTGACGCTGCGCGCGGCTGCGTCCCTGCGCGAGGCCGACGTCTGCCTGTACGCGGGGACGTACCTCGACGACGGTGTGCTCGACCACTGCCGACCCGAGGCCCGGCTGGTGGACACCCAGCATCTGGACCTCGACGGGATCATCGGCGAGATCGTCGCCGCTCACGCCGATGGGCTCGAGGTGGTTCGGCTGTGTTCGGGTGACCCGTCGCTGTACTCGGCTCTCGCCGAGCAAACTCGCCGGCTCGACTCGGCTGGCGTGCCGTGGGACGTCGTTCCTGGTGTTCCGGCCTATGCGGCGGCCGCCGCCGAGCTGGGGGTGGAGCTCACGGTTCCCGAGGTGGTGCAGTCGGTGGTGCTCACCCGCGTTCAGGCTCGGTCGACGGCGATGCCGTCGACGGAGTCACTGGAGAACTTCGCCGCCACCGGCGCCACGCTGGTGCTGCACCTGGCGATCACCCGGATCCGTGAGCTGGCCGAGCGTCTGGTGCCCACGCACGGTGCCGACTGCCCGGTGGCGGTGGTGGCCAACGCGAGCCGCTCGCACCGCGTGGAGCTGCGCGGCACTCTCGCTGACATCGCGGCAGAGGTGGAGGCGGCTGGCCTGCGCCAGGCAGCGGTGATCCTCGTGGGACCGGCGCTGGTGCGGCCGGGCGAAGCGGAATCGTGGTTGTACGCGTCGAGCCCGGAGCGAGAGTCGAAGCGGCGGGGCTGAACGGATAGGCCGAAGGCAGCGGGCAACAGACAGTGTCCTCCGGCCGCCAGGAAGCCCGAACCGACGCAACGGTATCGGCGAAGGGCCGCGTGGCTCGCCAGGAACGCCAGCTGCGAGACCCGTGAGGATCGGAGAGGCTTCAGCTGCGCTCGCCAGCATCGAGGCGTAGTCACGTCCCCTGTGGGGTACACCCTTACGATACGGTCGAGGATTGGGCATTGACGCTGTGTCGCAGGGTGGGTATGCCTGTGGCTTTCGCCGTTATATGGCGGGGTTCTGTCGACGCTCTGTGGCGGCATCTGCTCATGGCGATACACGCGAGCACCGGTCTGGTCACAGATAGCGGCAGACGGTCGTGGTGTCGCATTTGGTGGGGTCGCTGGTGGTGGCACTGTGGTGAAGGTGCGCGACGGTGTGTCGCAGTGCTTGCAGGTCGGCGATTTGGCGGTCCAGGTCGCCCAGGTGGGCTTCGAGCAGGGCGTGCACGTGCTGGCAGGGTGCGACTCCGGCGTCGCGGATGTCGAGGATCTCGCGAATCTGGGCCAGGGTGAGCCCAGCGGTGCGGCCGCGGCGAACGAAGTCCAGGCGCGCCAGGGCCGCAGGGGTGTAGTCGCGGTATCCGTTGGCGGTGCGCTCAGGCGCAGGTAGTAGGCCGGCTTCTTCGTAGAAGCGCAGCGTCTTGGTTGTGGTGCCGCTGGCCACGGCCAACTCACCGATGCGCACAGTGGCCCCTTTCTCGGCTCTCGTCCATGTTCGCCTTGACCTTCCCCTGCGCTGGAACGTCCACTATGGACGCTGAAGAGGGGTCACGCGAAGGAAGGTGGGCAAATGGGTGTGGACTACGACGTCGATCTGGCCGTGATCGGCTCAGGAGGCGCGGCGATGTCCGCCGCCATCGCGGCCAGCCAGGCCGGTAAGAGCGTCGTGCTGGTTGAGCGCGGTGTTCTGGGCGGGACGTGCGTGAACATCGGCTGCGTGCCGTCCAAGACGCTCCTGGCGGCCGCCGGGGCCCGGCACGCCGCGCTCACCAATCCCTTCAAAGGTGCCCCAACGTCAGCCGCACCGGTGAACCTCGGCGATCTGGTGGCCCAGAAGGACGCACTCATCGAGCGCCTGCGTGATGCGAAGTACGCCGATGTGGCCGCTGCCTACGGCTTCCAGGTCCGCCCAGGTCAGGCCAGCTTCCTGGACGGGGACACCCTGGCCGTCGACGGCCAGGCGCTGCGGGCCCGGGCCTATCTGGTCGCCACCGGTGCCACCCCCGCCATCCCGGAGGTGGTCGGTCTCGACTCTGTGGACCGGCTGACGTCCACCACCGCGATGCAGCTGACCGAGCTGCCTGAGTCCCTGGTCGTTATCGGTGGCGGGTACGTCGGGATGGAGCAGGCCCAGCTGTTCGCTCACCTCGGCACCCGGGTCTCTGTGGTCGGGCGTCTGGCGCCGCACGCCGAGCCGGAGCTGGCCCAGAGACTTCGGGAAGTCTTCACCGACGACGGCATCACCGTGGTCGAAGAGCGCGCGACCACTGTGGCCCGCGAACCAGGCCCCGCAGGAGAGGTGGTGGTGACCACGGACTCGGGCGAACAGGTGCGCGGCGCGCAGGTCCTGGTGGCCACCGGACGCCTGCCCCGCACCGACGGCCTGAACCTGGCCGCTGCCGGTGTGGACGTGGACGAGCGCGGCTTCGTCGTGGTCGACCAGACCCAGCGCACCTCCAACCCGCGCGTCTGGGCCGCCGGTGACGTCTCGGGGGCTCCCCAGTACGTCTACGCCGCCGCCGCCGGCGGTCGGGCCGCCGCGCTCAACGCCCTGACCGAGGACAGGTACCCGCCGGCAGCTCGGGTCGACTACGCCGGCTTTCCTGCGGTCGTGTTCACCCGGCCCCAGCTGGCCTCGGCGGGGTTGACCGAGGACGAGGCCCTCACCCGAGGGCACGCGTGCGACTGCCGCGTCCTGGACCTGTCCGATGTCCCCCGGGCGCTCGTCCAGCACGACACCCGCGGGGCGGTGAAGCTCGTCGCCGACGCCGTGAGCGGCAAGGTTCTGGGCGTGCACGCTCTGGCGGACGGGGCCGGGGAGATCATGCTGGCGGCCACCTACGCCATCAAAAGCGGCATGACCGTCGACGATCTGGCCGACACCTGGGCGCCGTACCTGACCATGAGCGAAAGCCTGCGCATCGTGGCCGGCCTCTTCCGAAACCAGATGCCGACGTCATGCTGCGCCTGAAACCCGCGGCCCCAGCGGGGTGGACGAGGGCTCCCGCGGCGGCCCGCCTGGCGCCGTGAATGTGCCTTAAAAACCTACAGTCTTATGAGACACCAGGCGGGGACCGGACGCCGAGACCGCTTCATGGGCCGATGGGCACCTTCTGCCTCTCGCGAAGTCGTCTCACCGTGAACTGTCGCAGGGTGGTGCTCGGTAGGGGTTTGTGAGTCATAATCATGTCATGAGGCTCTTGGGGTACACCCGCGTGAGCACTGCGCGTCCTGACTCGCAGTGCTGACGCGGGTGTACCCCAGATGCCTCATAGCCCGATTCTGCCCCACAAATCCCTACCGAAGCCGGCTCTGAAACAAATTACGTCAAGACGACTTAGTGAGACTCCGGTGGGTGCCTGTAGCGCCAGGAAACCTGTTCAAAACTGGCCGTAGTCCTGGACGAGATTAAGTGTCTTGACAACCTTTAGGTTTTTAGGGCGTTGTCACAACAGTTCAGCAGACGCTGTATAGTTCAGCAAGTGCTGACTATTGCTTCTCGTGTCGATGTGATGAACCGGTTAGGGCGGGCGATGGCCGACCCGACACGGTCCCGAATACTGCTGACCTTGCTGGAGCAGCCGGCCTACCCGGCGGAGCTGGCCCGGGATCTGGAGCTGACACGGTCGAACGTGTCGAACCATCTGGCATGCCTGCGCGACTGCGGGATCGTTGTCGCAGTGCCCGAAGGTCGCCAGACCCGGTATGAGATCGCAGACCCGCACTTGGCCCGGTCGCTATCTTCCTTGGTCGAGATCACCCTCGCGGTCAACGAAAACGCCTCCTGCTTGGAGCCCGACTGCTCAGTGCCGGGTTGTCACGCCACGGAGGTGCAGGCGTGATCCTGTCCTCGGCCCTGCAGGCGATCGGCCTGTTCATTGCCACCAATATCGACGACATCATCGTCCTGTCGCTGTTTTTCGCCCGCGGAGCAGGCCAACGCGGAACCACCGCACGCATTCTGGCCGGCCAGTATCTCGGGTTCGCCGGCATCCTCGGCGTGGCTGTGCTCGTCTCCCTGGGCGCGGGAGTCTTCCTGCCCCCGCAGGCCATCCCTTACTTCGGGCTGATCCCACTGGGCTTGGGACTGTGGGCCGCGTGGCAGGCCTGGCGCGGGGACGATGATGACGACGATGCAAAGGTCGAGGGCAAGAACGTCGCCGTGTGGACCGTGGCCGGCGTAACCTTCGCCAACGGTGGAGACAACATCGGCGTTTACGTCCCCGTCTTTCTCAACGTGGGCCCGGGAGCCGTGGTCGCCTACTGCATCGTGTTCCTGGTGCTGGTGGCGGGACTGGTGGGCCTGGCAAGGTTCGTCGCCACCCGCCGACCGATCGCCGAAGTCCTGGAGCGCTGGGAACACATCCTGTTCCCGATTGTCCTGATCGGCCTAGGCGCCTTCATTCTGATCAGCGGCGGAGCATTCGGACTCTGACAAAACAGACGCAAACCCGGCCGCCCACCCGTGAGCCGCCGACTCGCTCTAACCCTTTCGGCCAGAACGCCCGATTGGTACGTCGTACGTCGCCGCCAAGAAGTAACCACAGAAGACCGCCACAAAGCGATCAAGTCCACAGGTATGCCTAATTATGACACGCGGTCCCGTACAATCTAGAGTCTATTGATACACAGACTCGGCGGAGGGGCCTTTTGATAGCGGAGCGGATTGGGACGCTGCGGGGGCGGTCGGGTGACGGTGGCGAAGAGGTCCTCATCGTCAGCCGCGGGAAGGTCCAGACACGGTTCCGTCGCCGAGACGAGTTGGACTGGGGCTTGCGCGTGGAGACGACGGACTCGGAGAACATCGTCGAGGGGAAACAGAAGCCGGCCCGCCGATCGTCACGGCCACGCGGACAGCGGGTGGCGTACGTGCGAGTGTCCGCCGCCGACCAGAACGAAGCTCGCCAGCTCCAAGCGGTGGGGGAGTGCGACCGGATTTATGTAGAAAAGGAGTCGGGGCGATCGCGTACTGGCCGAGAGAAGCTCGCTGAGTGCATCGGGTACCTGCGAGACGGTGACGAGCTTGTTGTTGCTTCGATGGACCGACTCGCTCGCTCCTTGGTCGACCTCAAGCAGATCGTGGGTGAGATCACCGCCAAGGGCGCGAGCGTGGAGTTCGTCCACGAACGGGCCACCTACGCCGCCGGCGGTGGTGCTGGTGCTGTTCATCGCCGCTCACTCGATGCTCGGTAGGTGGCTATACGGACACCCGCCGACCGGCGTGGATCCGGCCAGCGCGCGGATTGGCGCGCAACTGATGTTCTACGGCGGCGAGGTCATCGACTTGGCTCTGCTCATCCTGCTGTTCAGTGGCTGGTATCCGCGAGCGAGCCCTCAACGCGGGCTACT